>JAZBNW010000383.1:0-12562 GCA_036350855.1 Halieaceae bacterium
CAGCAGCGCAAAGTTACCCTCCGCCGTGCGGCAGCTCTACGCCATGTTGCTGTTCGGCAGCACCACCCTGCCGGATATCGCCGCCGCATTCAGATCCATGCCGAGCATCAACCTGGTAATCTCCAATATGCGCGGCCCCCAGGGGCAGCGTTACCTGGCAGGCGCACCCATGGTGTCCTTCCAGGGCTGCCCCATCGTACCGCCCGGCGCGGGGCTCAATGTGAGCTTCGTGTCCGTCAACGACATGATCTGTCTTGGCGTGGGGGCATCACCGGAAGCGGTCGCTGACCCCTACCAGCTGACCCGGTTGATAATGGCCGCCGTGTCGGATCTGGAAAAAGTCTCGCTGACGGGTAAAGCCGCCTCGAAAAAGCCGGCGGCGAAAAAAGCCGCTGCCAGAAAGACAGCAAGCAAAAAGCCGGCTGCCCTGAAACCAGCCGCCAAAACCCGCCGCAACAAAGCGCGTGCAACAGCACGCGCTTGAGCTGAAACCCTGGATGAAGAGGATATAACATGAACATCAATCTCGGCCTGCATCTCACCCAGCGCGCCGGGCTGTCGCCCGACCTGGAAGCCTATGTGGAGCCATCCACCAACACGCGACTGACCTTCGCCGGGCTGAACGAGCTGGCCAACCGCTGCTGCAGCGCAATGACCGGGCTTGGCCTCGAACCCGGTGACCGGGCGGCCCTGCTGATGCAGAACTGCGTGGAATTTGTCGCGCTGTTTTACGCCGCCGCCAAGCTGGGCATCGTGGTGGTACCGCTGAACACCCGACTCACCCCCAGCGAATTGTCCTTCATCCTGTCCGACAGCGGCACGAAAGCGCTGTTTTACGGCGCCGAATGCGGCGAACTGACCCGCGGTATCAAGGCGAACAAGGATCACCCGCTGGGAATCACCACCTGGGTCCGGGTTCGCCCAGGAGAGGGCGAGGACCCGGGGCTGGAAGCCCTGCTTGAACAGGCAACGGACGCAGAACCCGATGTGGTACGCGGCGGCGACGACAACCTCTTCATCATGTACACCTCCGGCACTACCGGACTCCCCAAGGGTGTGGTGCACACCCACGAGACCATCAGCTGGGCTGCCCTGAGCTGGGCTACCACCATGGACATCCGGTACCGGGACCGCTCGTTGCTGCCGCTGCCCATGTTTCACGTTGCCGCACTGACGTCAGTGATCACCGGCGCGGTGGGCGGAGGCACGATTATATCGATGCCCAACTTCGACCCCATGGCGGTCTGGTCGCTGATCAGGGAGGAGCGGGTCACCACCGGGGGCTCGGTACCGGCGATTCTCAACTTCATGCGACAGGTACCGGACTTCGCCACCTTCGACTCGGAGCATTTTCGCTGCTTTATTACCGGCGCCGCGCCGATGCCGAAGGCGCTGATCGAAATCTACAATGAAAAGAACATGCAGGTGGTACAGGGCTATGCCCTGACCGAGACCGGTGGCGGCGGCTCTTTCCTGCTCAATGAGTACGCACTGAGCAAGATCGGCTCGGCCGGGGCGCCGGCGATGTTTACCGAGATCAGGGTCCGCGACAGTGAGGGCAATATCAGCAGCCGCGGCACCGGCGAGGTGGTTATCAAGGCGCCTTTTGTCATGAAGGAGTACTGGAACCGCCCCGAAGCCACTGCCGAAGCCTTTGATAATGGCTGGTTTCGGACCGGCGATATCGCCGAAATCGACGAGGACGGTTTTATTTTCATCAAGGACCGGATCAAGGACATGATCATATCGGGCGGCGAGAACATCTACCCCGCCGAGGTAGAGAACGTGATCATTGCCCATCCCGCGGTCACCGAGGTGGCGGTGATCGGCCTGCCCGACGAAAAATGGGGCGAGATTGCCTGCGCGATCGTGGTGGGCAACCAGGACGAAACCAGCGAGGAGGACATCATCGCCTGCTGCGCCGGGAAATTGTCGCGCTACAAGTTGCCGAAGAAGGTGATCTTTATCGAGGCCATCCCGCGCAACCCGGCCGGCAAGGTCCTCAAGCGGGTGCTAAGGGAGCAGTTTATTTAACAGGCCCTGGCCGCCCTCCGGAGACTCCTCCGGGGGGTACTCCGGGGTGGGTTCATCCGGCACCACCGAGATAGGGTCGATGTGAATGATGATTTCCGCCGCAGGGTAGACATCCTGCAAGCGCTCCTCGACCTCGTCCGATATCCTGTGGGCCTCCAGCAGGCTCAATTCGTCGTCCAGCTCCAGGTGGAGTTGAATGAAGGTGGCCATGCCCGAGCGCCGCGAGCGCAGGTCGTGCATACCCCGCACCTTCCCGTGGGAACGTGCAATGGCCTTGATCTGCTCCCTTTCTTCATCCGGTAGTTCCCGGTCCATCAGGTGGTCGAAGGCATGCCTGACGATTTCCCATGCGCTGTAAAGTATGTAAAGCGCGATCGCGACGGCGAACAGCGGATCGAAACCCGCCCAGCCGACCGATGACAACCAGAGCGCGGCGATAACACTGCCGTTGACCAGCAGGTCGGTGCGGTAGTGCAGGGAATCGGCGCTGATCGCCACCGACCCCGTCTTGCGAATGACATGCCGCTGGTAGGACAGCAGACCGAGGGTTGCGATGATAGAAAACACCATGACGGTGATACCCACGCCATAGGCTTCAAGCGGCACCGGGTTGACAAACCGGCGGGCGGCCTCCAGCAACAGGAAGCCCGCCGAGCCGGCGATGAAGGTCGCCTGTCCCAGACCCGCCAGGGCCTCGGCCTTGCCGTGGCCGAACCGGTGTTCCCGATCCGCCGGCGACAGGGCGTGGCGCACCGCCAGCAGGTTAATCAGTGATGCCAGCGCATCCAGGGTAGAGTCGATCAGGGTTGCCAGCAGGCTCAGGGAATCGGAGACGCCCCAGGCAACGAGTTTGGCGGCGATCAACACCAGGGCCACGGAAATCGAGGCGTAGGTGGCCATACGCATCAGGCGGGCGGTTTCCGCCGGCAGGGTGGGTGGCGCGGCCGAGGTGGTGGTATCAGTCATGGCTGGACATACGAGGCGACGAGGGCGCCTATTCTACCAAACCTGGAGGCTTTCCGCTGGTTTGACCCGGATTAATTGACCGGGATATCGCGCTTGTGGGGTTTCGCCGAATAGGCGAAAATGCCGGCTTGCCTGCCTGTCGGGAAAGATCACAGATCACCGAAAAGCGGGCTTCCTCCCGAAATTCAACGTCAGCGCTGGTCCGGCCCCATCGATCAGCCAGGAGTGTCTGTTGGCGAAGCAGGTTAAGCCGGTCGCGATTGACGAATATCTCAAACTGGATGAGGTTCTGCCGGCCATCAAGGGCCAGACCGTGCGGCTGGTGCGCTCCACCAGCGACTTTACCGTGGGCGTGGCCAAGATCTACCGCTCCCTGCTGCCCCTGGTCGAGCTGATCAACCGCAGGAACCCGATCAGCGAACCGGAACTGCACAAGGCCCTGGACGAACTGTTCCTTGCCCTGCAGGCACACCCGGTCAACCTGCAGTTGCGCAACCTGACCACCCGGATGCGCAGCGGCAACCTGCTGCCCAACGAACAGAGCACCGAAAACCTGATTCGCTTCCTGGTGGAGCAGGTCACCGCCCGCAGCATCGTCCCGATCCCGAAGCAGCTCACCGACGAGTTCTGGAAGTTCTTCAACGAGCTGATGAGCGAGCCGGAGCTGCGCGGCCTCGGGGAGGTCAGCCTGGATGTCCTGCGCATCGTCATCACGGCCTATGAACCGCTGATAGCCCAGCTGATCAACCAGGTAAAGGACCTGCGCCAGGTGAACGACCGCCGCATGCGGGAAATTCTCGGCAACACCGGCGTCATCCGCCAGGACCTGGTCATCTTCCGGCGCCAGATAGGCGCGCTGCGATATATTCGTGAGTTCTTCGCCACCGACCCGGAGGACTTCAGGGCCCAGGCCGAAATCGTTGCGCAGATGGTGCGGGAGTTTGGCCCCTTTTTCATCAAGATGGCGCAGGTGGCCGCCGCCAGCTCGGATTTCCTGCCGGACGAGATCACCGAGGCGCTGGCGGTGTTCCAGGAAGACGTGGAACCCATGACCGCCGCCGAGGTGGAGCAGGCTTTCCTGGAGTGCTACGGGGTGCTGCCCACGGAGCGCTACTTCGGTTTCGATGCCTCCAGACCGCTGAAGTCAGGCTCCATTGCCTCGGTTTACCTCGCCCAGAAACCCATGCAGGACCGACGCGGCAAACAGGTTCTGACCCCGGTCGTGGTCAAGGTGGGTCGCCATAACCTGGAGCGCGAGTTCCTGATCGGCAAGACGGTGATCAAGCTGGCGATTCTCAGCAGCCAGTACTGGGCGCCCCATTCCAAACTCTCCCCTTTCCTGTCCTCATGGCTGGACCAGGTGGACGTGTTCGTCGAGGGCTTTCGCGAGGAGCTGGATTTCGAGTCGGAAGCCCGCAACCAGGCCCGCTTCGCGGAGCGGGCGGGGTTGTCGGACCGCTGGCACGTGCCGGCGGTTTACCACGGTACCCGCCGCATTATCGAGATGGAGTTTGTCGACGAGGCAGCCAGCATCAACAGCGCCTTCGGCAACCGCGGCAAGCGCAGGACCACCCGCGCCCGGCGCAAGGTCGGCCGGGCCTTCCTGCACACCGTTATCTCCCACCTGTTTGTCTACCAGGAATTCCACGGTGACCTGCACCCCGGCAACATACTGGTGGCCAACACGGACCAGCTGTACCTCATCGACTGGGGCAATACGGTAGACATCAGCACCGTGTGGAAACCGGCTTTGAAATACCTGCAGGCGGTGCTGGCCGGCGACGCCGACGCAATCCTCGAGGCCGTGGTGGAACTCGGCACGGATCGCAAGCAGATGGAAGCCTGTCGCAAGGAACTGGCCAGGCACATCAAGCAGGTGCTGGCGGAGGCGGAGGTGGAACCGCTGGGCTACGACTTCCTGCTCACCCTGTACAAGGAGGGCCAGCAGGGCCTGGTGAGCCGACTGGAGCTGGCGATCAACCTTGCCACCGCGCTGAGTCGACAGGGCATCGTGGTGCGCAGCGATTACATGCACCTGACCCGTTCACTCACCGCCATGGTGGGTTCCTATCTCGGTATTTATCGCGGTCTCTCGCGCGTGGTGCTGGTACAGGACATCGTGCAGGTACTGCTGCAGTTCCCGGCACTGGAGAGTATGCGCCAGGTTTCCGGCTATCGCCGTAAAGTTCTGAAGCAGCTCTCGCTGGCCGGGCCGAGGCAGCTGATTCCCGCGTTGGGCAAGGGCTAGCCGGGCGGGCTGTCCGCTATCGCGATTTCGCGCAGACGCCCGAGAGCCCGGCCACCATCTGGATCCGGGGAATAATTCTGTAGAAGCCTCCGGCTCGAACAGAATTCATAAAGACTCTTATTCCGCGCCAACAGCTTCCTTGGTTGCATCGACGGCTTTTTCCGCCCCTTCCTTGGTAGCATCCCAGGCTTTTTCAGTGCCCTCCTTGGTTGCGTCCACGGCCTCTTCAGTGCCCTCCTTGGTGGCTTCCCAGGCCTCGCTTGAAGCCTCCTTCGTGCTCTCCCAGGCGTCGGACGCGGCTTCCCCTGCCTTGTCCATATGGCTGTCTTCGGCAGCCAGTACCGGTAGTGACAGATAGAGTGAAGACAGTAGTACTGCGATTGTTTTCTTCATAGTTCCCTCGAAATTGTTGTATTGGCCGGCCGAATCGCCGCCGGGAAAAAGTATAGAAGGCAATCCGGGCTTGGCAAATCGTGGCCTGTGCCTGATATGGGGTAACAGGGCATCCCCTGCGAGACAGCCTTTCGCCGTAACGTGAAGCCATCAAATGCCACCTGCCGGGTGGCTGCCCTGGCAGAGCCGGCCTGGTCAGCTTGAGTAGTTCCAGCCGAGCCCACTAGATATAGCTATAAAGAATATGTCTTTATAATAAAATGCCATATGGCTATTACTTGTTTTGCCGTCGAAGCCCTATACACTCAAGCAGTACTCACCATTAATCAATAAGGTAACCGCATATGAAAAAGCTAGTCGTTGGTTTGGCTCTGCTGGCCCTGTCCGGCCTGAGCGTTAATGCGTTCAGTGACGATGACGACAGGGAGGGAAAAACATCTATTTGCCACAAAGGCAGGACGGTGACTATCAGCCAGTCCGGTGTTCCCGGACACCTTGCCCACGGGGATTCCATGGGCAGCTGCGAAGAACGCCGGGCCGCTGTTGTGATGATGCAGTGCCAGGCCGAAGGCGACGACATTAAAGTGGTGGCGGTAAGCAGTTCGGAAACCGTGGCAGTAGAAATCATTCCTGTCATTGAGGGGCCCTGTGCCGACGCCCTGGCTAAGCTGCTCGATGCCCGGATGGAAATCAAGTCGGTAACCGCAGGCAGCGCGGGGACAACGGATTACCTGCTGCTTGGTTATGCAGGGTCGTAATGAACTGCGCCTGAGCGCGCTTTTGCCACTGCCCTACCCCGCCAGTTGCCATACCGAGGCCAGCACCGGTTCCAGTTCGGTGCGGGCCTGCTCCGAAACAAGTTCGCCAACGCCGTCGGGCACATCAAAGGCCGCCATGGCGTTTACCAGCTGATCCACCTGGCCGTGCATCAGGACACGGCCGCCAGCGTATATGGCATCGAGCTGGTTGGCCTCATCGTTATACCAGTCCCGGACCAGGATACGGTCCCTTGTCCCCGCAACGGTCAGCACCAGATGATCGCGCTTGCGGGACAGCCAGACCTGGTCGTGGCCGATAGCGTCCATTCGCAAAATATCACGGGCGGATGCGTCCGGGTCGGAATTGGCGATAGCATCGCGGCCATCACCGGGTGCATAAAGGTAGGTGTCGTTGCCGGCGCCACCGCTGAGAGTGTCCCTGCCCCGGCCACCATCGATCACGTCATCACCACTGGAGCCGATAATCGTATCCCGGCCTGCCCTGCCCTCTATGACAGCGATATCGAGTAAATCGGTCCCGCTGAAATCGAGTATATTGGCCGCGCCTGTGCCGCCCAGCCTGTTGAATCCCGACCCTCCGTCAATACGCTCGATACTGTCCAGGGGGGAAAGTTCAACCAGCCTGATCCGGTCATCCCCATCGCCGCCGCGGATGCTGTCATAGCCCTCACCGCCGATAATGCGGTCCTTGCCCTGGCGCCGTCCCTCGACAGGAAAAATATCATCCCCGGCGCCACCGTCCATCAGGTCGTTCCCACGCCCGCCGACCAGGACATCATTTCCGCCAAGGCCCTGGATATGGTCGTCGAAGTCCGTGCCGACAATCTCGTCATCACCCTCGGAGCCGAGCAGGGTCTCTCCAGCCATCTCCAGCCGGGCCTGGAGCACCGATTCCATAGCGTAAGTGCTACCGTCGGCAAAGCTCAACGTGGCGATCGGTGACCTGGGCAATACATCCAGAAGCACCGGATCGGTGAGCGTATCAGGCACAGGGGCCTCATTGGATATCAAGGCATACAGATCCCTTCCGTCATTGCGCGTGTCGACATCCCAGGCGTGGAAAAAGTCCTCGACGCTCAGGCTACCGGCGCCACCGGCCAGCGAAATAAGCAGCGTATCAGCGCTGCGTAAAAAGCGCAGATCCCCCAGTGTGATGCCGGCACCAAAGGCGAGGGTGTCGGCGCCATGAGGCTGGAAGGTAGCTGTTTGCGTTTCCCCATCGAGATCAAACCGGTAGGGATGCTGCCAGGTGAAAGACCAGTCATACTGAATGCTGTCATCGCCATCGCCTGTGTCATAGTGAAAGGTCAGGCCCTGGTGAAGCGGGGCTTCGATGATGTCGTCGCCGCCCTGGCCCCGGATAGCCTTGTGGCCGATGCCCTCCCTGACCTGGTGCATGTACACGTCATTCAACACCACGGTGTCGGCGCCATCACCCGCCTCGATGACATCATCCCCGTATCCCGGCAGGATCATCTCATCACCGGTCGTCCCGACAATATGATCGCTGCCGAAACTGCCATACACACTGCTGCCCGGGGCCTGGGGACGAATCACCGGCAGCCAGCCGGGGTCGGCCTCGGATACGAGTGTGAAAAGGCGGAACGTGTTGTCCAGTGCAGAAAACAGCTTGTCAGGCTCGAACAGGACCTCGTCTCCCGGGCCATAGGCCACGGTCGCGCTGCCATTGTCGAAACGAAAGGCGAGGCTGCCCAGGTCGACATCACGGGCCAGCCTGATTTCACCCTGATACTGCGGGTAGAAGCTGTTATCAACCAGTACCAGATCGCGGCCATCGCCCAACGCGAACCGAAAGGCATCCTCGCCCCATCCGCTGGCATGGATGGTATCGCTGCCGCCTCCGGGCTCGAAAATGTCGTTCCAGCGGGTATCACGAAGCGTACCGTCCGCAAGGTCCGAGCGCTGTACCAACGGGACCTCATAGCCGCCGACGGAAATACCATTGATCCAGTAGGACGAGAATTTACCCTGGGAAACGATACTGTCACCTTCGCCATACTCCAGGCGGAACCGGGAGTCGCTGGTGCCGGTGAAGTAAAGCGCCACCGAGGCGGGGTCCACCCCGGCGTCGAATGCCAGCGTGTGGGAACCGCCGGAATCGCTGATCGTATCCTGGCCATCGCCCGCTGCGAACAGGTAGATATCGGAGGCGAGGCCGCCATCCAGGGCATCATTCCCCGGGCCGCCGTCGAGGGTGTCGATGCCGTATGATTCGCCGCCAAACAGGGTGTCATCACCCTCTTCACCACGCAGCACATCATTGCCCGAGCCGCCATCCAGTCGATCATTTCCCGCCCTGCCCTCCAGCAGGTCATTGCCCCCGCCGCCACTGAGGCTGTCGGGGCCGGCGCTGCCGATGATCCGGTCCGCGCCACTCGAGCCGGAGACACCGCCTGGAAAGCCCACCAGGTTCATGGGTACGCCATCGGCAAGACTGAGAAAGTCGAGCCCGGTTTCCAGCTGCATGGTCGCAAGCTCGAGGATGAATTGCAGGCCGCCGCTCACCACCCGCATGGTGGCCCCCTCGGCCCCGCCCGCAAAGGCCTCTATCTCCAGCTCATCCACCCCCTCGCGCACGACAATCCCGGGGTTTTGCGGGTCGCTCGCATCCACCGTAAACAGTGCGTCGCGGTCGGCTTCCGACATGGCGCTGGTCGCGTTGACCGTCAGCAACAGATTGCCGGCATCGTCGAAATAGAGGGTGTCCAGGGCGGAGCGCTCAATCGTCGCGTCGGGGCTCTCGAGGGCGATGCGCGTATTGTTCCACTGGCTCCTGTCGAGGTAGAAGCCCTGCTCGCCATAGCCCGTACCGACAAATACCTGGCTGCCCTCGAACAACACCTGAAGCTCGTTGACGGCCACGCCGGTGAACAACAGGGTATGCGTGCCGTCAGCGTCATCCACATGATCGAGGCCATCGCCGACGTTGAAAAGATAGGTGTCATCGCCCACGCCTCCCGCCAGGCTGTCATGACCCGCGCCACCTGCCAGCAGGTCATCACCGCCCAGCCCGAGCAGCAGGTCGCTGCCGGCGCCGCCGTAGAGACGGTCATTGCCGTGCAGCGCCGCACCCAGCTCGGGCAGACTGTCGCCATAAGCCAGCAGCTCCGACTCGAAATAGGCGGCGTCGTTGTAGCGATCGCCGATCAGGTTGTCGTCCCCGTCATCACCGTAAAGATCATCGTCACCCAGCTCACCCCAGACCGTGTCATTGCCGGCTCCCGCGTGCACCACGTCATCGTAGCGCTGTGTTGCGTCCGAGCCGTCGGCAAAGGCTATTTGCAGCTGCTCACCGGCGACTCCCGGGGTGAGTTCGATATAGCGGTAGTGCAGGGCCGAGTCACCGTAAATGATGTCCCGCTCCGCGCCGCCGCTGATAAAGTCGTCTCCTGTCCCACCCAGCAGGTAATCACGCCCGGTACCCCCTTCGATATAATCGGTACCTCCCCCGCCACCGACATGGTCATCACCCGCGCCACCGTCGAGCCTGTTGGTATCGGCGACGCCATCGGCCAGCTGTGACAGATAGAACTGGTCCTGAGGTACCACCGGGTCCAGGGTATCGGCCAGGCCGACCCGGGCAGCGCCGAACAGCAGATCGTCGCCGGTGCCGCCATACACGGTATCTGCACCGGCCCCGCCTTCCAGCAAATCGTCGCCCCCCTGCCCTTCGATGCGGTCGGCACCGGCCAGGCCGTGCAGCGCATTGCCCCCATCGTCACCGACCAGCTGGTCGCCGACGGGGCCGCCCTCGAACGCGCCACCGGCGGTACCGTGCAGCGCACTGCCGCTATAGTTTTCGACTGACCCGGCCTCAAAGCCGATGGCAATACCGGACCAGTCGTAGCCTCCCTGGTTTGACTGCTGTCGCCGGTAGGCGGAGGCATCCACCTCATTCTCCCCGGGGCCCAGCCGGCTGACCTGGTAATCGGTGACGAGCGTGGTCGCTTCGTGGTCGTTGAGCAGAATCCCGTAGTCAGCACCCGTCAGGGGTGAATACTGGCTGACTGTGAGGCCACCCGCAGCGGGACCACTGCCGGCCCGGACTGTCAGGAAATCGCCGTCATAATGAAGCCTCGTTTCCGGGTGGGCAGGGTCGGTATAGAACGACGACCCGACAGCCTCGCGCCGAAAGTGCAGCGTCGCAAGGTCGATACCATTGACGAGCAGCCGGTCACCGCCGCTGTCGTAGTCGCCGATGACATCGTCGCCGTCGCCGCTATTCCAGATATAGATATCGCTACCGGCGCCGCCCAGGAGGAAGTCGGCACCCGCGCCACCGGCGAGTTGATCATTCCCCGAACCGCCGAGCAGAACGTCGCCCTGTTCGTCACCGTGAAGCCGGTCGTCGCCGGCGCCACCTTCGATATAGTCACTCCCCGCCGCGCCGTGGATCAGGTCATTGCCAGCCATGCCATAGAGGCGATCATCCCGGCTCGAGGGGAGCAGTGTATTCATGTCATCGCCCCGGGAGCCAAAGGCGAGACGCTGGCGCAGGTCGGATATTTCTCCGCCGCCGTAAGTGATGGCGTCCGAGTTGAACGCCAGCTGGTACTCGAGATCGGAATAATGCGCATGGAAATTCAGGTCACCATGGAGCGCGTCTGCCCTGTTCATGCGGACCAGTGTGGTCACAAACAGCGCCCGGTCGTTGAGGAAGCTCTGGCTGTAGTTGTCGGGGTCATACGCCGGATCTTCCGCCGCAAAGCCCCGGGAATCGCCAAGCAAAGCGAACGGCAGCAAATGGGCCAGCGCGTAGCGGTAGCCACGGCCCTCGGAGGTGTCCGCGGCGGCGGCTTCCGCGAGGGACAGTGGGTCGACCTCCGGCAGCAGGCGGATAGTGCCGCCGAGAGAACCGCCCTCGCCCACTGAACTGATGATCGCCTGTCGAAAATCCTCCGCGTCATCGACAGAGGCGAAATCGTAGTCGTCCCCCAGAAGACCGGACAGGGCTGAAACCGCCTTATCCAGACTGCCCACCGACTCGTTGGACATTCCATAGAGCAGTTCACGGATATCCTCGGACGCAAGATTGCCGTCGACAAGGGAAAAGAGGCTGTACACCCCCAGTGAATCCACCAGCAGCTCCACGGAGTGAAAGCCGACAGTGCCCAGCAGGTCCCTGCGCTCGATGAACACGCCGTGCCGCTGCCCCGGGCGGAAGAAGGTCAGGTCGTTGGCGATCAGCTCAAGCCCCTCCTCCGCAAAAAAATTGTGGATGCGGCTCTGCTCGGACGGCGAAATGGGGTTTTCCCGCACCAGGTCGTTGATGTACTGGTAATCCGGTGTCCCGGGTATGGCGGAGATGCCCGCGCCATTGAAGGTGAACACCTCCGCGAACAGCTCGCGAAACTCGTGCATTGCCCACAGCGACAGGTAGCCGCCGAGGGAATGGCCGACAAAATCCACCTTGCCGGCAAATTCGGGGCGCACGGCCCCGCTGCTGCCAACCAGGCCCGCGTTCTCGAAAAACGATGCTATGGCGCTGTGCTGCTCCTGCGAGTCCAGGCTGGACAGGCCCAGGGCGAGCAGCAGGTCGGAGGGCGCGATATCGGGAAAGGGCTCGTTGGTACCCCTGAAGGCCGTGATGTATTTCTGCTCGAGGCTGTCGTAGAACAGGGTGGCGGAAAAGCCGTTTTGCTGGTCGGGTTGGTGGTAGACGATAAGATACCTTCGCGCAAATGCATCAAAACGCGATTCAGACCATCCTCGGCCCCCGTCTACTGCGCCAAATGGGACAGCATCAGATATCGAAGATCCGAGAAGCGCTGTTGGACGCAGCTCACTTTGTATAGATGGATTCTCCCAATCCAGATTATTTAGATATCCTGGCTTGTCATAGGTCACATATCCTGCATCAGCAAGCAATGCTGCTTGGTAGGCTTTTTCATTCAATCGAGTCATCCTTATCTCTCCCTGACGGGCCTAATGATCTGCGACCCTCGCAGATCTCTCATACCCAATTCATCCTTGAAAGTGTTGCAATGCTTTTCCGAACCAAAAGAGCTGACATGGATCTTTGGATACTTCCTCAGCGAATAGTTTGTCGTCTCCGCGAGCAACTCGTCCGTTGAGTGGTCGGTATAGAATAATTTCTCTGCACTTATCGAGTATCCGGTTA
>JAZBNW010000384.1:0-7401 GCA_036350855.1 Halieaceae bacterium
CTTCGAGGTCAACCGCTTCGGCTCACTCAACCTCAGGGCCGGTGTCCGCGCCACCCGCGACATTATCTGGAGCATGCTCGATGCCGAGGGCGGCAGCGGTTACCGGCCCGATCGGATCCTCGCCCTGTTCGGCGGCTTTTCCGCCGGCGCCTATGGCACGATCTACAACTACCACTTCATGCTGGACGGGATCCTGTGGCCGCGCACGGCGGCCTTTCCTGATGCGGGCGGTGCGCTCGACAACGGCGGTATCGGGGTGCGCACCCTGGGCGACATCAAGATCCCCCAGTGGGAGGTCACCGAGTATCTGCCGCCCTACTGTTTCACCGGCGAGTGCGCTGTCGGGCCCGAGTTGTACAAGGCGATCTCGCCCCGCCTGAAGCAGGTACCCGAACAGCAGATGCTGATACTGTCGAACCAGAAAGACCGGACCCAGCAGGGCGATGCGTTTTTCAGCGATGAAGCCCAGTGGATAAACGCCATGCGCCAGGCCTACTGCGACACAAAGGATTTGAATGGTATACAGTGGTACCTCACCAGCGACTCGGTCAACAGCGTACACGTGGTATCCGTCCGGGATGAGTTTTACTACGGGGAGGTTGCCGGCGAGCGCATGGTGGACTGGTTCTCCAGGGCAATGGAAGACCCGGACTCGATAGCCGATTTTGCGGAAGAAGGTAATTTTGTCAACGATATCCCCGGTGCACAGCCGTTTCCCTGCGAACTACCCTGATGCGCCAATAAAACGATTACAAGGAGTACAGCCATGCCAGGGTTCTGGTTACGTATACTGATCACCGCCTGCGGCCTGTTGCTCGCGGCGAAGCTGCTGGACGGCCTGCATTTTGGCGGCGCGCTGTCCCTGCTGTTTGCCGCGCTGGTACTGGGGGTGGTCAATGCCATCGTCAGGCCCATCGCATTACTGCTCACGCTGCCCATCACCATACTGACACTGGGCTTGTTTTTACTGGTCCTCAACGGCGCCATGCTCGGCCTGGCCGCCCTGTTGGTACCGGGCTTCGTCATCGACGGTTTCTGGACCGCCCTGCTGGGTGCCATCATCATCAGCCTGACGGGCATGGTGGCGAACTGGTTTATCGGGCCGAAGGGCAAGGTGGAAATAATCGTGGTGCGACGATAGCGGCTGCGAAACCGAGTCGGGACAAGGAGTGCACGAGCCATGTACAGGCACCCCGGAGTTTACATTGAAGAGACAGGTTCCGGTCTAAGTTCCATCACGGCCGCATCGACATCGATCGCGGCCTTTCTTGGACATGTGAAGCGCGGGCGCCGGGTAAGTCGTGACAAAGGTAAACCCGTACTCGTGCGCTCTGTCTCTGAGTACGCCGGCCAGTTCGGCCCCCCGGGCGGCGACCCCGGCGGTATCCACAACGAGGGCGCGGCGGCGGATGTATTCGGCCATGCCATCAATGCGTTTTTCGTCAACGGGGGATCACAGGCTTATGTCGTGCCGGTGGCCAGGACTGCCGGCAAGGTCTCACGCTGCACCGTTGCCGTCCGGGAGGATGTCGCAAACGCGGATGACCTGACACATACCGTGATATTTGTAGCCACCTCGCCAGGCACCTGGGCAGACAGCTTGTTGCTGCGACTTGAACAGGATGCCACCGGGACTTTCACACTCACCATTGGCACCCAGGACGCGGCCAGCCTGGCGCGAACGGACGTGACCGAAAAACGACACGATAGGGTTCTGGAAACCTTTACCGGTCTCAGCCTTGCCACCCGCGGCAGGGCCTCGATCAAGCGCAGGGTCAATGGCGTCTCCGCCCTGGTGAAGGTAAAGATCGCTGCCACCGCTATCGCACTGGCGGGCGATTCGAATGACGCCCGGGCCGAACTGGCAGGAGGAGCTGACAGCGCGACGCCCAGACCTGCGAACTACAGCTCGGCCCTGGAGCGGTTGCAGGACTATCGTGACATATCTATAGTCCTGCTGCCCGGCAGGGACTGGACACATGACCGGGCGGTGTATGAACGTGCGATCGCTCACGCCGGGTTGATGAAAAACCGCATGGTCATCGTGGATCCGCAAAACCCGCAGACCAGCGCCACCGCGCTGAACGACGGGAGCGATGTCATGGATGCCGCGTTCCCGGTCTCATCCTGGTGTGCGCTCTACTACCCCTATCTAAAGGTCAGCAACCCTTACTACGACGCCCGCACGGCGGCGACGCTTCCGGACACGTTCGAGATCGGCCCCTCGGCCATGGCCGCAGGCGTGTGGGCGCGCATCGATCGCGCCCGTGGCGTGTGGAAGGCTCCCGCCGGTCTCGAAGCGACCGTGTTGGGCACGCTGGGGCCCAACGTGCAGATAAGCCAGGCCGTACAGGACAATCTCAATCCACTGGGCGTTAACTGCCTGCGGCCGATTACCGGCCCCCCCGCGATCTGGGGGGCGCGTACCCTGGCGTCCGCAAGCGACGCCGAGTATCGATATATATCGGTTCGACGCACCCGGATCATGATTCGGGAAAGCCTGTACAACGCCCTGCAGACGGTGGTTTTCGAAACCAACGACCAGGCGCTCTGGTCACGCCTGCGTGCCAGCGTCGACGAATTCATGGGCAAGCTCTTCCGCGACGGGGCGTTTCAGGGGTCAAAGGCTTCCGACGCCTACTTCGCCCGGTGTGGCCTGGGCAGCACCATGACACAGTCGGATATCGATGCCGGTATCGTGCGCCTGCAGGTGGGATTCGCTCCCCTCAAACCCGCTGAATTCGTCATCGTGGACATACAACAACGCGTCGGACAGACTTCCCCGGGGGTGTAGCGCTATACTTGGGCCGCCAGGCGTGACCGGACCGGATCGGCCCGCTGGCCCGCACATCGACACTACTGGACCAAAGCGCAGTCAAGGACGAAAAACCGGCATCACATGATTTCAATCAAACAACTGATCTACGCAATCGCGGTGGAAAAAACACTGCATTTCAAGAAAGCGGCTGAGCTGAGCAATATCAGCCAGTCTGCGCTGAGTACCGCTCTCAATGAACTGGAAAAACAACTGGGACTGCAGATTTTCGAGCGGGACAATAAAAAAGTCCTCGTCACGCCGGTCGGAAAGCAGGTGCTGGAGCGAGCGCACAGGATCCTGCTGCAGGTGGATGAGCTGCAGCACCTCGCCGACAGTCAAAAGTCCCCCCTGAGCTACGCGCTGACCGTGGGGATCATCCCGACAATAGCCCCCTACCTGTTACCGAAACTGCTGCCGATTCTGCATGAGCAGTACCCCAAGGCCCAACTGAATATCGTCGAGGACCAGTCCCATACACTGGTGGACCTGGTCAACCGCGGTGAAATTGACACGGCCATACTGGCCCTGCCATTTCCCTGTGACGGCCTGCTCACCATGGAATTCTGGCAGGAGGATTTTTACTGGGTGGCACTGAAGGGTGAAAAACATACGAGACAGAAGCAGATCAGCAGCGACGAGATGAACCACTGCAGCCTGATGCTGCTGAAAGAAGGGCATTGCCTGAAGGACCACATACTGGAAGCCTGTAAAATTCCGGAGCAGTCCGCCAACCAGGGCTTTGGTGCCAGCAGCCTCAATACACTGATCCAGATGGTCCTGGGAAATCTGGGTACCACCCTGATCCCGGAAATGGCCAAAGACCCGCTCATTTCCCAGCACAAAGGACTTGCCGCGGTACACCTGAGTGAACCCGGACCGCACCGCAGAATCGCCTTCATCGTGCGGCCCAACTATACTCGGATGGCGAGCATCGAAGCCATGATTGCCATGTGCAAAAAAGCCTTGTCGCAGAAGGACTGATATTCAATAAAATCGAACATCAGATTCAACTGAATCCAATGTCCCCATCGCCGTTCGCGCACTACTATTGTCCAGGTTAATAGAATCAAGCTCTGGAGGGCTATTCCAATGGCAAAAATATCACTACCTCTACTCACTGCTCTGGCTGTCGGCATCTCCATAGGCGGGCCGGCAAGCGCCCAGGCCGCGGAGGAAATGAACAGGCCCGCCAACTTCTGGTGGCCGGAAACACTGAATCTGGCACCGCTTCGCGCCCACGATGACCGGTCCAGCCCCTACGGCGACGATTTCAATTACGCTGAGGCATTCGCCAGCGTTGATCTCGATGCCCTGAAAAAGGACATTGAGCTGACACTGAAAGATTCGCAGGACTGGTGGCCCGCAGATTGGGGCACCTATGGCGGCCTGATGATCAGGATGGCCTGGCACAGTGCGGGTACCTACCGCGTGCATGATGGCCGCGGGGGCGCCGATGGTGGTCAACAGCGCTTTCAGCCGCTCAACAGCTGGCCAGACAATGTCAGCCTGGACAAGGCGCGCCGCCTGCTGTGGCCGGTCAAGCAAAAATACGGGCGCAATGTCTCCTGGGCTGACCTGATGGTACTGGCGGGGAACGTCTCACTGGAATCCATGGGTTTTGAAACCCTGGGCTTCGCAGGCGGGCGTGTCGACGATTGGGAAGCGGACAACGTCTACTGGGGCGCGGAGACCAAGTGGCTCGCGAATGACAAGCGCTACGATAAAGATGGCAAGCTGGAAAAACCCTTGGCGGCGGTGCAGATGGGCCTGATCTATGTCAATCCGGAGGGCCCCAATGGCAATAGCGACCCGATCTCTGCGGCAGCGGATATACGGGAATCGTTTGGCCGCATGGCAATGAACGATGAAGAGATCGTTGCGCTGATAGCCGGCGGACACACCCTGGGTAAAGCCCACGGTGCCAAGCCCGCTGACTGTATCGGCCCGGCGCCCGCCGACGCCCCCATTGAACAGCAGGGTCTTGGCTGGAAAAACAAATGTGGCACGGGCAAGGGAGCCGATGCCATGACCAGTGGGCTTGAGGGCGCCTGGACCGCCACACCCACCGCGTGGTCCATACTGTATCTCGACAACCTGTTCCGCTTCGACTGGAAAAAGACCAAGAGCCCCGCCGGTGCGACACAGTGGATCCCAACGGATGAAGCCGCGGCAAACATGGTGCCGGATGCTCACGATCCGACGAAACGGCACGCGCCTATCATGTTCACCACAGACCTGGCCCTCAAGGAAGATCCGGCTTTCAGAAAGATTGCCGAGCGCTTCCTGAAGAATCCGAAGGAGTTCGATCTCGCGTTTGCCAAGGCCTGGTTCAAGCTGACACATCGCGACATGGGCCCCGTCACTCGCTATGTGGGCAACGAGGTTCCGCAGGAAGTGTTTATCTGGCAGGATCCCGTACCGCAGGCCGATTACGCCCTGATTGACGCCAAGGACGCGGCCAGGCTGAAGGCCAACATTCTGAAATCGGGTTTGACTGTCCCTGAGCTGGTCAGAACCGCCTGGGCGTCCGCGTCCACCTACCGTGGGTCCGACATGCGCGGCGGCGCCAACGGCGCGCGGATTCGCCTCGAGCCCCAGAAAGACTGGGTAGCGAACAATCCCGGGGAACTGGCTGAAGCGTTGAAGACCCTCACCGGGGTGCAGCAGGACTTCAATAAGTCACTGTCCGGAGGCAAGCAGGTATCACTGGCCGACGTGATTGTTCTGGGTGGCGCCGCGGCGGTGGAACAGGCCGCCAGGGATGCAGGCTACAGCGTTGAGGTGCCCTTCACGCCGGGCCGCACCGATGCGTCCCAGCAGATGACCGATGTCCAGTCGTTTGCCGTACTGGAGCCGACCGCAGATGCGTTCCGCAACTACTACAGCGACGCGAGTTACGACTCACCGGCAAATATGCTGGTTGACAAGGCAGACCTGCTGACCCTGACCGTACCGGAAATGACAGCCCTGCTCGGCGGCATGCGTGTCCTCAACGCCAACACCGGGCAAACTGCACTGGGTGTGTTTACTGATAAACCGGGCACCCTGGACAATAAGTTCTTTGTCAACTTGCTGGATATGTCCACCGTATGGTCGAAGTCGGAGAAGACCGCGGGTATCTACGAAGGAAGAGACCGCAGCAGCAACGATCTCAAGTGGACTGCCACTCCGGTTGATCTCGTTTTTGGGTCAAACTCGGAGTTGCGTGCGGTCGCAGAAGCCTATGCGTCCAGCAACGAGCAGTTTGTCAACGACTTCGTCGCAGCGTGGGACAAAGTCATGAACCTGGATCGTTTTGACCTGAAAAAGTCCTGACTCCCAGCTGCTTGTCAGCTACCGGAAGGCGCCGTGGTAACACGGCGCCTTTTCAGTTTCTGGACCCCACGATCTGCCTGTAGCGAGCGGGAACTTGGTTTCGCGCCAGGCCACGGGACCTCGTCGAGTATTCAGGGACAGACCACGAATAATTTGTGCAGAAATAGGCGGCAGTCCTGGACGGACCATTTAATCGTGGTCTGTCCCCGATATTTTCTTTAATCGTGGTCTGTCCCCGATATTTTCAATTCGGCAATAGACAACTCGCCATGCACGTCATACAGCTTGAACTTTACCAAGGAACTGCCACAGTTAATCACCAGGAGAGTGGTATAGCGTTCACTGGTCTCTTCGCTGTTCATCTGAAATATGGTCTCTCTCGCCATCTGATAACGCCACCCGCTTCGTAACTGTGTCCAGCTTTCACATCAGACTTAACACAGGCGCGGTGACATACAGGGCCAGCAAGAAAAACGGAACACTGGCTCACGGCATCAGTCGTCCTACTTGACCGGCGTGACAAACCCGGGTGGCTTGACCGCGAGTACGGAGCAATCGAGGTGGCCCAGAATCGTCTCAGCGGTATTGCCAATAATAAATCCCGGAATGCCGGTGCGAGCTACCGTCCCCATAACGACTAGGTCGGCCCCGATATTTCTGGCCAGCGCCGGAATCTCCTGCCGCGCCCAGCCCTTGACCAGGTGTATTTTTGGCTCCAGATAATCCAGGGAAGCTTGTGCATGATTGGTAGCCACCTCCAACAGGAACGCCTCTAAACGGTCGTTGTGGTGCTGCCTCACCTGATCAACATAGATACCGACTTCCTTCTCCGTCTTCTGCGCGAATACAGTGTGCCGCAAAGCGCTCTCGCTCACCGCTTGCCACGCGTGTGCGATGTGAAGCTCGGCAGAATCCGCCACTGCGATCGCTATTGCCCTCTCGATAATTTCATGGTTCAGCGCGCGGCGTGTTTCCATCTCTTGAGGTGCATATCGATCATCGACATCAACCGCCGCCAGAATGCTCAGATACGCGTCGGGGGCGCCCGGCTTGATCAGCCATACCGGACACGGGCACTTGCGCAACAGGTGCATGTCATCACTACCGAAGAAGCGGTGCGCCCAGTGCTGATTTTCAGGCATCTTTACAACCAGATCATGCAAGCCACTGAGCACCTCACGGATGATCTCGAGAAACGGCGTACCAACCAGAATTTTCGTTTCGATCTTGGCCCGTTTACGATATGGATCAACGACTGCTTCCAGTTC
>JAZBNW010000385.1:0-4360 GCA_036350855.1 Halieaceae bacterium
AACGGTCCAGAAGTAACCTGCTGAAGACCTGCCGCTCACATAGTTCATTAAATTCCAGTTGATTACATCGTCATCGCTCCGGAATGGCAGTGAGCGATGGAGAGGCGCAGATATGAACCCTACGCTTCCAAGACTGTTGAGGACATGGATGTCCGAAACAAGCCCCCATGGACGGGTTCACGGCGGGTCTTGGAAGCGTAGGGTTCATAGCTGTGACTCGGCTGGCCAACACACCACCAAACATCGCGGCTACGCCGAATTACTGATAGAATCCGCGCTTCTTTTTACCGGCGACAGACCCAGCCAACCCCATGGATATCAGGGGTTGCGGACAGTCGTTACCGTACAGTTGAGGACGCAACCTGAAAGCCGTGATGGATCGAGATTACAAGCCACAGGAACTGGAAGCCGCCGCGCAGCAGCACTGGCTGGCCAACAACAGCTTTGCCGTGCGACAGGACGACAGCCGGGAGAAATTCTACTGCCTGGCCATGTTCCCCTACCCCAGCGGCAAACTGCACATGGGACATGTGCGCAACTACACCATTGCCGACGTGATCGCCCGCTACCAGCGCATGCAGGGCAGGAACGTGCTGCAGCCCATGGGCTGGGACGCTTTCGGCTTGCCGGCGGAGAACGCCGCGATCCAGAACAACGTGCCGCCGGCGAAATGGACGGCGCAGAATATCGACTACATGCGCACACAGTTGCAGCAACTCGGCTTTGCCTATGACTGGGACCGGGAGATTGCCACCTGCAACCCCCGGTACTACCGCTGGGAGCAGTGGTTCTTTACCCGCCTGTTCGAGAAAGGCCTGGCCTACCGCAAAAAGGCCGAGGTCAACTGGTGTGAAACCGACCAGACCGTGCTGGCCAACGAGCAGGTGGTGGACGGCTGCTGCTGGCGCTGTGACAACCCGGTGGAACGGCGTGAAATCGACCAGTGGTTTATCCGGATCACCGCCTACGCCGAGGAGCTGCTGGCGGATATCGACAAACTGGAGCACTGGCCGGAACAGGTGCGGACCATGCAGCGCAACTGGATCGGCCGCTCCGAGGGCGTCAACCTGCGCTTTGGCCTGGCAGCGGCGCTTGCCGGCGGCGAGGATTCGCTGGAGGTGTACACCACCCGGCCAGACACGCTGATGGGCGCGACCTATGTGGCGGTGGCTCCGCAGCATCCGCTGGCACGTGAGGCTGCCCGGAGCAACCCGCAACTGGCGGCCTTCATCGAGGAACAGAGTCGCGGCAAGGTGGCCGAGGCGGAGCTGGCCACCATGGAGAAGCTGGGCATGGCCACCGGCGTGAATGCCATTCACCCGCTGACCGGTGACGAGTTGCCCGTCTGGGTGGCCAACTTCGTGCTGATGTCCTACGGCTCAGGGGCGGTGATGTCGGTACCCGGCCACGATGAACGCGACCATGAATTCGCCCGCAAATACGGCCTGCCCATCGCCCAGGTGATTGCCCGGAGCGAGGGCGATCACCCCTACGACAGTACGCGGTGGCAGGACTGGTATGCCGACAAGAGCGGGATAGTGACAGTCAATTCCGGCGAATTCGACGGACTGGACTTCGACGGCGCCTTCAATGCCATAGCCGATCGCCTGGAGGCGGATGGCAAGGGTGAGCGCACCATCAACTATCGCCTGCGTGACTGGGGCGTATCGCGCCAGCGCTACTGGGGCGCGCCCATCCCCATCATCAACTGCGACAGCTGCGGCACCCTGCCGGTCCCGCCGCAGGATCTACCGGTGGTATTGCCCACCGAGGTGGCCTTCGAGGGCGTGGGCTCGCCGATCAAGAAAATGCCGGAATTCTATGAGACCGCGTGCCCCGCCTGCGGCGGCCCCGCCATCCGGGAGACCGATACCTTCGATACGTTCATGGAGTCGTCCTGGTACTACGCCCGCTACGCCTGCGCCCGCAATGAGGACGCCATGCTGGATGCGGAGGCGGACTACTGGGCCCCGGTGGACCAGTACGTGGGCGGGATCGAACACGCCATCCTGCACCTGCTGTACGCGCGTTTTTTCCACAAGCTGATGCGCGACGAGGGCCTGGTCCACTCGGACGAGCCCTTCACCCGGCTGCTGACCCAGGGCATGGTGCTGAAGGACGGCAGCAAGATGTCCAAGTCCAAGGGCAATACGGTAGATCCCCAGTCCCTGATCGAGACTTACGGCGCCGACACCGTGCGCCTGTTCAGTATGTTTGCCGCCCCGCCCGAGCAGTCACTGGAATGGTCGGATTCCGGTGTGGAGGGCGCCAATCGCTTCCTGAAACGCCTGTGGAAACTGGTTGCGCGGCTGCTGGCGACTCCGGCGCCGGCACTGGATGCCGCCGCCCTGGACGACGAACAGAAAGCCCTGCGCCGCAAAACCCACGAAACCATCGCCAAGGTCGGTGACGACTACGGCCGGCGCCAGACCTTCAATACTGCCATCGCGGCGGTGATGGAGCTGTGCAACGAGGTGGCCAGACTCGATGAGGCAGAGCCCCAGGACAGGGCCCTGGCGGATGAAGCGCTGCGCGCAGCCGTACTGATGCTGTGCCCGATCGTGCCCCATATCAGCCACCACCTGTGGCAGGTCCTGGGTGGCGAGGGAGACGTCATGGACGCCTCCTGGCCCGCGGTCGATGAGTCCGCGCTGGAACGCGACAGCATAGACATGGTGGTGCAGGTCAACGGCAAGGTAAGGGCCCGAATGACCGTGGCGGCCGACGCTGACAAGCCCAGCGTGGAAGCCCTGGCGGTCAAACAACCCAACGTCGCCCGCTTCCTCGAGGGCGTGACCGTGCGCAAGGTCATTGTGGTGCCGGGCAAATTAGTTAATATTGTGGCCAACTGATGCCTAAGCGGATAACTGCCATGCAACGGCGCCTTGCCAGCTACACACTCATCCTGGGCATGAGTTGCCTGCTCGCCGCCTGTGGTTTCCAGCTGCGCGGCACTGGCGGTGGCGGGGCCGCCCTGCCCGACGCCTGGAAGACCATGCGCCTGGCCACGGGCAACCCCAACAGCGAATTCAGCCAGGCGGTGCGCAACCTGTTCGCGGCCGACGGTATCGTCTGGGTAGCGCAGGGCGACCCCGGCTACACGCTGGTACTGGGGCCCGAGCGGTTCAACCAGACCAACCTGTCGCTTAATAATGAAGCCCGTGTTTCCCAGTACGAACTCACCATGCTGGCCACCTTTTCCGTGCGCGGGTCCGACGGTGCACAAGTGATGCCGGACACTGTCGCTTCGGTGACCCGGCAAATGGAGAACGACCCGCGTAACGCCATGGGCAAGGGTGAGGAGATCCGCATTCTCAAATCAGAGATGCGTACCGAGCTGGCCCAGCAAATCATTCGCCGCATCGGGTTTTTTGCCACCAGAAGTCCCTGATGCACGCCTCTCCCGACCAGCTTGGCGCCCAGCTCAAACGACAGCTTGCGCCAGTCTACCTGGTGACCGGGGACGAACCCTTGCAGCTGCAGGAGTGCTGTGATCTTGTCCGGCGCGAGGCGCGGGCCCAGGGCTGCACGGACCGGGAGGTCATAGACGCCGGCAGTGCGGGCTTCGACTGGCAGGAAATCCTGCACAGCGCCAGCAGCATGTCGCTGTTCGCCGAGCGCAAACTGATCGAGCTGCGGTTACCCAGCGGCAAACCCGGCGCCGAGGGCAGCAAGGCCCTGTGTGAATACCTGGAGATCGCCAGCGGTGACGATGTGCTGTTGATGGTCGCCGGCAAGATCGACAAGCAGTCCACCAACAGCAAGTGGTTCAAGGCCCTCGACAAGGCGGGCGTGGTGACCCAGGTCTGGCCGGTCGATGCGCGCAAGCTGCCCCGCTGGGTGCGCCAGCGGGTTGCCGCCGCCGGTATGAGTATCGACGACGAGGCCCTGCAGCTGCTGTGCGACCGGGTGGAAGGCAACCTGCTGGCGGCCAGCCAGGAAGTGGAAAAACTGAAACTGCTGGCTACGGATACACAGATTACCGCGCGCACGGTACTGGACGCGGTATCCGACAACGCGCGCTACAGCGTGTTCGAGCTTGCTGACAAGGCCCTGCAGGGCGATGCCGCAGGCAGCCTGCATATGTTGCACGGCCTGCGTGGCGAGGGCACAGAGCCCGCGGTAGTCCTGTGGTCCCTCGCCCGGGAAATCCGCACCCTGCACGAGGTGCAACTGGACTGCGCCAATGGCCAGAGCGTCATGCAGGCGCTGAACGCCAGGCGGGTATGGAAGAACCGTATCTCCATGATGCAGGGCGCGCTGGCGCGTCACGATCAGCAGTCCATGGCGCGACTGCTGGAACTGGCAAGCAAGGTGGACGGCAGCATCAAGGGCTATGCCGGTGGCCGGCCCTGGGACA
>JAZBNW010000386.1:0-20102 GCA_036350855.1 Halieaceae bacterium
ATCTGGTGCGGCTATACCTGCCCGCAGACCGTGTGGACCAGTATTTTCATGTGGCTCGAGCAAAAAACCGAGGGCAGCCGCAACCAGCGCATAAAGCGGGACAAGGCGCCCTGGTCCGCGGAAAAGATCGCTAAAAAAGGCGCCAAACACGCCTCCTGGCTTTTTGTCGCTCTGGTGACGGGGATGACTTTCGTCGGCTACTTCAACCCGGTTCGCGACCTGGTCTACGACTTTGCCACCCTGTCGCCCGGCAAGTGGCAATTTTTGTGGACCCTGTTCTTCACCCTGGCGACCTACATCAACGCGGGCTGGATGCGCGAGCAGGTCTGCAAGTACATGTGCCCCTATGCGCGTTTCCAGTCGGTGATGTTTGACCAGGATACGCTGATCGTCTCCTACGACAAAAAGCGCGGGGAGCCGCGCGGCTCGCGCAAGCGCAGCCTGGCCCGCGAGGATACGGAGCTGGGTGACTGCATTGCCTGCGAGCTCTGTGTCCAGGTCTGCCCCACCGGGATCGATATTCGCAATGGACTGCAGTACGAGTGCATCGGCTGTGCCCTGTGCATCGACGCCTGCAATTCAGTGATGGACAAGATGGAGTATCCAAGGGGCCTGATCCGCTACACCAGTGAACACGAACTGGAGGGCGGCACCACGCACTGGCTGCGCCCGCGCATCATCGGTTACCTGCTGGTGTTGTGCCTGATGATCGGCGTATTCTGGTATAACATATTCACGCGCATTCCCGTAGAATTGACGGCCATACGCGACCGCAATCAGTTGTACCTGACCACTGAAAGTGGCGCCATCGAAAACATCTACACGCTGCAACTGGCAAATATGGATAACGACCCCCAGGAGTTCGACATCAGTATTTCCGGAATCGAAGGCGCCACCATCATCGGCGAGACCCGCCATAGCCTGAACGGCGGTGAGGTGCGCACCATTACCCTGCGGGTGAGGGTGGAGCCGGGCGCACTGACCCAGCCGAACACCAAACTCGATTTCACGGCGATTTCCCCCACCATGCCATCCCTGCAGGCCAGGGCCGAGTCACGCTTTATGAAACCACTGCAATGACAGCAACATTTCCCGGCGGCGACAGCGAGCCCTGGTACCGCCAGTTCTGGCCCTGGTTCCTCATTGCCCTGCCGGCAAGCGTGGTGGTTGGCGGCCTGGTGATGCTGTACATCGCCAACCGCGGTGCCGACGACCTGGTGGTGGACGATTACTACAAGAACGGCCTGGCCATCAACCGGCAGCTGGAAAAGAAGGAACGCAGCCGGCAGCTGGGAATCGGTGCCGCCCTGCACTTTTCAGACACTCACGCCACGGTGACCGTGACCGGCCCGGTTGATGCCGCATCGCTCAGTCTGCTGCTGTCGCACCCCCTGGAAGCCGACCGCGACTTTCGGGTCGAGCTGGCCCGGATCGCCCCGGGCGTCTACCAGGCAGTATTGCCCGCCCCCATCGCCCCGCGCTGGCACTGGACTCTCACCCTGGAGCAGCCCGAGGGCTGGCGCCTGGACGGCGATATAGCACAGCGCGATCTCGGCAATGCCGCCATCGAGTAATCCCGCTCCGAGACAGGCCCCAACGCTGTGCTATCACTGTGGCGAGGAAGTCTCCCCCGGGCTTGAGCTGGACATCCTGATCGGTGGGGAAATGCGCCCCATGTGCTGCCCTGGCTGTCGCGCGGTGGCGGGCTTAATCAGTGCGAGCGGCCTGGAGACTTTTTACCAGCAGCGAACCGCCTATAACCAGCGCCCGTCAGAACCGGCGCCGGCGAACGCGGAGCAATACCTTGTCTATGACGACCCGGAACTGGCGGCCAGCTTTACCGAGACCGGCCCGGCGGGTGACATCACCGCGCGCCTGCTGTTGGGCGGTATCTCCTGCGCGGCGTGTACCTGGCTGATCGAGCAGACCATGGCCCGCCTGCCGGGCGTAAAGATGGCCCTGGTCAACCTGCAGCAGAGCCGCCTCGATATCCGCTTTGACCCCGCGTTGCTGCCACTGAGCCAGATATTTGCGCGACTCGATGCCCTGGGTTACCGGGTCAGGCCCTTCCAGGCCAGTGCCCAGCGCACACAGATGGGCCGTGAATACCGGCTCGAACTGCGCCGTCTGGCAGTCGCGGGGCTGGGCATGATGCAGGTCGGCATGTTTGCCATCGCGCTGCACGCCGGGGATATCCAGGGTATCGAGGCGCAATACCAGGGCCTGCTGCGCTGGGTCAGCCTGCTGGTCGCGACGTTTGTGGTGATTTTCTCCGCCCGCCCCTTTTTCACCACCGCCTGGCGCCACCTGCGCCAGGGCGCCCTGGTGATGGACCTGCCGGTGGCGCTGGCGATCGGCCTCGCCTGGCTGGCCAGTGCCTGGGCCACGGTCAGCGGCACCGGGCAGGTGTATTTCGATTCTGTGGTGATGTTCACCTTTTTCCTGTTGCTGGGTCGTTTCCTCGAGCGCAGGGCACGGCAACGCCACAATATGACGTGGTTCGATGCCCAGGACACCCTGCCCGATGCGGTATCCGCCCTGCGCGGGGGGCAGTGGCAAACGGTGCCCCGGGTCCAGCTTTGCAGCGGGGACATTGTGCTGATCCGGGCCGGGGACACGATACCGGTGGACGCGCAGGTCACCAGCGGCGAGAGTGCCGTCAGGGAAGACACCTTCAACGGCGAGCCAATGCCCCGCAGCGTCGCCGCCGGCGACACGATCTACGCCAGCACCGTCAATGTCGAGGCCGCGTTACAGGCCCGGGTGCTGGGCAGTTACCTGGAAAGCCGACTGGCCGCGCTGCAGCGTTCGGTGGAGCAGGCCCAGACCGGCAAGCCCAGGCTGGCCCGGCTGGCCGACCGGGTCGCCTCCTGGTTTGTCGGTGCTATTTTACTGGTCACCACAGCCACCGCACTGGTCTGGAGCCAGCTGGATCCCGAACAGGCCCTGTGGGTGACCCTGTCCGTGCTGGTCATCAGCTGCCCTTGCGCCCTGGCGCTGGCCACACCTGCGGCGCTCACCAGTGCCGCCAGTGCCCTGCGCGCCTCAGGCGTGATTGTCCGCGGGGAAAACGCGCTGGAAGCCCTGGCGCGGGCCACCCATCTCATTTTCGACAAGACCGGCACCCTGACAGAGGGGACGCTGGTTATCGCCCGGGTTGAACTTCTCGACGACATGCCACGGGAGCGGGTGCTTGCGCTGGCCGCAGCCATGCAACACTATTCCAGTCACCCCGTGGCCCGCGCCTTCGGGGAGATCGCGCCCGCGCCGGGCCTGCAGGACGTGGAATACCGGGTCGGCGCCGGGCTCGAGGCCCGTCAGGACGGCCACCGCTTCAGAATGGGCAGCGAACCCTTCTGCCGCAGCCAGGCCCCCGGCCTGGCGCCGCCACCGGAAGAACCGCTGTACTGGATCGCGCTGTGTCGGGACAGCGTGCCGCTGGCGTGGATTGGCCTGGAGGACCGCACGCGAGCGGAAGCAGCCGCCGTGGTGGCCGCCGCGAGGGAGGCCGACATGGAGGTGCAACTGCTCACCGGGGACAGCTCCGCCCAGGGGCCGCTACTGGCCCGGGAACTGGGTATCGGGGCCGTCTGGTCCGGCCTGGAACCACAGCAGAAAATGGCCCACGTGCAGGCACTGCAAAATGCCGGCGCGGTCGTCGCCATGGTCGGCGACGGGCTCAATGACGCCCCGGTACTGGGTGTGGCAGACGCCTCCTTTGCGGTTGCCAGCGCGACGGACCTGGCCCGGACCCAGGCGGATTTTGTGCTGGTCGACGGTGACCTCCACAGCATCACTACCACCTGGCGCAAGGCCCGACAGGGGCGGCGCATTATTATGCAAAACTTTGCATGGGCGCTGTCCTACAACTTCTGCGCCATACCGCTGGCGGCCTGCGGCCTGGTACCGCCCTGGGCGGCGGCCATCGGCATGTCCATGAGTTCGCTACTGGTAGTTGGCAATTCGCTGCGTTTAAATAACCGACCCGGACCCTGACGAGTATACCCCTTGGATAGTCTGTACCTGCTGATTCCCATAGCCCTGTTGTTCTGCGCGATAGGGATCAAGCTCCTGCTGTGGGCCATCGACAGCGGCCAGTACGATGACCTCGACAAGGAGGCATGGAAAATACTCGCCGATGATGAAGCGCCCGGCGGCAACGCCGGGGACGTCCCGGGAGATGACACAAGCCGGGGGAAGAAACCGTGACGGAGCTGGGTTATGCCAGCGCCCTGGGCCTGGGGCTGGCTGGCGCCGGCCACTGCCTGGGGATGTGTGGCGGCATCGCCGCGGCACTGAACCTCGGGGGCCCACGGTCCCCGGCCGTTACCCTCGCCTACCACGCGGGCCGCATCAGCAGCTATACCCTGCTGGGCGGCTTGCTGGGTTTTGCCGCCGGTATTGTCGATATCGCCGCCTGGACGATAGCCCTGCGTTATCTTGCGGGTGTGATGTTGATCGCCATGGGGCTCTACGTGGCAGACTGGTGGCGCGGCATGGCGATGCTGGAGCAGGCGGGCGCCCGGCTATGGCGTCCGGTACAGCGGCTGTCGTCACGGCTGTTACCGGTGCGGCACTGGCCCCAGGGCTTTGCCCTGGGCTTGTGCTGGGGCCTGATGCCCTGCGGCCTCATCTACAGCAGCCTGGCCTGGGCCGCCACCGCCGCCCATGCGCCCACCTCCGCGCTGATGATGTTCCTGTTCGGCCTGGGTACGCTCCCGGCCATGCTGGCGACCAGCTTCGGCGCCCAGGGCCTGCAGGCATTCCTGCGCCGGCGGGGGCTCAAACTGGTGATCGCCCTGCTGCTTGTCGCCTCCGGCGCCTGGACCCTCTACCTCACCGCGTCCCACGGCAACCACGGCGGAGGCGGTGCCGCCATGGACCATTCCCATATGCACCACGGCTGAACAGCCCCGGGGCAACCGGCCTGCACAGGATATTCCCGAATTGATCAACTGACCGCCAATAAAAAAGCCCCGCTGGAAAACCAGCGGGGCCAGGCGCCAGATGACCGTAGGTGAGCCGGTCAAATGGGTTTAAAAACGGTGGGCAATACCGATGTGGTAGACAAAGGGATTAATGTCGGCCTTGAAGTTTACATTACCGACATCGGTGCTCACTTTGGCGTTGCTGTCGATCTGGATATACCAGACCGCGAGGCTGAGGGCCCAGTCCTTGTAGAAGGGAATGTCCACACCCGCCTGGGCGGAGAGGCCAAAGGAGTTGTCGAGGTCCAGGTCTACCTCGTTAGCACCGAGAATCGCATTCAGGGTCTCGTCAAGTTGCTTGTCCGTTTCCTCGTCAAAGAAGACGGTATAGTTCACGCCGACGCCGAGGAAGGGCTGCCAGCCATCCTTGCCGCCGCGGGGATACCACTGGGCGGTAATCGTGGGCGGCAGGTGCTTGGTGGAACCTGCATTCAGGTTAACACCCTTGCCGTTGAGTGTGATGTCGTGCTCGAAGGGAGTAGCGGCCAGCAGTTCGATACCGACATGGTCGGTGACCATGTACATGGGAATGATGCCGAACTGGGTGTCGTCGTCGACTTCGGTATTCAGTGTCGGCACACCCGGCAGGTTGATATCACTGCTGTCTGAATCCGGGTCTACATTCACGGCGCCCAGGCGCAGCACGAAATCACCTTTTTCATACGCCTGGGCCATCATGGTACCGCCCACCAGTGCCGCCGCCAGCGCGATCGATAACGCTTTTTTCATTGTTTCACTCCTGTGTTGGAAAGGGGAACAGCCGTGCTGAACCATCTGTCGGCTATAGTATTGGCGACCGGGGGGGCATACCTTGATGTCAATCAAGATCGCGCGATGTCTGGCCGGGCTGTTGCGGTACTTTTACACAACGCGGCGGTTCTGCCTGCTGGCGGGCGATGACAAGAGACCCTGCCCCAGCCCGGGGGCTGCTACTCCCAGGGGTAGTCGAGCGCGCGACCACAGCCTCGGTATACCTCGCCATCGAGCATGACCGTTACCTGGCTGGGAAACGCCTCCCCCGACATGCTATCCAGGCACGGATCATCGACGACCTCCACCTGCAAGTCAGCTGACCCGCTGGTGGCCGTCCAGGTTTTCACCTGGCCCCGCAGCTGCTGCCCCGGGTCGGGGATTCTGACACGCTGCATGCCGCGGTCGGCTTCAAAGAGCAGATGATCACCATCGCGGATTTCCAGTGACCAGCCGGGCTCATTGCCCACCGCACGAAAATCCACACCCCGGCGGCGGGCGTCTTCCCAGGGTACGCGATGCGGCACCAGGGTACAGTTCAGGTACTGCTGGTCACCTACCACCAGCAGCGCGTCGTCCCCGCGGCTCCAGAACTCTACGTCGCCCTCCCTGTATTTGGTCCCGGATGCACTGCGTACCTGGGACAGTACCAGGTAGCGATCCGGCAGCCAGATCGCCATCTCGCCGGGGCCGAGCCGCGCGATAAAGTCGTAACCGTTGCAGTCGTACACCATGGTTTTGGCCAGGGGACGCTCATCGGGCAGGAACGCCGGTGAGCCGGACTGGTCGGCCCGCGCCCCACTGCCGCCACACCCCGCCAGCGCCACGCAGGCCATCATTAGTGAAAAAACGCGGTATACCATCCTGACAATTCTCCCGCTGCCGTCTGTCGGCAGTCGCTCCAGACCCGATAGTAACCCGGGCAGCGGCCAGGCCACATCAACCTGGCGCCCGCTACCACAGGGCAAGTGCAATCATCCGCAATGCCAGCAGTGTGACCAGCAGGCGGAACCACTGGTGAAAATTCCGCTGGGGCACCAGCCGGCGCAGCCGGGTTCCCACCCAGGAGCCGGCTATGCCGGCCGCCACCATGGCGGTGACCAGCGGCCACCAGGGGGCAAAGCTGAAGCCGATAGCAAAAAAGGCGAATACCCGCAGGGCGTGATTGAGCGTCATATAAACCGCGGTATTGACCACCAGCCAGTCGCGCCCGGTATTGCGACGCAGTAAGACCGCGGCCCCCAGGGGTCCCGTTGCGCCCGCCAGCATGCCCAGGCCCGTCTGGCAAAACCCGAGCAGGGCCAGTGCGAGCTGCCCTCCCCCGCGCACCAGCGGTAGCGGCAGCCAGGTGAACACCAGGATGAAACCACCGATGAGTGCCGGCAGCCAGCGCTCATCCAGCCACTGGTAGACCTGCGCGCCCAGCCATGCTCCCGCCAGGGCTCCCAGGGTAAAGGCAGGCACGATGGCCAGGTCCACCGCCCGCCAGCCGAACGCCGCCCTGGAGAGATTGCTGGCCAGCTGGGTCAGGGCGTGAATGGGCAGGATCGCGGGGGTGGGCACCAGCCCGGGCATCAGCATCAACAACAGCACGCCACCGCCCATGCCGATAATGGCGGTGAGGCAGGAAGTGACGAACACAATGGGCACCAGTGCCAGTTCTGACAATCCAGGCTACCTCGGGTCTTTTTCCTTATGACCGGGACAGACACACCCGGGACGGGCGAAAATCGCTGGCCGGATTTCCGCGCAGGCTCAGGTTTAACCCATCGGGTAGCGAATATCCAGCGAGACCTGGTCTATCAGCGCGAGCACCTCCGGCGGGAGGATGACATCCGCCGCGGCCAGTATATCCGGCATCTGCTCCGGCCTGGTGGCGCCGACGATGGTCGATGCGACGAAATCGTGCTGCTTGCTCCAGGCAGTGGCCATGGTGACCACCGACATACCCGCGTCGGCTGCGATGGCCTGGAAGCGCCGGGTCGATTCCAGTGCCTTCTCGTTGACGAAACGTGCCGCCATCTTCTGCTGCCGCTCCCCCGCTTCCAGATAGTGAGTGAAGCGCGCACCCGCCGGACGGGCACCGTCATTGTACTTGCCTGTCAGTACCCCACCCGCCAGGGGTGAATACGGGATAAGGCTGACCTGTTCCTGCCTGCAGACCTGGGCAAGCTCATCCTCGAACCGGCGGTTGTTCAGGCTGAAATTGTTCTGGATGGTCTCGTAGCGCGCCAGGCCGTGCAGGTCTGATGCCCACAGGCTTTTGGTCAGGCCCCAACTGGTTTCATTGCTGCAGCCCAGCACCCGCACCTTGCCCGAGCGCACCAGCTCATCGAGTGCCGCCAGGGTTTCCTCGTAGGGAAATTCCGGGTCGGGCCAGTGGGTCTGGTAGAGATCGATATAGTCCGTATCCAGCCGGCGCAGGCTTGCCTCCACGGCCCGCATGATGTGGTGCCGGTCGAGTCCGGTCTTGCCGCCGCGCAGCGGCGGGGTAAGCCAGCCGTGGCCGGGGCCGGCCACCTTGGACGTCAGGATAATCTCGTCGCGATTCCTGCTCCTGAGCCAGCGGCCGACGATTTCCTCGGTCGCACCGACATACTTTGCATCGGGGGGCACCGGGTACATTTCGGCGGTGTCGTAGAAGTCGACACCCGCCTCGAAGGCCATATCCATGATGCGAAAGGCATCGGCCTCGTCACACTGGTTGCCGAAGGTCATGGTTCCCATACAGATATCGGAAACCACGATACCGCTTTTTCCCAGCCTGTTCCTTTTCATGTCCGCTCCGGCGAAGATTCAGTAATGCCAACTACTGCGCCACTATAAACGCGGGGAAAAGGAATGGGTAGTCGGCACGGGAACCGAAGCGGGCCGAAAAGCCGCTCCTTATCCGTAGAGCCAGGGTTTCAATAGCCGTGTCACTCTCGGCATCACCAGGTATGTCATGAGCGTTACCTGCAGAAAAACAGCCAGGAAAACGCGGGCGAGGTAGGGCCAATCCGCCATAAGCGGCCCGAGCGTGATGTTGATGAGAACGATCAGGCTGTACACAACGACAAATAATACCAGTGCCATTTTATGGGGTGAAGGATACGCAGCGGGAAGTTCCGGCAAGCTGAACCAGAATTCCATTCCCGAGTCCTTGCGCACACTATCGGGGCCTTCCACTAAGCCATTGAGCTGCTCCAGCCACTGACCGCGCATGGCGGAGCTCTCCCAGTCCTGCTGGTGCTGGTAGGTATCGAAACGAAATATCGTGACGTACTCCCGGGATGCCGATGTGGGGCGAATAACATTGACTCCCATGTGGCCCGGGTAGCGCAAGGCTTCCGCGGTAATGCCCTTGACCCAGTTTTCGTAGTCCGCCTCTCGTCCGGCTTTTACCTTCCGGGCGATACTCACGGTTACAGGTCCGGATTCGTTATCTTGCTCTGTCATCCCCGTGAATCCTCCGTCTGCAGGTAGTGATTCCAAAAGCCCTGGCGCATGCGACAGTGCGAGTGCCAGTTGGATTCATTCAGATCTGATAAAGAAAGCCGGATAGGCCGCCTGCCAGCCGGGCCGGGCTGTCACAGCCCCGTACCAACGCCTCAGGCCGGAACAATCCTCTGCTACCGCGGCCCCATAGGCTTCCGCTACACCGAACCTTGCCGCGAGGGCGCAATCGGCGGCACTGTACTGCTCGCCGAAGTACGGCTTGTCACCCAGTTGCCGCTCCAGGTATTGCATGCACATACCCCAGCCTTCCATTCCGGATTGTATGATGTCCGCTTGCCAATCGCGCCGGGGTTTCGAGCGCTTTTCAAACACCAGGTCCCGCAGATAGCCGCCCACTACCTTATCTGAATAGGCGTGCAATAGTCTGATGCCCGCCTGCGCGACAGCGTCGGACGACATCAGGCGTCCGGGAGCATAACGATTATCGAGGTATTCGATAATCACCCCGGACTCCCAGATAGCCAGCTCGCCATCAACCAGCACCGGTACCGAACCAGTGGGGCTCAGACGCATGACATCGGGATGTTTTTCCCCCAGACGCGTCTCGACAATGTCGTATTCGAGTGCGAGCTCCGCCAGGGCCAGCCGAACCTTCCAGCAGAACGGGCAATCAGTTCGTTGATAGAGGGTAATCACGTCCAGTCAACACTCTTTCCGGCCAGGACGATCGGCACCGTGTGCGCCCAGGGAGACATGGGGTGGGTATACAGTTCAATCATTCGCAAACTACCTCTCCAGAGGCGAATCCCTGTTGCGCGTTCATCTCCTGGACAAGCGTAATGCCCGGAGGTGATCCACAACATACTCTATGCGGTCACTGCCCCAGAAGAGCTCCTCTCCAACCTGGAAACTGGGCACTCCTATGAGACCCATGTCCTGGGCTTCTTCCCAGTTCGCGTCCAGTTGCGCGAGCTTCTTCGCGTCGGAAAAAGAAGCGCGCAATTCGTCTTTATCCAGGCCAACCGCCGAGCCCACTTCAAGCAATACCTGCTCGTCGCCAATGTCCCGGCCCTGGGCCCATTCGGCTCGCATGACCTCGACTATCCAGGGTCGCAGGAGGCCGCGTTCCTCGGCCAGCAGGGAGGCGGCACCGGCCCTGGTCGGGTCGGTCGTGATAGGGGGCGGATTCATGGGAATACCCATTTTCCCCGTGATGCGACGTACGTCTTGCCGCACCAGTGGAACTTTCACTTTCGCCCGTTCCGGGGAGGAGCGCCCCGACCAGCCACCCAGCGGGCGCCACACCATGTTCACATGGAAATTATCGTAGATCTGGAACAGGGTCTTGGAAGCTATGTAGCAATAGGGGCTGCGAAAGTTGAAGAACAGCTTTACATCCATTGATTCATCCATGGTGATTTAATCCCAAAAAAGCCAGCACTGCGCCGCCTGGGCGCAAGTGCTGGCAAGTACCCGGAGGGAACTAGCGACCCGTGGCGCGCATGTTCTGCACGTTGAAAAGCTTCATCGGGTTTAGTGCCGGATCAACCTGGCCTTTGAATTGGCCAGTTGTACAATGTCCCGCCTGCACATCGAGCATTGAAAACGCGTCATCGATTGACACACCACTACCCTTGTTCTTCTCCAGGTGATGGTCCGGGTGAGCCTGACCGATAAGCCAGGATTTCCAGAGATCGCCCTTGCGGTCGTAGATCAGGGTGCGCGGCAGGGTAAATGTCTGCGCATCGACATAGTGCACCCGCTTGCTGATGGGGTGGTTTTCGTCTTTCGGGTCGGACTCCAGCACATAGACCTTACGTAACTGCCAGGTAATATTGGGGAAACATCCGCCTTTACCACCGAAATCCACAAACTGGTAACCATCCTTCTCTTCCAGGTCGGTAGCCAGTTCCAGGTCATTGTGGTTGAAGAATGGCAGCAGGATGTTTTTCGTTCCCGCGTAGGTCCAGTTCATATCCGAGATACGGCCGTTGTAGCCCTCAAAATCCTCGATCATGAGATCCGCCCCGAGAAAAGAGTCGGTGATCTGGCCCGAGGAAAGACGGCGCACACGGCGCTGAAAGCCCAGGTAAAGCCAGGTGTCGTCTCTCTTCAGATCATCTTCGGCGCGCAGTATCAGCAGCTGGGTGTTCTTCACATCGAAGGGTTCCAGCACCTGGACATATATGGCCCGGAACAGCTCTGACGGGTTGTCGGCAAATTCCGGTATGGGCTCCTGAACGACGCGATGCATTAAATTCAGGAAATGGAAGTTGAACTTCAATGTACGCTCTATCTTGCCGGACTCGAGGTCCCGGTACTTCCAGTAAAATGGGTAGATGGCTGCGCTATCGCCCCAGTTGTAGCCGTATTTGTAGTTCCAGGCCAGTTTTTCACCAGCGCGAGGGTCACTCATATCCGGTTCTTCCGGAAAGGGACGGCCCGCGACGAAGCCGTTTATCTGGCCCAGCTGATCGCCCAGTGATACCTGTCCAAGATTCTTCAGGGTGGCTTCCACATAATTCGGGTGCAAGTCAAAGGATGTGGTCTCGGCAACCTTGATTTCCACCCAGCCGTCCTTGACCTGCTGGTATATGGCGGGGTCCATAACGTCCTGAAACTGGTCGGCATTGCCTGAATTGATGATCGTGCCGACTGCCAGGCCCTCAAACTGCGGAACCGAGTCCTTGTAAGGGTAAAAGGATGCATTCACGTCCTCGGGGGTGGCCGCATAGGACAGACATGATCCAAGGGAGGCTGCCAGGGTAATACTTGCTAGATTTCGCTTTAACATATCTCGTAACTCCTGATTATTGTCTTGACTAGAATCGGTAGCGAAGGCTGATCTGGATCTCGTCTTCCTTGCTGGCGCTCCCCAGCGGTCCGGCGCGGAAGCGACCCAGGGGCTCTATGCCACTCAAGCCCAGAGAACCGGGGGGACGATCGCCGGTAAAAGGAGGAAAAGGATTGCAGCTGCGACAGTCGTCGAAATTCTGATCTTTCATACCGTCGCCAAACTTGATATTGGCGCCAAGCACCAGGCGCCAGCTATCGCTGATCAGCCAATCAACAGAAGGTGCGAATGCGCCGGCCTTTGCCTGGTGATCCCAGGCGGTGATGATCTGGGGGCTGATAGTGTCGGACTTGTACCACCCCTTGACCAGGAGAGTCATCGTATAGTTGTCCTCCCAGTTGGGAATACCCACGTTACCCAGCGGACCACGCTCCAGCTCGTAATCGAGCATATGCTCGCCAAATACCTGGGCCGAGAACAGAAAGGCCCGGGTCTTATTGAGGAATGGAATGAACGTGTTCCTGTCAAGACCCAGCACCCAGCGGAACATATCCGATTCCGAATACAACTGTGGATCGAGCGTATTGGAGAACTCCTCACCAGTCGTGTAGGTAGCCTCAACACGAACCACGGTTTCTATCGCGTCAATATCGAAATCGAGTGAGCCGCCAAACAGATCAACCTCCGGATATTCGATATCGAAGGCAATCAGGTAATCCCATGTTCCGACCTCGCCGGTGAACGGATTCATTGCCTCGATACCGCCGTGCAAGGAAGGTAACTGCTGGAAATAGTGATAGTAGTTCAGCGAGAAGCCGACACTCTTGTAGACGCCCTCCAGCTTGAGGCCGCCCTGGGTGTTGTCGAGAGACCAGTCGGGTACGTTGGCCTGCCGAATACCGATTACGCCGGGGCCGAAGTCGGCGGCAAGCAGGCCGGGATCCGCCGGATCCGGTAACGGCGCACCCGCTGCTATCAGCGCCTGTGCCGGGACGAAGTTCGACACGGTACAGCCATTTTCCCAACAGTTATTCATGGCGCGAAAGAAGGAACTCGCATCGAGGATCGAGTAGGGAGTACCGCCCTGCCCCAGGTTGTTGGGGCTGAACTCGTCAAAGTTCCACACCGCCTGCACGTTGAGATCATCAAAAACGCCGGTTGCGCCGAAGCGGAATTCCGCCGTGGCTATCCACTGGGGAATACGGATATCTTCAAGCTCGTCATAAATGTTCTGGCGCGCATAGTTGACCGGGTTTATGACATCCAGTACACGGAACAGGTCGGTCCTGCCCCACACCACCTGCTGCTTACCGACGCGCAGAAACAACTCGGAGCTGTCACCCGTCGGAATGCTGCCCTCGACGTAGAGTTCCCGGATCCAATCCTGGTTGTCGTTGAAATCAGGGTAACGCAGATCGTTGAGGCTGTTATTCATGTAGATGTCCTTCAGCCCGCAACCGCGACCATCCTTGTCACAGGGTCGCACCGGCACACCAATGGTGACACCGCCATTCGGGGAGTGGAACTCCTCCCCGAGCACCTGCAGACCCTGGTTGGGGTTATTAACAAGGTCAAACCCGAACCCCGGGCCAGCGCCTGTACCGAGAATGGACTGTCCCCACGGGGAACTCCCGTTGCCGCCATAAATGATCTGGGCATTGGTACTGTTGTAGTTCTGGAAACTGCGGGAACCACCCGCCTTGTCGCCAAATTCGTCGTCATTCAAGTCGTAGACAGCGTCATAGGTAGCGCGCAGGGTACCAGTGACCCGGAAGTTGTTTAGACCGAAGTTTCTGCCAAAATCCTTGCTGAATTCGAATTGACCCGTGTTTCGAACCTTGGAGAGACCAGGTCCATCGCGATAATACGTCGCGTTCTCCACGAAGCCTGCGATATCCCATTCATCGTCCTGGGCTGAAGCGACAGGCGACAATAATCCCGCAAGCAGGGTTACCCCGCTCAACGTGGACAGAAGCGTACTTATTTTTCTCATGGGTTTCCCCCTCGTTGGTTGTTTAAATTCACCCGGGCATCCGCGATGCCACTGCCCGGTCATGCTTCAGGCGCCAGCCGGAAGCGCTTGTAAATCGTGCTCTTTCAGTTCTTTTTCCCAGTGCTCCGAATTGAGAATGAATGCAGGCCTGAACCTGACTATCCAGGCGGGAACCAGGTTGGCTGCAGCCCAGGCATTGAGTATCAGCATCACCACCAACAACAGGGCCGCATCGGCCTGGAAGCGGAGATCCGAGACAAAGGCCCACATTATGATGCCGCCTATCAACGCCGCGGCGGTGAAAGCGATAGCCTTGCCAGTGGTTGCTATCGAGTGCCGGATACCGAAGGCCAGGTCGCCATCAGCCCTGGCGGTTTCTTCCCGTATGCGGTCCATCATGTAGATCGAATAGTCAATGCCGACGCCGATACCCACGGCGATAATAGGTACAGTGTTGACGTCGATGCCTATACCCGCCACGCCCATATAGGCATAGGTTGCAACCGTACAGAACGTCATGACGAGAAACATGAGCCAGCCGGCGTGAAACGACCAGTAGAATACCGTGACAAAAAGAAAGATGAGGACCATGGCTGCGGGAATGATGACGATATTGCTCTGAAACGCCGCCTCATTGATTGCGGCCGTGACGCCGATGGGGCCGCCTGCCAGACGCAGTTCCAGTCCTTCTACCTGATTGGCGGGATCATTGATCCATTCCTTCGCCATAAAGATAGCCCGGCGCAGTGTTTCTCCCTTGTGATCCTTGTAGAAAAATACGAGGTTCGCAGTCTGGTCATCGGTGTCCACGAATTCCTTGAGCGCCCCGGGAATGGGACTGGAGGCCATGAACGCAAACATCAGTCCGCCGACGTAACTCGCATCACCCGGAATCACCGACCAGCGGGGATCATCATTATGGAGTATCCGGTTTACCTGCTTTACCAGGTCGGGCATACCCTTCGCCCCACCCATGGCCGGGTCCTGCAACATGTGGATCTGGAAATCCTGCAGCGCGCGCAACACCTCCGGACGCTTTATACCCCCCGGCTCATCAGTGCGGGCCACGACATACATTTCCTCAGATCCCGGAAACTGGGCATTGATGTTCTTCGATGAAACGTTGTAATCATGGTCGGGATAAAGAATAGGCGAACCCGGCTCGGACTCGCCGATCTGTACCCAGGAGCTGAGGTAGCCGCCAACGATGTACACTGCGAGGCCGAACAACAACACGGCCGCTGAGCCCGTCTTACTCGTCACGAAGCGGGCTGTGGCAGCAAAAACCCCTCTCTGCTCATTGCCGGCAGGCTCGCCAGCGCGGCTGTTCAGCGGCAGCAGCGACAGCACCAGCGGCACGGTAATGAGCACCGTAAGGACCACGCTGCCGGCCCAGATTGATGCATATATTCCGAGCTTTACATTGATAGGTGAGGATCCCAGCGAAATGAGCAGCAGGCCGACAGCGTCCGATACTATGCCCAGCGTACCGGGCCGGAACAGGGTCTCGAATGTGCGACGGGCGGCATCGTGATTATCCGTGGCATGTTGCGCCTCGAGATAGTAGCGCTCCACCAGCTGGATACCGTGTGACATGGCCCGGGCGGTGATCAGAAACGGAATGACCAGCGTCAACGGATCCAGGTTGTAACCCAGCAGCGAAACGATGCCCAGGCCCCAGGTCGCTGAAATCAGCACGCCTATCAGGGGAAGCAGAATGCCGTAAACCCGGGTGCGAAAGTAGGCGAACAGCAGGGCCAGCAGGATAGCCATGGTCAGGAAAAAAATCTGCAGGATCTGGTCCAGATAGCTGTAGACCCAACCCATCAACACAGGTTGGCCGGTGGCGTAGATCTCGACTCCAGGAGCACGTTCGCTGGTACGCAGTGTTTCCACGCTCCTTTGCAGTTCGCCCAACTCGCGAAAAATTTCCACGTAGTCCAGTTGTCCCTCGTTAAAATCAGCTCTTATCAGGGCGGACTTGAGGTCGGGGGAAACCAGCAGGCCGTAGACCGTCGGGTTGGCCATCACATCCTGGCGCAAGGTATCGAGCTCCGCCTGGCTCAGGTCGGATTTGATCGGGTCGTAGTAGGCCTCGGAATTCATGTTGCCCATTTCGGTCAACCAGGTCTTGCGAACGGTGCGATGGGTCAGGCTGCGCACCAGGTTATGATTGACGCCGGGTAATGAGTCCACTCCCTGGGTGAGTCGGTGGATGCGAGCCAGGGTATCGGGATTGAAAATATCACCTTCGCTGACCGAGATCGCCATAACCACGTTGTTGGCGCCACCAAAGGTATCCTTCACGTCGTTATGCAGCTGGATGTATGGATGTTCCTGGGGCAACAGATCTGCAAAGTTGGAGTACATCTCCAGGTAGGGAATGCGGCTGGCAAAAAACAGCGTGGCAAGCAGGATGGCTGCCAGGAACATTTTCGGATGATAGAAGACGAATACTTCTATCATGCGGAAAAATCTGCTGATTACGCTATCTTGCTTCACGTTTTTACCTTTCCCTATCTGCCTTGTGTAGCGCGATTATCCAGCGGTATCGTTTCCACGGTACCGCCGCCTCCGGCCACCAACAGCGAGCCATTGTCCAGCACGTCGAGGCCTCGCAAGTACGCGAGTACTCTCGGCGCCCCCTTGAATTCGCGCCACTGGCCGTCGACCAGCTCAACCAGCTTTGCGCTGCCGCCAACGGCAAACACCCCAAGTTCATTTGCGTGAATGTTGTAAATGGGGGCACTGGTCACCGATTGTTGTCGCTGCCAACTCTGCGCCCCGTCCGTGGTATGCCAGATGATCCCGTCCAGGCCGCCCACCCAACCGGTCCGCGCGTCGAGGAAATCTGCCGCCATGGGGTAAAACTCGTTGGGTATCGGATCGCGCATCTCCCAACTGTCACCGCCGTCAGCACTGGTGACGACGGTCCCGAACTCACCGAGGGCAAACCCGTTCAGCTCGTCCACAAATCGCACAGTCGTAAACTGCAGGTCTTCCTCAAGAGTAAATTCGTGCCATTGAGAGAGTTCAGCATCGGACCACAACAGCGTGCTCAGGCTAGCTGATACCCAGACCCTGCCATTGGGCGCGCAGTGAATGGACAGGGTATCTTCAGGCGTATCAATGGCCGACGCTGTCCAGTCGCCGGAGCCCGGGAGCCGGCGCCAGACGCGGCGTTCGCTGTCCAGGGCAAAAAACTCACCACTCGCGCAGGCGGTTACGTCAATCAGGGCCGGACGACCGGGCAGATCGATACGCTGCCAGCTGGCGCCGCCGTCGGGGGAAACCACCAGTGCCCCCAGCGAACTGACCACGGCCACCTCGTCGCCCCGATGTGCCGCCGCCTGAAACATGTCATAACGGCGAAAGACAGCCGCTTTTTCATCCTCCACTGCCTCCAGGTTCAGCGGCGCTTCACAGGCCGCCAGCACAAGCACGAAGGCGAGTGCGACCATGCTGCGCTGCAAGCTGTCAGCGTTGGTCTTCTTGTTGTCTGTAATTAGTTTCATAGTGCTGATCCTGGCGCAGCGGACACGGCCCGACGCCTAGACAAACCTCATCGAGAGTGAACCCATGTCGTGGTAGCGTACGCTGATACAATCGCCCGGATTTACTGCCACCGCGGCGGTTACGCCCCCGGTCATGATGAAGGTGCCAGCGGGAATCTCATGGCCTCTTTCACCCAGCATGTTGGCCAGCATTGCGACGCTTTCCGCCGGGTTGCCCAGGACGGCCGCGCCGGTGCTCATCTCGACAATCTCACCATTTTTTTCCATTACCACCCCCACGGTGCGCAGATCCATATGACCTACGGGCAGTGGACGGCCACCGGTAACAAACCTAGAGGATGAGCTGTTATCGGCCACGACACTTTTGATATCGAACTTGAAATCGCGATAGCGGGAGTCGATGATTTCCACTGCCGGCAACACGAAATCCGTGGCCGCGAAAACGTCAGCCGCATGGCAGCCCGGTCCCCTGAGCGCCTTTTTGGTGACAAACGCGATCTCCGCTTCTACTTTGGGGTGGATCAGTTTGGAGGTATCGATTGCTGAACCATCGGCGCAGCTGAAGTAATCCGCCAGGAAGCCATAACAGGGGTCTTTTACACCCATCTGGGCCATTTTCGCCCAGGAGGTAAGGCCCATTTTCATACCGACGATTCTGGTGCCGCGGGACTCCTTGCGCCGACGGATTTCCCACTGGATATCATAGGCATCCTCGAAATCCATCCCGGGATAGTCGTCAGTGATCTTGGTCACGTCCCGAGCCTGCAACTCGGCATTCTCAAGATGCTCCGCCAGTTGCGCTATTACTTCCGGGCTCAATGTACTCATCTCAAATTTCCTGGCTTCAGATTCAGATTTTGATGCAGATATTCTGCAGCTCGGTGTAAAACTCGAGGGAGTGAACACCACCCTCACGGCCGATGCCCGATTCCTTCGAACCACCGAAGGGTGTCCTGAGGTCTCGCAGAAACCAGCTGTTGACCCAGCAGATGCCGCAATCGATCCGTTGTGATACCCGCAACGCCCGCGACATGTTTTCGGTCCAGACGGCGGCAGCCAATCCGTAGGGAGTGTTGTTCGCCAGCGCTATGGCCTCGTCCTCGCTGTCAAAGGGGCGGATGTGGCAACAGGGGCCAAAAATTTCCTCGTTCACTACCCTCGCGTCGTCCGGCAGGCCGGTCCAGATGGTCGGTTGCACCCAGGCTCCACCTGCAAGCTCTTCCGGCATGGCGGGCACACCGCCCCCAAGCACCACGTTGGCGCCTTCAGTGACCGCCAGCTCGTAATAGGACAGGACCTTGCGCTGATGCTCGTGGGAGACCAAAGGGCCCATATCGGTGGACTTGTCCTGCGGCTTCCCAAGGGTGAATTTCGCGGCCTCTTTTGCCAGGCGGGACACGAAAGCGTCAAAAATCGGGCGCTCCACGTAAACCCGCTCAGTCCCGAGACACACCTGGCCACAATTGGCAAACACCGAGCGCAACGTTCCCTCGATAGCCTTATCCATATCGCAGTCGGCGAAAACGATGGCGGGATTCTTGCCCCCCAACTCGAAGGACACATCCCGCACGCCGCGGGCCGCGGCGCGCATGATGATCTCCCCGGTACGCGTCTCGCCGGTAAAGGTAATGGCGTCGACGCCGGGGTGCTCGGTCAGAAACGCGCCGGCGGAGTCGGCCCCGAAGCCATTGACGACGTTGAATACGCCAGGCGGAACACCGGCCTCGTTCATTACCTCACCCAGCAGGGAAGTGGTGGTGGGAGTTTCTTCCGAGGGTTTGACCACTACCGCGTTGCCGCAAGCCAGGGCCGGCCCCACCTTCCAAGTCATCAATAACAAGGGCAGATTCCACGGGCTGATGACGCCGATGACACCCTTGGGCTTGCGCACGGACAGATTGAAAGCGCCCTTGCCGTCCGGCGTCGCCATCTGGAAGGCCTCTGTCGGAAAATTCTTTACCGCATCGGCAAAAACCCGGAAATTCGCCGCGCCGCGAGGGATATCGATGTGGCTGGCAATATTGTAGGGTTTGCCTGTGTCCAGGCATTCCGCTTCCAGGAATTCCCCAAACCTCCGGTCTATGCCATCTGCGACCTTGTGCAGGATGTCGCCGCGTTCCGCGTCTGTCATTTTGCCCCAGGGGCCCCGCAGCGCCGCTCTGGCCGCCAGCACCGCCGCATCCACATCCTCGCGCGTTGCCTCGTGTACGATACCGATCACCGCACCGGTGCAGGGATTGATATTTTCAAAGGTCGCGGCGCTGGAAGATTCGCGATAACGGCCGTCAATAAAGTTTTTTGTTTCCTGCATCATTGCATCATCTTGTTGTTCAGTTGGGACTGGTATTTTGGGACCGGGCGCCCTGTGCGTATCGGTCAGCACGTCGCTATCGGCAAACCTAGGTCACCACGCCGAGAAAGCGCTCGTTGAGCTGCCTGTCGTGATAGAAGATCGCCTTGCCGATCTTGTCCGCATCCCAGGTCACCACCGGGTGGTCCGGGTAGGTGTAGTCGCCACCGGCGAACACCTCATTGCGGTTGCCCGAGGGATCAAAAAAGTAGATGGTCTGGCCGTGGGTCAGGCCGTGCCGGGTCGGCCCGATGTCCAGGGCAATATCGTGCAT
>JAZBNW010000387.1:0-4850 GCA_036350855.1 Halieaceae bacterium
CCATGCGCGACAGGCTGCTGCTGTGGACCGACTATATCGCCGGCGCGCTGACGCAGGTTTACGGTCGCTGGCCGGATCGGCGCTGGCAGATATCTGCGGCGCCGGCCGAAGCCGCCAGTGCCGGTGACCCGATTCCCTGGGCCCAGGTCCATCGGGGCCAGGTCAACCGGGTCGAGTTTTTCACCGCGTCCTCGGCTTCCCTGGACGAACTCAGGCACGCGTGGACCAGCTACCACGAGCTCGCCCACCTGCTGATCCCCTACCGTGGCTGGGGCGACGCCTGGTTCAGCGAGGGCCTGGCCAGCTACTACCAGAATATCCTGCAGGCCCGCATGGGCCTGATCAGTGAGCGCCAGATGTGGCAAAACCTGTATGACGGGTTCCAGCGCGGACTGGCGGAGACCCGCTTCGACGGTATACCCCTGGCTGCCGTCAGCGACGATATGCGCGAGCACGGCGGATACATGCGGGTGTACTGGAGCGGCGCCTGGTACTTCCTGGCCGCCGACACCCGACTGCGGCTGCAATCCGGCGGGCGCCAGAACCTGGACCTGGCCCTGGCAGAACTCAACCGCTGCTGTGGCGAGCAGCGCCTGTCGGTGGCCGATATCGTCGCCCGGCTGGACCAGGTGAACAAGGTACTGGTATTCGGCACCCTGTACGATGAGGTGGCGGCATCGACCACGGTACCGCCCTTCGCCGGGATTTTTGCCAGTATGGGAATCGACGTCAGGGACGCAGAGATCCAGCTGCAGGAACACGGTCCCGGTGCCCGCCTGCGCCGCGGCATCGCACAGGGGGCAGCTGGCGGGTCCGCCCTGTAATTGTTGCGCCAGGTCGCTATACTATCCCGTTTGGACAACCGATACCTGGAGCAGGTTATCTTGAAAAAACCTGTGTCAAAAGCGGAAGTGCGGGCTGAACTGCAACAGGAGATCGAGCGATTCCTGCAGCGCGGCGGGGAGGTTGAGAATATCCCCAGCGGCGTCAGTGGCAAGGATCCGGGGGATCCACCGCTGTTCCTCAACCGCCGGCTGTTCATCGAGCCGCCGATTCCCCGCACACCGGTACCGGAAGTGGTCGCCGCCATCGAGTCAAGGCGCAGGCTCCCGCCCAGGCGCAGCCAGCCGCGCAAGCGCAGCCGCCTGCCGCAACCGCGGCGCAAGGTGATTTACGATGACTTCGGCGAACCGCTGCGCAAGGTCTGGGTGGAGGACGACTGACGCGCCGCAACTGCCGGAGACACCGGTGGTTTACTCTTCAACCGCCTCTATGGCGCTGGCCTGGGGTGCGTTGCTGCCGAGCACGGTCAGGGCGAACCTGTCTTCCGGCAGGTAGATATTCAGCCGTTGGCCCTCGCTCAGCTCCGACAGGCGGTACTCGCGGCCGTCCAGGGAGACCCGCCACTGGCTGTCGAGACTGACACTGCGGCGCTTGCCAAGGCTGCCGTCCTTCAGCAGTGTGCGAAAGCGCAGGGTATTGCCCAGTACCCTGACCACTTCGATAGTGGCCCTGGCGTAGAGCACACCGTCTTTTTCATAAACACCCTGACAGGCGGACGCGATATCGGGGTTTGCCGCAAGGACCTCTGCCGACCACTTCAGGTCAGCGCACTGCACTGCGCCACGGGGTTTGTCAGCAGCGTTCGCGCCACCGACAGCCAGCAACAGGGTCAAGCCTGCCGCCCCGAAAAACCTGCCTGACATATCAACTCCTCACCTTTCGCCGCGCCGACACCGAACAGCCGGCGGAAGCGCCACATCACCGACTGGTGGAACCATGCTTGCCCGGCACGAAATTGTCAAATTCGGCACCCGGCCCGGGTCGACCAGGCCCGCAGGCTTGCCATGCCGGCCTCGAGTGGCTTAGTGTTGTCCGCTCAGCGCCGCATCAACGGGACCAGGCATCGATGAACACCACCATATCACCCTTCTCAGTCGCCATTACAGACACCGAGTTACAGGACCTCAGGCAGCGCCTCGGGCAGACCCGCTGGCCCGAACGGGAAACCTGTAGTGACTGGAGCCAGGGCATGCCACTGGCTTACACCCGGGAACTCGCAGACTACTGGTGTACGGACTACGACTGGCGCAGCTTTGAAAAAAAGCTGAACGGGTGGCCGCAGTTCACCACCGACATCGACGGCATTGATATCCACTTCATTCACCGCAGGAGCCCGCGGGAAGATGCCCTGCCAATTATCATTTCCCACGGCTGGCCCGGCTCCGTGGCTGAGTTTCACAAGGTGATCGACGCCCTGGCCGACCCACAAGCCCATGGCGGACGGGCGGAAGACGCGTTTCACGTGGTGGTGCCCTCCCTGCCCGGCTTCGGCTTCTCCGGCAAGCCGGAAGCCACAGGGACCTCGGTGGAGAAGATTGGCCGCATGTGGGGAACGCTTATGTCCCGGCTCGGCTATCAGCGCTATGTCGCCCAGGGCGGCGACTGGGGCGCGGTGATTACCCAGAGTATGGGCGTGACGGAAACCACCCACTGCGCCGGTATCCACGTCAATATGCCCCTCGTCGCCCCGGACCCGGAGACAATGAACGATCTGACGCCCCGGGAGCAATCTGCGCTCGAGGCTATGACCTTCTACAACGAGTGGGACTCGGGCTACTCGAAACAGCAATCCACACGGCCCCAGACACTGGCCTACGCCCTGGCCGATTCACCCGTCGGCCAGATGGCCTGGATTATGGAGAAATTTTACGCCTGGACCGATTGCGAAAAGGACGGGGTCAAACACCCGGAGCACGTGCTGAGCAAGGATGAACTGCTGGACAATGTGATGATCTACTGGCTGAGCAACAGCGCGGCCAGTTCTGCGCGCCTGTACTGGGAGAGTTTCAACAACCCGAGCCTGGAAACGATAACGATACCCGTGGGTTGCTCCATTTTCCCCAGGGAAATTTTTCGCAGCAGTCGTCGCTGGGCGGAAAAGCGCTTTACCAACCTGGTTTACTGGAATGAGCTGGAAAAAGGCGGGCATTTTGCCGCACTGGAGCAGCCGCAGCTGTACCTCGAAGAAATCCGCAACTGTTTTCGCGGCCTTCGAAACTGAGCCGGGCAGGATAATGCAACTCACCCGCCAGCGGGGGAAGACTGATAGCGCCTGTCAGTCCTCGTAGTCGCCGCTGGTGATCAGGTTGCTGCTGAACCTGTCGTCCCGGGGTGAACCCTCGGTGAATATACTGTCGTTAAAGATGCTGTCGCTGAAGGGTCGCGGCTCCGGGTCCGGCTTGCGACGATGTGCCGCCACACCAAAACCGTGGCTGACATCTTCCTCCTCGAGCAGTATCCCGGCGGGGACTTTTTCAGCGCAGGTCGTGAGGCCGGTTGGCGGCGTGGCCGGGTAGGTGTCATCCATATCGATAGTCGAGCGATCGGGCTGTGGCGGGCGTTCCAGAACAGCCGCAGGCGGGCTGGCGGGTGACCGGGTCCCGGTTTCCGCGACCTGCAGGGTCGAACCCGGGACTGCGGACTGCTCGCGACCAGGCGCGGTCACGGCCGCAGCTTTCACCCGCGCGCCATTGCGCACACCAGGATGGCGCAGGCTGGGAGCCGGCGCCGACTTGATCTCCGGGGGCAGTTCGGCTGCTGGTGCGGTGTCGAGACCGATACCCGGCAACTGTGAGCTGCTACCGATAAACTCCAGGTTCTGCAGCGCCGCATCCGAGGCCCGCCGGTTGTATTTTGGCCGGGGCGTGTCGGCAACTGGCGCAGCCTCGTCCCCGGGCAGCACTGCGTCAAGCAACCCGCGGGCCGGGTTTGCACTGCGCCGCTCACGCGCCTCATCCACCTGCGCTATCCTGGCGGCTCTGGGGGGGCCGAGACGAAACACCCCCGGACCGGGCTTGTAGGTGCCCGGCTTCAGCATTCGCGCCTGCTCTGCCAGGGTAAAACTGCCTGCCGCGCCGCCCTGGCTGGCGGTGACTTCCGCCATTGTCGGGATATCCGTTGCCACTCCCGCCTCGACCCTGGCGTCGGCACTGTGCATTGCCGCCTGACGGCTGTGATCCGTTTCATAGAAGCCGCCATCATTACCGGTGCCAACGGCCTTGCGCAGAGGCTCGGCATAATCCTCATCGGTAATCTCGTCGAGAATGCGATCATCACCCAGCATGCGCTGCTTCAGCACCTCGTGCGCGCAATCGGACCAGCGGCCAAAATGCGAGGATTCCGCGGGGTCGGGCATGCGGTGCTTGCGAAAACCGCGCATGGCCTCCATGAAGCGCTGCTTGACCGCACGGTAGTGATAAATATGACTGTCGGTCTGGAGTGGCAGCAGATCGACACCGCCACGGATAATCAGCATCTGCGGCGGCAGCTGGCCCTGCAGGCTGTGCAAAAGGTCCGCCAGGAAACACAGGCGAAACGCCGAGTGCAGGTTGCTCCTGGCCTGGGTGTCGCAGGGGATGTACAGAAAATCGCCCAGCTCGGAATAGCCGCTGGTGCGCACCAGCAGGTTGGCCGCGCCGGAAAGCGGTCCCAGCGCCAGCTGGCCGTTGACGATGAAATCGGCGCCGCGGCGCATGGCTGCCAGGGTGGCGCTGCGCCGGGACGGTTCGTCCGCATCCCAGTCGATCAGGCAGACATCCTTGCCCTGGGCCCGCAAGGTCTCCGCCATGTCGTCCTGGCGCTCGATACTGTCGCCGGGAGGCACACTGCCCAGGTCGGCGGGAATACCGTGGTCCGGGTTCTCCAGGGTGAGTCGTTCCATCCAGCAGGCGAAGGGTGATTCCCTGAACAGGACGAAATCTTCTGATGTATAAGTTACGGCGTTATCGACACTATAGCGATACATAGAATACGGCTCGTTTCCCCTGGCGGCTGAAAAACAGCCGGAG
>JAZBNW010000388.1:0-25569 GCA_036350855.1 Halieaceae bacterium
AATACATGGACGTACTCGCGGCGTGTCCCAGCAATCCAAACCCGGTCTCTCGCCGGCTTCGGAGCAGCACTAATCCAGACACGCTATGGAGCTTGCCAACATTTCCCACTAACATTGCGGCTCAACAACAGACACACCCCCAAGAGGCACCATGCAACAGGCGCGAGCTCCGCGGAGCGTGTTCGACGAGATTCTTGGACTGCTGCAGCAGCGCCGGGCGGACGAGGCCATCGCGCGTTGCCGGGAGGCGATTACCCGCTACCCCGGGGATGTGAACATCCTCGGCCTGCTGGGTGCGGCGCTGGGAGAGCAGGGCCAGTTTGGCGAGGCGGAGCAGATACTGCTGCAGGTCATAGACCTCACCCCGACCTTCGCCAAACCCTACGAGGACCTGGGTACGCTGCTGTTGCAACAGGGCCAGGCGGAGCGCGCTATTGCGCTGCTGGAAAAAGCCACCCGGCTGAACCCGAAAGAGGAGTCCGCCCACTTCCAGCTGGGCAAGGCCCTGGCCGCGGTCGGTCGCGGGCAGGAGGCCGACGCGGCCTTCGAGCGCAGTTTTGCCCTGTCGCCTACCCGCGGAATGATGGCCCATGCCGCCGAGCACCACGCCGCCGGTCGTCTGGAAGAGGCGGAACGACTGTGCCGGCAGGTGCTGCAGAAGGAGCCGCGGCATGTGGACGCGCTGCGCATGCTGGGCTTGATCGCCGCGGCGAGCGGCGACCTGGATGAGGCCGAACACCTGCTGCGCCAGGCCCTGGCCAGCGCGCCAGATCACGTGGCGGCCATGTTCGAACTGGGCCGGGTGCTGAAGGAGCTGGAGCGACCCGACGAGGCCATCGAGGTCTACCAGCGTCTGATTTCGCTGCAGCCGGACAATCCCCGGGCGCACTACCGGCTGGCCGGCGTACTGGCACCCGCGGCCCTGACCGAGCAGTCCGCCGCGGCTTACCGGCGCTGCCTGGAACTGGACCCGGAACACGCCGGCGCCTGGCTGGGCCTGGGGCATATGCTGAAAACCCTGGGCCAGCAGAGCGAGGGCATCACGGCCTACAAGCACTGCCTGGAAATCGAGCCGGAATTCGGCGAGGCCTGGTTCAGCCTCGCCAACCTCAAGACCTACCGCTTCGAGGACGCTGAAATCGCCGAAATGCAGCAGCGACTGCAGAGCGATACCGTGCGGGAGGCGTCCAGGGTCAATTTCCTGTTTGCCCTGGCCAAGGCCCATGAGGACCGTCGCGACTACGACATGGCCTGGCAGTACTACGAACAGGGTAACGCCAAACAGCGCCAGCTGGTGAGTTACGACCCGGTACTGACCGAAACCGTGAACGATGACCTGGTGGCGTACTTCAACGCGGATTTTTTTGGCCAGCGCCAGGGGGTCGGCAACCCGGACCCGTCCCCTGTTTTTATCGTCGGTATGCCCCGCTCCGGTTCGACCCTGATCGAACAGATTATTGCCAGCCACAGTCAGGTGGAGGGCACCAGCGAACTGCCTTACGTGGGCCGCCTGACCAAATCGCTCAACCGCAACCGGGCCGATGGCATGCAGTACCCGCGGGTGCTGTCGGAACTGGAGGCGCGCCATTTCAGCCGGCTGGGGCAGAACTACCTGGACATGGCCAGTATGCACAGGGTGGAGGGTACACCGCGCTTTATCGACAAGATGCCGAACAACTTCCCGCTGGTGGGCTTTATACACGCCATACTGCCCAATGCGAAAATCATCGATGCCCGGCGCCACCCGCTGGACGCCTGCACCGGTAACCTGCGGCAGCTCTATGCGCGGGGCCAGACCTTCAGCTATGACCAGACCGATATCGGCGAGTACTACCTGCAGTACCAGCGCATGATGGATCACTGGGACGAGGTGTTGCCGGGCAAGGTCCTGCACGTGCAGTACGAGGAGGTGGTGGCGGACCTGGAAACCCAGGTCAGGCGCATACTGGACTACCTGGAGCTGCCCTGGGAAGACGCCTGCCTGCAATTCCACAACACGGATCGCGCCGTGCGCACTGCCAGCTCCGAGCAGGTTCGCCAGCCCATCTACACAAGCGGGATCGGTTTCTGGCGCCACTACGAGACCCGGCTGGAGGAGCTGAAGGAAGTGCTGGAGCCCCTGCTGGAGCGCTACCCCCCGTAGGACCGACGGGCCTGCAGGGATTGTTCTGCCGGTTTGGCCGCGGGCACATTTTCAGCCATAGGGCCAGACCTCGAGCCCGTGTATCGCATTGCGCACATCCGTGGTCAGGCTGACGACGCTGACGGTTTTTACCTGTTCCAGATCGTGCAGTGCGATGGTGGACGGGGATGAGCCGGAGGCCACCAGCTTGTCGCCCACCACGCACAGGCCGCGGCCGAAGCCTGCACGGGCGATGCGCGAGTCGTCCAGGTCGGTGTGAGTGAGCCTGCTTTCATCCACCGCGGGGACCGCGAAGCTGATGTCCCTGTGGGCTGTCAGCAGGCGCACCCGGTCCGCCGGCGTGTCGTTGAACAGGACGCCGTCGCCAAAGGGCCGCGCGTTGTGGATACCCCTGGGGAGGCTGGCGACGCGTACCAGGGTGCGACCGTCAAAACGCATCATGCCAGCGGTTTTCAGGCCGCTCAGATACATGCCGCTGCTGTCACAGAAAACATTGTTCAGGTGCAGCTGGTTGCCGGGCGCGGGGCCCTTATCCGACTCCGGGTCAAAGGGCGCGCCCTGGTAACCGCTGCCGACAGCAACGATATGCAGGCCGAAACAAAACCGGTTGCTGTCCAGGTCGAAGGCCAGTACCGAGTCGTACCCCGTCGAGGTAAGGTACAACCTGCGCTGGTAGACGAAAATCTCGTGACAGTGCATGAGGAAGTGGTTGCGATACGAGGCAAGGAGCCTGAAATCCGGCGTATAGACAAACAGCTCGTTACTGGCGGCGATAAAAACCCGCTCGCCGTCGAAGGCGATGCCGCTCAGGCCGCGGTCCCAGCCCCGGCCCTGCCAGTCAATATCGGCGGTGTTCCAGTCGATCACCTGGCGCACCTGCCGGCGCGCAAAATCCACCAGGTACACCCCGCCGTGACTTTCGCCCTGGTTGGTGCCCCGGACGACAGAGCTTGCGATGAGGGTTGTCACGCGAGGCGCGAGGTCCCATCGGCTTGTGGCAAATCGGCCGCGGCCGGCTGGCTCTGCCCCAGGTGCTCGGGCGGAATATAATCAAAGATGAAATTGATCCGGCCCTCCCTGCCCTTGTTCATCACACTGTGCTGCATCTGGTTGTTGATCTCGTAGACTTTGCCAACCTCCATCCGGTAGGGCCGGCCATCTATCATGAAGCGCACTCGCGGGTTGGTGTAGATCGGGATGTGGATGCGATGACCGTAGTGGAAGGACGGGTGTTTGTCCCGATGGGGCTTGATCACGCCGCCCGGGCTCAGGCGGGCGGCCATGGCCCGCACAATGCAACCACCCGGGGGATAGTGATCGGCCAGTATTTTATGCATCAGCGGCACCGCCTGCTCGGCCAGCACATCCCAGCCGGGCTCCCTGCGCACCTCGATGTCGGGCCAGCCAGAACCGTCCGTGAACACCATGACGATGGACTGGGTCTGCTGGTGCACCTCGTATTCCTGCTGGCGATAGGTGTTACCGAGCCATACCTCCTCCTCCTGGGCGAGAATCACATCGCGCAGCGGGCCGATGTCATATTCGCCCAATTCGCGTAAAGGCACTCCGATATCCATGAATACTACGTCCGCGTGCATCAAAACAGGTCAGTCGCTGCACCATAAATTGACATGATCACCGAGTCAACACGCCCGGTCCTGACTGAATGATGGTTCATTCAGAATAAGGCGGCTGTCGGCTTGGCATTCCCGCCAGCTTGAAGTAGGATTAAGGCAGGTGATTATCAAGGTACGGTGACAACTATGGATAATAACTCCAAGCATCCGGCAGCACCTGGAACACCTCCGTTCACGACAAGGCAGAAAACCCTCGCACTGGTCGTGTCCGCCGTGCTGGGAACATCCCAGGGTGCCCTGGCCCAACGGGGGGTGCTGGAAGAGGTGATTGTCACCGCGTCCAAGCGCAAGGCCAACCTGCAGGACCTTCCCCAGGCCATTACCGCCTTTACCACCGAAGACATCTCGCGCCAGGGCTTTACCGGCCTCAATGACTATGCCGCGAAAATTCCGAGCCTCGCCTACGCCACGCGTGAGCCCGCCGGCACCTCGGTCGTGTTCAGGGGTGTCGCCTCCTCGGGCATCCAGTTCGGCACCAACCCGTCATCGGGTGTGTACCTCGACGAACAACCGATCACCCAGGCGGGACTGAACCCCGATCCGCGCCTGATCGATATCGAGCGGGTGGAAGCACTCAGCGGCCCCCAGGGCACGCTGTTCGGCGATGCCTCCCAGTCCGGCACCCTGCGTATCATCACCAACAAGCCGGACCCCAACGAATTTGACGGCTGGGTCGAGGGCACCCTGGCACAGCCGGAACACAGCAACGACCAGGACACCGATATCTCCGGCATGGTCAACATCCCCCTGCTGGATAACAAGGTGGGCATCAGACTGGTGGGCTTTCGCGCCGACGAGGCGGGCTACATCGACAACGTGCTGGGCCTGAGCCAGCCGGACCAGTGGGCAGAGGCCCGCCAGGACGCCGGCCTGCCGGTGCGTCCCCGCTTCGATAACAGCGGCAAGGCGGAGGACGACGTCAATTCATCCACCACGACCGGCGGCCGTGCCGCCCTGCGCTGGTTCGTCAACGACGACTGGACCGTGGATGTGGCGGGCATCATCCAGGACCTGGAGGTGGACGGCTTTGGCGACACCACTGCCGGCCTGGGTGACCTGCAACAGCTGCGCTTCGAGGATGAAAAACTCAAGGACAAGTGGTACCAGCTGAGCCTTACCATAGACGGCGATCTCGGCTTCGCCGACACCTTGCTCACCGGCAGCTATTTCAACCGCGACATGACCTACGACGCCGATGCCACCAGCTATCAGCACGACTTCGACCAGACATACAACCCGGTGTACTACGCGATTTATGATTTCACCGGCCACCCCCGGGGCAAGGCCAGGCAGGACCAGCAGGACGATCGCTGGACCTTCGAGGGGCGCCTGACCACCCAGGATGATTCAGGCAGCCGCTGGAGTGGCCTGGTGGGCTTCTTCTACAGCAAGCTTGAGCGCAAACAGCTTTTCACCTCCGACGTGCAGGGCTTCAGCGACACCGAGTACTACGCCAACCAGGGCTACAGCTACCTGAGCTACCTGGCCAATTCACCCTACTACAACCCCAACTACGACAAATTCCACAACACCCCCACTGACAACTGGTTCTTCGGCTCCTACGATCTGGAAGTCACCCAGACTGCCGTGTTCGGCGAGGTCAGCTTCGCCGCCACCGACAAACTGAGCTTTACCGCCGGCGCCCGCTGGTTCGACTACGAGCAGGATGTCACCCTGCGCCAGGGCGCCCTGATGGGTGGCAATAAGCCGGACCTGGAAACCGACTACTTCACCACCAATGAGAGCACCAGCGCCACCAACTCGGACTGGGTACCCAAGTTCAACGTGACCTATCAATTCAATGACGACATGATGGGCTACGCCACCTATTCCGAGGGCTTTCGACGGGGTGGTACCAACGCGGTGAGGGCGTCCTCGGTACTGCCGCGCAGTTACGATCCCGACAAACTGAAAAACTACGAACTGGGTTTCAAGAGTACCTGGTTCGATAACAGCCTGAGTTGGAACTCGGTGCTGTATCGCATGGAATGGGAAGACATGCAGATACAGGTCAACGACCCGGAAATTTTCTCCCTGGGCATCGTCAATTTTTCCGAGGCCCAGGTGGACGGCTTCGAGACCGAGATCAGCTGGGTGCCATCCGACGGATGGGACATCACCCTCAACGGTGCCTGGATCAATGCGGAAATATCCCAGGACGATGTCATCACCGGCGAGGACGGCGTTATCGTCGCGGAGGTCGCCAATGGAACCCAGCTGCCTATCTCGCCGGAATACAAGGCCAGCCTGGCGGTGCAGTACAGCTTCAGCTCACAACTGTGGGGCGCAGACCCCTACCTGCGGGTCGACTGGTCCTACGTGGGCGACTCCGTCAATTCGCTGGACGGCACCGAATCCATCGTCTTCACCCAGGGCCCCACGGACCAGCCCTCCTACGACGTGGGCAATGTCCGGGCGGGGCTGGATGCGGAAAACTGGAGCGCAACCCTGTTCGTGGACAATGTCACGGACGAAGTGGCCAAGCAGTTCTTCAACAACCGCTGGGGTTCGCTGCAGCGCATCTCGGTCAATCAACCCCGCACGGTCGGCGTTACGATGCGCTGGAAGTTTTAGTCGCGGGGAGAGGTTCCGGGGGCTCCCCCCGGACAGGACGGGGGATCACCCCGCGCCGAGTTCTTTCTCGATGGCAGCTGCCAGCGCTGCACTCAGCCCCTCGCGGGTGCGGGCCTTGGTCTGCCGGTGGGCGTCCATATTCAGCGCCGCAAATTGTTCCGCCATGTACTTCGCCCGGGGCAACAGGTCCTCCTCGCTGACCGCCTCGTCCAGGTAACCCGCCTCCAGCGCCCCCGCCGCGTCATACACCTTCGCCAGCGCTACCGCGGGGCCGAGGTGAGTTCTTGCAAGGCGCTCGCGCGCAAGCTCGATACCGAAGTACGGCAGGGTCATGCCGATCGCCACCTCGTTCAGGCCGATCTTGTAGGTGCCGTGTACCCCGACCCGGTAGTCTGCCGACAACAGCAGCAGCGCGCCCATGGCAAGGGCGTGGCCGCTTACCGCGAGCACTACCGGGGTCGGGAATTCCAGCAGGCGCAGAGACAGCCTGGCGCCGGCGCGCAGCAGGTCCAGCATGGCCTCACCGCCCTGCCCCATGACGGAAAGATCGAATCCCGCCGAGAATTTACCGTGCCTGCCCGCAATGACAACGGGCTTACCGGCCTGCTCCGCCGCATCCAGCGCGGCGCCCAGTTGCGCCAACATATCAAAACCCAGGGCGTTGGCCTTGCCGTCGTCCATGGTGATCAGGGTGTAATCGTTTTCCTGCGTGGTGGTGACCAGTGTGGCCATGGGGTTGCTCCTTGTCAGCGATAACCGGCGGGCATTATGGCGCGTTATACCGGCAAACGGTAGGGATGCCAGTGTGCCCTAGGCAGGGGCGCCCGCCAGGTCCTGCCGCAGGTTGCGGGCCGCCAGGTAGAAGTGGCATGCCGACCAGAACATGACCGCCGGGAGGACGTACAACATGGCGTAACGCAGTGATTCCAGGCCCAGGGCGGGTTGCAGGTGGTCACTGAGCATGCCGGTGATCCACGGGCCCAGGCCCAGGCCGATGGTGTTGATTATCAGGAACAGGATGGCGGAGGACAGCGCGCGCATGCGCAGGCCCACCAGTCCGTGGGTGGTGGCAATGGTATTACCCAGGTAAACGTTGAACAGTATGCCCGGCACAATACCCAGCAACAGCGCGGTATAGGCGCCGGGCGCGAGATAGATTGCAACCATGAAGGGCACGCAGATAAACCCCGCCAGCGCCGGTAACCACATGTACCACCGCTGGTCGCGGGAACCGAGGCGATCGGCGAGCAGGCCGCCGCAGAATACCCCCACGGCGCCACCCAGGCCGATGGTCAGTGATAACCAGGTGCCGAGTTCGCCAGTGCTCATACCGTGGGAGCGGATCATGAATGACGCCGTCCAATTGCTGGTGCTGTAACCGGCGAAAGCATTGAGGCCCGCGCCGATCGCCATATGCCGGAACGAGCGCCGGCTCCACAACAGGGCAAGTACCTGCATCAGTGGCACCGGCGCGGCATTGTCCTGCCGCTGCTCGTTCAGGCCGCGCACGGGTTCTGCAACGGTGAGGCGCACGAATATCGCCAGCAGGATGCCGGGCGCGCCCACCACCAGGAAGGCCACTCGCCAGCCAAAAAACTCGTTGAGCCACCCGCCGGCGAGAAAGCCGAACAGAATACCGATACTCACGCCCATCGAGTAGAAGCCGATGGCGCTCGCGCGTTCACTGGGCTTGAAAATATCGGAGATAATCGAATGTGACGGCGGGCTGCCCCCTGCCTCGCCGATACCGACACCGATACGCGCCAGCAACAGCTGGGTAAAATTCTGCACGAAACCGCTGATTGCGGTCATGAAACTCCACAGGAACAGCGACAACGCCACGATGTCCCGGCGATTGGCGCGATCGGCCCAGCGTGCGATCGGTATACCGGCTGTCACGTAGAAGGCGGCGAAGGCGAAGCCCGTCAGCAGGCCCAACTGTCCGTCCGACAAACCCAGGTCGGCCTTGATCGCCTCCTGCAGTATTGCCAGCAGCTGGCGGTCGATGAAATTGAAACTGTAGACGATGGTCAATATGACGAGTGCGTAATAGGCACTTTTTCGCGATGCGTAGGGATTGACTGTCATGGCGGGATATCCGGTGGATCGTGGTCGATCGCTGGTTTTTTGTGACAGCCTACACCAGAGTCGCGGCTCTGCGGAAAAAATCTTGCCTGCGGCCTGCGTCAGGCGCCTGCGCAGCAGTCCCGCTCGAGGGCCCTGAGGGCGTCGCGGTAGACTCCCGGCAGGGAAACGCCCAGCTCCGAGCGCAAGCTGTCCAGGGGCTCGGCCAGGCGCTGCTCCCAGTTTACGGTGGCGAACCACTTTGCCCTCTCGCCAGTGCGGCGGCCCTCCGCGACGCAGGCATCGATGTCAATCTGCGGTGCTTCCTGCCGGAATTTCCGGCGCGCCATGAAGATGATGAATGCGATGCCCCGGTTGTGGGTCTGGGCGCACATGAACGCCAGCAGGCAAAGTTCGCCGAGTTCGTCGCGACCGTAGCCGCACATCACATGCTGCAGGTCGTGGATATCACGCAGTCGGTTGGCCAGCCAGATTTCACCGGGGGTTTTCTCCCGCCCCCGCGGCGCCTCCTCGCTGGCCTCTACGAGACCGTCGGCGCTCAGGTACTGGGACTCGACAAAGTCCAGGTAGGCCCGTCCCAGGCTGCCCGCGGGGAGCGCGCGCAGGCCTTCCCTGTCACTCAGCACTGGCAGTATGTCGGGTTTGGCGCGCAACAGCGCGCTGCCTTGCGGGTCGGCTTCCATACGGGCGACGGCCCGCGCCAGGCTGTCCCCCTTGAGCGCCTCGATTATCTTGAAGACCTCTCCGGTGTTCTCGGGGTTGGCGATCAGCGCGCGTACCGATCGCAGGGCCTGCAGCGGTTTGAGGTAGCGGACATCGTCGAGCAGATTCATTGGCGGGTTCCGGTGAGCAGTTAAAGCCGGATTATAGCCACAATCGGAGCGCGGCGCAGTGCCTTCAGGGGGCCGGTGATCGTTGAGTTATGTGGTGCCGGCACGGTGAATCGAACACCGGACCTACGCGTTACGAGTGCGTTGCTCTACCAGCTGAGCTATGCCGGCACGGACGGCGCAGAGTATAGGTAATGCGCGGCGGGCAGGCAAGAGGCCACGCCCGCCTCCAGGTCAGGCGACCCCCGCCCAATCCCTGTGGCATTGACCGGACCCCGTCAGGGACCAGCGGTCCGCGCCCTGGCGATGCGGCTCTGGGGGGCCGAGATGAGCTTGTTCGCGCCAGTGGGATCATACCGCGCTATCAGCTCCGGATCGGTCAGGTCCTCTTCCAGCAGCAGCCCGGCTTTTTCCAGGTTTTGCGGCAACGTGACGGGGTCAAAGCCGCCGATGAATGGCTCTCCTACCGCCGCCACGTTTGCCCGGATACTGGTAAAGGCTTCCGGGGCGGGGCCTGAGCCGGCTGAAAAAATCGCCTGGTCTATGTAGGTAAAAACCAGCTCGCTGCCCGGGGCGCTGCACTTTGCTATCTCCCGCATAGTGGCCCGGTTATCCGCCGCAGACAGGTACATCGTCACGCCCAGCAAGGAAAAGAACGTGAGTTCCCCGGGCCTGAATGCCGACCTCGCCAGCACAGCGCCCAGCGCCTCCTGCGACAAATCCGCGGACAGGAATTGCACGCGCTCATGCACCGCGATACCACACTCAGTGAGGCGCCGGGTCTTCATGTTCTGTGTCGCCGGGTGGTCTATCTCGAATATCCTGAGATGTTCCGCCTCGGCAGGTGTCCTGAGGGCATAACTGTCAAAGCCCGCCCCGATCAGGACATACTGGGTGACGCCGCGCGAAATCGCGGCCGCGAGTGCGTCCTCGGTGTAACGGGTGCGCAGCACCACATTGGCATAGGCAGGGCTGGCTCGCAGCAGGTCATCGAGATTCGCCTGGCCATCAGCGACAGCACTGTCACCGCCGGACAACATGGACTGCCGGATTGCGCTTACGGCCGGGCCGGGGACCAGTTGATCGGCCCAGGCGTCATCGATCAGCGGCGAGGGCGCCGTACGGGTATGGCTTGCCCGGATCAGGGCTACCGCAAGGGCGGTAGCGCTGGGATTTGTCTCTTTCATGGTGTCCTCCTTGCATTGGGCGTTGCAGTAAAATCAAGCCCGTACAGCCCCAGCGTTACCCCACCCGGCAGCACCTCGTGTACCCGCTCGAACCTGAAATCCAGTTTAGCCAGCAAATTGATACAGGGCGTGTTGTCAGAGGTGGTGATCGCGACCACCCGGGGTAAATGCAGGCCATCCTTTGCCAGCTCGAGAAAGCATCGAGCGGATTCGGCACCGTAACCCAGCCCCTCATAGGCGGGCAGGTAACCAAAACCCAGGTCGACCTCGTCGAGGGAGTCGCGTTTGATCAGGCCGCAAATGCCGATACGCGTGGCATCCGGCTTGAGTTCGACCAGGTGCAGGCCCAGACCGTTGGTCTGGTACATGCTAACGATGGAGTTGGCGATGAACGCGCGGGCGTCGGCCAGAGTCTGGAAATTCCTGTCGCCGATAAAGCGCTTGAAGGATGCCGTGCCGTATAGCTCGAAGATAAAATCAGCGTCCGCTTCGGTGATACGGCGAAACCCCAACCTGGGGGTGTCCATCCGGTCCAGCCCAGCCGCGGCTCTCACGGGGAGTCGCCGGGGGCGGGACCAGTAACAGGGTTCTTGTTCTCCAGACCCATACACTCCTCAGATAGCGTCAGCGGCTGAACGGCCACCTCCTGACCCGTCCACGCCATGTCCAGATTAGCACCGCGCCCGCGAAAATGCGCAATCGCCTGCGAAAAATCGCGAGCAGACATCCCGCAAACAGCAAGCTCCCGCCCAACCACGCAGCTATAGGGGGCCCCCGCGGGACGAGAACTGCGCCAGGCGGTTATAATCTGCCCCTGCACTGTTCGGCACCGGGCTTCAGAGCCGCATGGCCGGAGGCCATGCAGCGACGTTTAACAGATTGACGGGGTCATCAACTTGAGAAAAAAGCGCAATGGATAGTCTGGTCATTCTGGCTGCGTTTGCCTGTGGTTTTGCCTCGCGCCAGATTGGCCAACCACCGATGGTGGGCTACCTGATAGCGGGGTTCGGCCTTGGCCTCGCCGGTTTCGAGTCTTCACAGGGTATCGAAATGATAGCGGATGCGGGCATCGCCATGATGCTGTTCATCATCGGCCTCAAACTCGATATCAGGAGCCTGTTGCAAGCAGAGATATACCGCTCAACGATCCAGCATACGCTCTCTTTCGGCCTGGTCAGCTTCTGCTTCCTGCTGTTTATCGGCGCGCTGGGCCTGCCTCTGGTATCGGATATGAGCTGGCAACAGGCCTCACTGGTAGCGTTTGCCCTGAGCTTCAGTTCAACCGTTTGCGCCGTCGCAATACTGGAAGAGCGGGGTGAATTTCGCGTGCGCCATGGCCAGATCGCGGTGGGCATACTGATCATCCAGGACATTATTGCGGTACTGTTCCTCACCATCTCCACCGGCAAGATCCCCTCCGCCTGGGCGGTGTTGTTGCCCTTGCTGTTCTTCGCCCGCCCTTTTTTCAGCTACCTGCTACGCGCCAGCGGACACGACGAGGTATTGATACTGGCGGGCATCATCCTGACCTTCGCCGGGGGTTCCCTGTTTGAACTGGTCGGGATGAAAGCCGACCTGGGCGCCCTGGTATTCGGCATGTTGCTGAGCGGCGACAGGAAGGCCGGCGAACTGGCCAAATCGATGATCAGTTTCAAGGATATATTCCTGATCGGCTTTTTCCTCAACATTGGCCTGTCCGCGTCCCCGACCCCGGACATGCTGGGGATCGCCCTGCTCCTGTGCCTGTTGCTGCCGATAAAGGGCGCCATATTCTTCTTCCTGCTGTCGCGCTACCGGATGCGGGCAAGGACGGCGCTGCTGGCTGGCATGGCGCTGACCCAGTACAGTGAGTTCGGTCTCATCATCGCGGCGCTGGCGCTCGAACTCGGGGATCTTTCCGAGAGCTGGATGGCGACACTGGCGATGGCCGTGTCAATTTCATTCGTGCTGTCAACGCTCCTCAACGGCCGTTCTCACACCCTCTACAGCCGTTTCCGCGACGGGCTGAAGCGGTTTGAAACCATCGCCGCCACCGAGGACGACCCCCAGTCCCCGGCGCGGCATGTCGACGTGCTGATCATCGGCATGGGCCGGGTGGGATCAGGCGCCTACGACACCGTCGAGTCACAATACAACCTGCGGGTTTGCGGCGTCGACACCGACAAGACGAAAATGGCCCAGCACGAGGCGGCCGGGCGCAAGGTCATCTACGGTGATGCGGAAGACGCGGATTTCTGGGAAGGCGTGCAAACGACCCGGTACAAGCTGGTGATGTTCACCATGCCGTCCCTGTCGGAAATGATCGACGCGGTGAAACAACTGCGTCTTTCGGGTTACCAGGGCAAGGTGGCAGCGGTGGCAAAGTACGAGGATGAGCGCGAGGCAATGAAAGCAGCGGGGGCCGATGTGGTATTCAATTACTACGCCGAGGCCGGTGCCGGCTTTGCCGAGCACACCCTGTCAAACCTGCTGGATATCCTGCCGCAGAAACCGGCGACGGTCAGTCATTAGGCGCCATGTCAGTATTGCCTGGCACTCCCGCCCCGATGCATGATGCATCGGGGACACAAAACTCACAGGGCTGATAGCACATGGACTGGAAGATATTTCTGACAATTTTTGCCGCTGTTTTCGTCGCCGAGCTGGGTGACAAAACCCAGCTGGCCACCATGCTGTTTGCCGCGGACAAGGAGGTCAGCAAATACACCGTTTTCATAGCAGCATCCGCCGCACTGGTTGTCGCCTCGGCGCTCGGGGTCCTGGCGGGCAGCTTTCTGTCCGAATATATCAACGAGCGCTACCTGCACTACCTGGCCGGTACCGGATTCATCGTCATCGGCGCCTATACGCTATACAACGCCTGAGAAAGCCGGGTTAGGCGCGGCCGGCTTCAGGCGATCACGCCCTCTTTCCTGAGCTGTTCTATCTGCTCGTCACCCAGTTGCAGAATGCCGCGCAATACCTCGTCGTTGTGGCTCCCCACTGCCTGGCCCGGCCAGTCCGTCCGCCCGGGCGTGCCGTCCAGCCTGGGCATGATTGCAGGGATTTTCAGCGGCTTGCCGTCGATCTCGACGCTCTCGAACATACCCCTGGCCCGATACTGCGGGTCTGACATCATATCCTCGACATTGTAGATGGGGCCCACCGGCACCCGCACCTCCTCCAGCGTGTTGATGATGTGGGTGGAGGCGTGTGCCGCACACCAGAGCCCCAGCGCCTCATCGATTTCTGCCTCGTGCTCTATCCGTCCGGCGTTGTGCGCCATGGCGGGATTTTCCGCCATATCGGAGCGGCCTGCGGCCGTCATCAGGCGCTTGAAAATGGAGTCACCATTCCCTCCTATGACCACGTACTTGCCGTCATCGCAGCGATAGGTGTTGGTCGGCACGATCCCCGTGATGGTGGTGCCGGAGGGTTCGCGCACCACACCGGCACCGTCATATTCGGGAACGATGCCTTCCATCAGGTTGAACACCGATTCGTAGAGCGCGACGTCGACGACCTGCCCCTGGCCGGATTCGGGCCTGGCCCGCTGCAGCAGGGCCAGTGTTATTCCCAGGGCCGCGTGGATCGCCGCCACCGTGTCGCCCAGGCTGATATTCGGGCGCACCGGCGCCTTGCCGGGCTCCCCATTGATATAGCGAAATCCACCGAATCCCTCGGTGACCGAGGCGTAGCCCGGTTTGCTCGCACAGGGACCGGTCTGGCCATAACCGGAAATACGCGCATAGACGAGCCCCGGGTTGCGTTCCTTGAGCTGCACGGGCCCGAGCCCCCACTCCTCCATCAGCCCGGGACGGAAATTTTCTATCACGACATCGGCTGTCTCCAGCAACTGCAGCGCCAGCGCCCTGCCCTGCTCCGATTTCAGGTCCAGGGTGACGCTCTTCTTGTTGCGCCCGATGCTGCGATACCACAGTGAGGTGCCGTCGCGCACCACCCGCCAACCGCGCAAGGGGTCACCCCCGGGGGGCTCGACCTTGATCACCTCGGCACCGAAGTAGGCCAGGATGGTGCCGGTAAAGGGTCCCGCCAGTAACTGCCCCATCTCGATGACCCGCAGGCCCTCCAGTGGTCGCTCCAATTGACTCATCGTTATTCACCTCTGTGGCGGCGCCCCGCCCGGATCCATGACCGGTACCGATTCTTACCGGTCCAGCGGATCTGCCTCGCGCCGGAAAACTGGTGTGGGTAATATACCACCTGCAACCCCGACACGCGCCCCATCCCGGTCGGGTGAGGTTTTCCGCGGTGCGTCCCCGGCCGTGCCTCGGTTATACTGCGTCCCGTGCCCACCAGGAGACACCGCGATGGTATTTCGCGAATGCTGCCGGGGTGCGCTGTATTCACCAGTCGACAATTACGCAGGGAACAGATATGCCAGTCACAAGCGTTGATCTCGCCGGTAAAAAGATCCTGATTACAGGCCCTACCGGGCAGGTCGCCCTGCCCGTGGTGGCGCACTATGCGAAGGTGGCGGACGTCCACACCCTCGCGCGCTTCAGCAAGCAGGCTGACGTGGACAGGATAGAGGCGCTGGGCGCGAGTGTCATCGCCGCCGACCTGTCCGATGCCGGGGCTGTCGCCAGAATCCCCGATGACTTCGACTACGTCCTCAACTTTGCCGTGGTCAAGACCGGTAACTTTGATTACGACCTGGCCGCCAACGGCGAGGGCGTGGGCAACCTCATGACCCGCTGCCGCAATGCCCGCGGCTTCCTGCATATTTCCTCCACGGCGGTGTACGAATACAACGGCCATGAGCCGCGCAAGGAGAGTGACCCGCTGGGCGACAATCACCGCGCCATGTTCCCCACCTACAGCATCTCCAAGATAGCCGCGGAAACCGTTTGCCGCTTCGTCGCGAAGCAACACGGTATTCCCACGACCATTGCCCGCCTCAATGTTCCCTATGGCGACAATGGCGGCTGGATGTATTTTCATATGCTGATGATGCAGCAGGGAATCCCTATCGACATCCATCCGGAGCGGCCAAACAACTACAACCCGATCCATGTCGACGACTACGTCGAGAAAATCCCCTACCTGCTGGGCGCCGCCTCCACCGATGTCACCACCACCAATTTCGGCGGCTCCGAACAGGTGAGCATAGAGCAATGGTGCGCCCTGATCAGCGAGCTGACCGGCTTTGAACCGGTCTATAAGGAGACCAGCACCGCCTTCGGCAGCCTCGCGATCGATACCACCCGCATGCACGAGCTGATTGGCCCGACCCGGGTGGACTGGCGCGAGGGAATCCGCCGCCAGCTCAGGGCGCTCGCACCGGAAGTCCTTCTGTAGGGCTGTGGCCGCCCGTCCGGCTTTGGCGGCAGATCGCGCCGGGAAACCGCCCATACCGCGCCGACCATCGAGCGAGCGGATTCATTCGGTCATAACGGGCAGGACAAAGAGACGAGACGAACCATGACTCTGGCAAACCGCATACAGGCACTGGAAGACATCGAGGCTATCAAGCGGCTCAAATACGATTATTTTTTCTTCTGCGATACCAAGCAGCCGGAAAATGTGCGCGGCTGTTTCGTCGATGGCCCTGTCCACATCGACTACGGGCTGATCGGTGTGTTTGATCACAGGGACGCGCTGATAGAGGTATTTACCGAGCTGGCCTGCCACGACCATATGGTCGAGATGCACCATGCGCAGAACCCCCGCATCGACCTGGTCGATAATTCCCGCGCGACGGGTAGCTGGGGCCTCTACTACCACCTGATCGATACCCGCGAAAACAGCGTCACCCAGCTCGGTGCTTATTACGAGGACGAATACCGCAAGGTCGATGGCCGCTGGTTGATCAGCGCCACGGTATGCAAGGTGACGTCCACCTACCGCTGCGATCTGTCCGAACATGTGGCCAGGGTGCTGTTTGCAGGGGGCATTGGCCCGCTTCAGTCAAAGCTGTCACGGTAGCGCTCACGCAGCAGGTTTTTCTGTACCTTGCCCATGGCGTTGCGCGGCAGCTCCGACTGGAAATAAACCCGCTTGGGCACCTTGAAGTTGGCCATCCGGGCCCGGCTGAACTCGATGATGGCCGCTTCCTCCAGTGTCGCCCCGGTGTCCGGCACTATCACCGCCACCACCGCCTCCCCGAAATCCGCGTGGGGTACGCCGATAACGGCCGATTCCCTCACGCCCTCCATGTCATCCAGGGTCTGCTCGATTTCCTTCGGATAGACGTTGAGACCACCGCAGATAATCATGTCCTTGGCCCGGCCCACGATGGAGACATAACCGTCAGGCGACTGGCAGGCCTCGTCGCCCGTATTGAAAAACCCGTCGGCGGTAAAATCCTCGCGGGTTTTTTCCGGCATTTGCCAGTAGCCGGGAAACACGTTCGGCCCGCGCACCTGCAGGTCACCCGCCTCCCCGGGGGGCAGCTGTTTGCCCCGGGCATCGACCACTCGCACCTCCACATCCGGCAGCGGCAGGCCCACGGTACCCGCGCGGCGCTCGCCGTGCAGCGGATTGGAGGTATTCATACCGGTTTCGGACATGCCGTAGCGTTCCAGGATCGTATGGCCGGTACGCTGCTGGAATTCCCTGAACGTCTCCGCCAGCAGCGGAGCCGAGCCGGAAATGAACAGGCGCATGCCGGCGCAGCTGTCGCGACTGAACCCGGGCTCCGCCAACAGGCGGGTGTAATAGGTGGGAACACCCATCATGACGCTACACCGCGGTAACACCGCGGCCACCTCGGCGGCGTCAAATTTGTCCAGCCACAGCATCCGGGCGCCACTGAGCAACACGCAATTGATCGCCACGAACAGGCCGTGGACGTGAAACACCGGCAGTGCGTGCAGCAGCACGTCGGTGGCGGTAAAGCCCCAGATCTTCACCAGCGAAAGGCCATTACTGGCCAGGTTGCCATGGGTCAGCATGATGCCCTTGGGACGCCCGGTGGTACCCGAGGAATACAGCAGTGCGGCCAGGTCCTGCGGGCCGCGCTTCACCGTATCGAAGACGCCGGAGAATGCCGCGGCCCCGGCGGTGAGGCTGCCGCTGCCGTCAGCGTCGAGTGTACACACTGTCTCAACCCCGGCCCCGGCAGCCAGTGATTCGAACAGGGCCGCCGAAAGCCCGGCGCAAACCACGATCCTGGGCCGGGCATCCCCCAGGAAGTAGGCCAGCTCGGACGCCTGGTAGGCAGTATTGAGTGGATGGTAGACGAGACCGGCGCGCAGGCAAGCCAGGTAAAGACACAACACCTGGGGAGACTTTTCCACCTGCACGGTGACGCGGTCCCCGGGGCGGGCCCCCAGTGCACCCAGATAATGGGCAAGGCGCGCAGATTCGCGCTCCACATCGGCAAAGGAATAGCTGTCGCCCGACGCTGTTTGCAACAAGGTCCTCGCCCTGTCCGGCGGAAATGCGCTGTCGAAAAGATGGTAAAGATTGTGGTCCTGTTGCGAATTCACTTCTGTCGTTTTCCCCTTTTAAAGTCACCACTGGCAGTGCAAGCCGCCCGCGCAAACAAGCACGCCAGGAGCCAAACCAATGCCGATCACAACCCGCTGCTTCGCCCCGCAGCAAGCCGCAGGTCTCAAGCGCGCCTTCCTGCAGGTCCTTTGGCGACTCGCTGAATGTTATAACACCAACGAGGAGGCACACTAGCCTGGCACCCCCCTGACAACGGCCCCAGCCGGTGGATTCACCGGGTCAGCGTCGAGGATCCCCACTCAGACGCCTGCCGAACACTTGTTCTACCGCGTCCGACGTGCGCTTGCCCGGCCGGCCATCCACCCGCAGGGAGATGCCGTCAAAGGTGTTGAGAAACCGCTGCAGGTCCTCGCCGCGCTCGATGGCGTAATCCGCATAGAACAGCAGCGGCCCCGCTGAATGCTCCTGGGCCAGCGGAGCGATCTCGCCCAGCTCCTCGAGGCGGCGAATGAGCACCGCGGCGCCGCACTGGCGGGATACGGCGGTATCGGACCAGGTGCCGTCGGCGATGTACTTGCCACTGGTGTAATGCCTGGAAAAACCCCACAGGTACGGCGTATGGACGTGCGCATGGTAAAGCCGGTAGCCCCAGCCGTTATATTTTTCCAGTTCGTACAGAATCCGCGGGAGCGTCCACTCCCGCACCTTGTCGAGCCGGTGCATCGCCAGGGCGTCCCGGGCGCTCTCCTCCCAGCCGAAGGGCGGCTCGCCGGCCAGTGGGCGGCCCGCCGGCACCCGCCGGGTTCGCGCACGCAGGCTGTCCCCGTTGTGCAAATGGCGGTCGAAACGCCGGCCCGCTTCCAGGGTATGGATCGCCGCTATCACAAACCACGGTACACCGGTATCGGCGCTGACCCGCTCGTAGCGAGCGCGGTCGGCGAGGACCTGGCGGCAAAGGGTATCCACCTGGTCAAAACGACTCTCGCTCAGTTCGCAGCTGGCGTAGAGTTCGGCGTAATGCCGCTGTAAATTGCCGGTAAAATTGATTGATGGCATGGCCACTCCCCGCTGGCGGACTCACCGTTGCAAGCACCGGACATCCGGTGATTCGCAGGGTCCCAGCTCATCAGTCTAGCGGAACCGCCCGGCTGCAGGAGACCTTGGCGTTATAAGAGTCACCGGCTCTATATGAATACGAAATAACCTCTCCATGGCACCGCGCCCTCCCGCAGCGCCGGCCGGGCGCGGTACTTGCCAAAAACAGTGCCTGTACTAATCTTCTGAAAACATCGATCTTCCCGGAGTCCGCGCCCGGGAATCGAAAGCTCAGCTGACAGGGGCGTTACCACTTGTTCGTGGCTGAATGCAGGGGCATCAATGACCAGAGGCGGAGACTTGATCGGCAGAATCATTCCGGCACCGGATTCCCCGGGCCGGCAGGGCATCCGCGATGGCGACTCACGAGGCCGGTAGCGCCGCGCAACGGGCCACGGGGCGCAGTCGACCCGCCCTGCGGGCAACGGCCGTATTCCTCAGCCTGTTGCTGCTCCCCGCAGGGCTCTACGCCTTCTATATCGTCGGCCAGCTCGAGCAGATTCGCACTCACAACCTGCAACGCCTGGAACAGGCAGCCAGCTCTATTTCGGGACTGCTGGGCAACGTCCGAACCACCATCAATACCCTCTACAGCCAGTCCGCCGGCAGCGATACCTGGGATGACGGCTGCAAGTTCTTTCAGCGGCAGACCCGCCTGAAACTGGTTGAACCCGCTACATGCACCGACTTGCCAACAAATGACGCGTTCGGTTTTGCCGGGCTTTCCATGGAGGCGAATGACTCCAAGCTGCAATTTGTCGTGCGGCTCGCACAGCGGCCGGGCTGGCCGTCCGCCCCCGTTGCCGACCCGGCGGCATCCTCGGCCCCGCCTGAATCGGCGGCCTCCTCCCCGGGAGTTCGCGAAGAAAAAACGGTCGTTGTCCAGGCACGCCTGGATGTGTTGATGGAGCAGATCCCCTTCGGGGAGGCATTCGACACGGTCATGATTGTCAATAACAAGGGCATGCTCGTGGGGCCGGCGATCAGCCCCACTCGCCCCTCGGTCATGCACCCGCCAGGGGTCGAGGTGCCGGTAAACAGCTCACCGGTCAAAGTGTTCGGACTGTTCGGACTGACGCTTCCGAAGGGCCCCGATGACGCCGTCGAACAGCTGGACGTACTGCAAAACGCGACCCTCATTCACAAGGTCGAACTCGCCGACAAGCGCTTCGATCTGATCTGCCAGCCATTTGCGCTGCCCAGGGACGGAATGCTGCCGGTGAGTGCCACAGCCGGTGCCGATACATCGGCGGCTACCTGGCATCTGTGCGGGCTGGTAGACAACCAGCGCGTCTTCCGCCAGGCCCTGACGGTGGCGCCCTACATATCGGTAGTGCTGCTGGCCCTGGTGACACTGTGTATCGTGAGCTGGCCTATCCTGAAGATTCTCAGCCTGTCGCCCCACGAGCGGGTGCGCTTTTCCGATTTTTACCTGATGCTGGTATCCACCCTGGCCCTGACCATGCTGATCGCCGCGGCGATCGTGGATGTCACCACCTACCTGAAGCTGAGGGAAAACTCATACCAGCGTCTGGAAACATTGGCCGATACGATCGGGGCTCGGCTGCGCGGCGAGATTCTCGCCATGTATCGGCAGATGGACGACTACGACCGGCAAGTGGCAATGGCCGATCCCGAGGCCGTCCTGGCACTGGCCCGCCAGGCGCCGGGGAAATCGGCGTCGATTACCGATCTGCTGCTGCACGGGCGAACGCCCGGCAAGCACGATGCGGCGGGCTTGCAGTTGACTTTTCCCGAGACCTACAGGTGGCTGGACTCGGTCTTCTGGATGCGTCCCTGTGACGGCCAGCAATTCATCAAGGCCACCACTCTCGATCACAACACGCCGGCTGTGCCACTAGCCAGGCGCAATTACTTCCAGGCAGTGAAATCCCAACGCCTGTGGCAGCTGCCCGGCAACAACGGCCCGCCACCGATAAAGCTGTTCGCGGAGACCTCCGCATCAGTCACCACCGGCGAGTTTTTCGCAGCGGTGTCCGCCCCGTCACGGCTGAGCGAGCGGGCCCCGCCATTGTTTGCCGGGGACGTGGCGCCCCAGTTGTGGCGGGACTGCGCTCAAGAGGAGAAACAGCGCTTTGCGGTGGCCCTCACCGGACGACTGGAAAGTCTGCGCTATCCGGTGCTGGCACCCGGCGTGGGCTTCGTGATAGTCGACAGGGAGGGCAAGGTACTGGTCCACTCGGACCGGCGCCGGTCGGTTTATGAGAACCTGCTCGATGATGCCGGCATCTCCGCGCGACTGCGGGCGACCATGGTGGCAGACGCCAGCGCCCGCCTCTATGCCCAGTACCAGACGCGACCCCACCAGCTCTTCGTCCGCCCGGTGCCGGACCTGCCCTGGTTCGTGGTGACCTTCGTGGACGACGAGGTATTGCGGACCCTGCACGTCGAGGTGATCGTCGCTACGGTGGCCCTGATTACCGGCTACCTGTTCCTCGCCCTGGCGGCCACGTTTCTTTATATCCTGTTACAGGGCAGGAACCCGCCACACTGGGTCTGGCCGAGGCGCCATCCGCGATTCAGGACACTCTACCTGTGGACCCTGTGGGGGCTGGGGGTACAGCTGGCGATTTTCCTGCTCAGCCTCACCATCCTTAGAGGCTGGACCTTGCTGCTTGCCGGTACCTTGCTGCCCGTCCCCTCCATTGTGCTGGTCGTGCGGGCGGCGGTGACGGCAAACCGCATACCCCCGGATGCGACGCGGCCACCCCGGCAATTCAGCCGGCAATTGGGATGGCTGCTGGCCTCGACGGCGGGGTTGGCCGCCATGTCGATCGCGCTCATGCTGACCCTTGACGGGCTCTCCGCATCGCTGGCGCGCTTCAGCGGTACATCCTTCGCCGCTGCTCTGGTTCTCCTCGCGCTACTGCTCCCTGCGAGTGCGACCCTGCGCCGGCATCCGTCCATTATGCTGTACCGTGACCGGCCACCACCGCGTTGGCTGCGGCGCCTGCGCGACCCGCTGACACCCCATACCGCCTGCTCTGTGCTGGTATGGCTGCTGGTCGGGGCGCTGCCGGCCTACGGCTTCCTGAAATTCGCTTTCCAGGAGGAAGTACTGCGCTGGATGCAGCTGGAACAATCCTATGTCGCACGCACGCTTGAATGGCGCGAGTGCGAGTTGGCCGATGCTCGCAGCAAGACCCCTGTCGCCGAGACGCCCGGGACCAGCCTGGCAGATCCCGGCAGGCCGGACGCACACTATCCGCAGGCCCTGCTGTTGCAGCAGTGGGTGCCGGTTGAACAGGCTTTCCGCAATGTCCGGGACACGCGACCGGCCAGTGCAATGCAGGCTATTCGCGACAACCTGGCCAAACATGCACCCGTGTATAACGAAACCACCACCTACGCCCGCTACCTGCCAGGCCCCTACGTTTACGCGACAGGGTTCGATGGCGGCGAAGCCGGGACCTGGTCCTGGCAGGCCCAGGCCAGCCCGCCGGTGTTGCGGTATCACACGGGAACCGCCGATGTCTGCCGATCCAATGCCACGGACGTGATGGGCAGCCCGGTGATAATGGCTCCGGTCATCGGCTGGTGGGGCTGGCTACTGGGCATACCGGCCGGTCTGCTGTTGCTGCAGGCGCTGGCCTCCTACTGTACGCGCAAACTCTTTTTCGGCGAGATCGAGGAGGAAGCCGGGGCCGCCGGCACACGACCGCCCGAGCCGGGCAGCGACGTCGAGGACCCCGAGCTGCGCGACCTGCCGGACCTTGCCTGGCTGGAAGCAGAAATCGCATGCCTGGCACCCAGCGACATCAAGCTGTCCAGGGAAACGCTCAGCCAGTGGTGCAAGACCTGCACCACCCGCCGTTCTATCGTCGACAGGATCCTGGGCCTGGCGACGCCCTATTACCAGGGGCTGTGGGAAGCCCTGAGCGCTGACGAAAAGCTGCTGCTGCACCAGCTGGCGGAGGAGGGTTTTGCGAATCCGGGCCAGGCGGACGTGGTGCGTCAGCTGATCCAGCGCGGCTTGCTGCGCCGGGACCCGGTTCTGCGCATCATGAATGACAGTTTTGCCGTGTTCCTGAAAACCCAGCTGCCGCCGGCGGAGATCAAGTCGCTGGAGGCCGAAGGTGCCAGGTGGCACAAGCTGCGCGGGGTCATGGTCGCGGCTCTGGTGCCCCTGCTGTTGTTTCTCACCTTTACCCAGCGCGACGCGGTAGAGGTCTGGATCGCCTACCTGGGCACTGCGGCAGCCGGGTCCGCCGGTGTGCTGAAACTGCTGGGAATGCTGAGTCGTTCTGGCGCCGAGAAGGGCGCTGATTGAATCCGCGGGCCCGGCGGCACCGGGACATCCGCACCCCCTCCTTACAACTGTGTCGCCAGGGGCAGCTCTGAAATATTCTTGATTTCAGTCACCGCCATGTGCGAGTGCAATTCCCTGATGGAGGGACTGGCGGTGAGGGTGTTGCGGACGAACTCTTCGTAGTGACGGATACTGCGGGTGACCACTTTCAACATGTAGTCCCAGATCCCGGTCATGGTGTAACACTCCATCACTTCGGGATGGCGCACGATATCCCGCTCGAACTCGATCAGGTTCTGGCGACCGGTGGAGGTCAGGTTTACGGTGGCAAACACCACCACCTCCATGCCCAGGGCCTCGCGATTGAGCAGGGCCACCCGCCCCTTGATCAGTCCCGCCTGCTCGAGTCGGTTGATCCGGCGCCAGCAGGGGGACTGGGACACATTGATCTGCTCGGCGATGGCGGCGGTGCTGAGGGTGGCGTCCCGCTGCAGCAGTTTGAGTATCTGGATATCCTGCTTTTCGAGTTTCACGACTATTTATTCCCTATTTATTCACTATATTGCATATCTTATGCAGTGTAGCCGGATTATCCGGCTGAAAACAAATAAACATACCCCGCGTTTTCAAGCACACTACGCGTTCAACTTCTCGGTGGCGCTTATGAGCAGCAATCAATCGGATAATAAAAAGAAGGTGTCAAAAGCGGTGTCGCTGGACGACAAGTACGCACTGGACACCACCCGGGCGTACATGACCGGCATCGAGGCGCTGGTGCGCCTGCCGATGCTGCAACACCAGCGGGACCGGCAACGCGGCCTCAATACCGCCGCCTTTATCTCCGGTTACCGCGGCTCTCCTTTGGGGGGCGTCGACCAGGCGCTGTGGCGCGCCAAACCCTTCCTCAAGAAACACAACGTGCACTTCCAGCCGGGGGTGAACGAGGACCTGGCCGCCACCGCCGTGTGGGGCAGCCAACAGACCAACCTGTTCGCTGGCGCAAAATACGACGGCGTGTTCGGCATGTGGTATGGCAAGGGTCCGGGTGTGGATCGCAGCATGGACGTGATCAAGCATGCCAACGCCTTCGGCACCTCGAAGTATGGCGGGGTGCTGGCGGTGGCCGGTGACTACCACGCCTGCAAGTCATCCACCCTGCCCCACCAGTCCGAACATATGTTCATCGGCGCATCGGTGCCGGTGCTGAGTCCCTCCAATGTGCAGGAAGTACTGGACCTGGGCGTCTACGGCTGGGAATTGTCGCGCTACAGTGGTTGCTGGGTGGCGCTCAAGGCGATTACCGAGAACATGGATTCCGCCATCTCGGCGGATATCGACCCCAACCGGATCGAGATCATCACGCCCGAGGAATTCCAGCTCCCCGCGGACGGCGTACACGCGCGCTGGCCGGACAAGCCGCTGGAACAGGAACTGCGCCTGAACAAGTACAAGATCTACGCCGCGAGGGAGTTCGCGCGAGTAAACGGCCTCAACCGGATCGTGCTGGACAGCCCCAATCCGCGCTTCGGCATCATTACCAGCGGCAAGGCCTACCTGGACGTGATGCAGGCGCTGGACGACATGGGCATCACTGCCGCCGTCGCTGCCGGGATCGGCCTGCGGGTCTACAAGGTCGGCATGCCCTGGCCGCTGGAGCCGCGCACCACCCACGACTTCGCCGAGGGGCTGGAAGAGATACTGGTGGTCGAGGAAAAGCGCTCCATCATCGAGGACCAGCTTACCGGCCAGCTGTACAACTACCCGGTTGCCGCGCGACCGCGGGTATTCGGCGAGTTCGACGAGCAGGGCCGCGACCTGCTGCCCAACCTGGCGGAACTGACCCCCGCCATGATCGCCCTCGCGATCGGCAGCCGCATCAAGCGGTTTTACCAGTCCGACGCCATGGAGCAGCGACTGCGCTGGATCGAGCAGAAGGAGCTCTCCCTGGCGAGGGCCCACGACATCATCGAGCGGGTACCCCATTTCTGTTCAGGTTGCCCCCATAACAGGTCCACCAAGGTGCCCGAGGGCAGCCATGCCCTGGGCGGCATCGGTTGCCACTACATGGCCACCTGGATGCCTGACCGGAATACCCACACCTTCACCCAGATGGGCGGAGAAGGCGCGACCTGGATCGGCCAGGCTCCCTTCACCACCGCGCCCCACGTCTTCCAGAACCTGGGAGACGGCACCTACTTCCACTCGGGCATACTGGCCATCCGCGCGGCTGTCTCCGCCGGGGTAAATATCACCTACATGATTCTCTACAACGATGCGGTGGCGATGACCGGTGGCCAGCCGATCGACGGCACCCTGAAAGTGGAGGACCTGATTTACCAGCTGCGCGGCGAAA
>JAZBNW010000389.1:0-12395 GCA_036350855.1 Halieaceae bacterium
GAAAATGACGAGGCGGACGCCGCCGGCAGCAGATCGTCCCACTGGGTGTCCACGGGCAGGTCCTCGGGCAGGCCGATATCCCAGTCCGCATTGTCGTCCGGCAGCTCCGTGGCGGCCCGCTCCAGGTTTTCCATGGGGCCGTCGGATTTGGTCTCGCCGCTGGTTGCGCCAGTGTCATCCCCCGGGCTGAAGTCGCCATCGAGATCGCTGTCGTCCTCCGCCATCTCCAGCATCGGGTTAGTGTCCAGGGCCTGCTGGATTTCCTGTTGCAGGTCCAGGGTTGACAGTTGCAGCAACCGGATAGCCTGCTGCAGCTGCGGTGTCATGGTCAGCTGTTGGCCCAGTTTCAGTTGCAGCGACTGCTTCATGGATGTATCTGGCTTCCTCGGGAGGGCCCTGGCCCCCGGTCTCGGTTTGACGAATATGCGATTTAGTGTAGTCGCGGCATGCCGGCAGTGGCAACTTATTGGCGCGAAATTTGCTTGTTAACAACTGAAAGTGAGAACGGAGTCGCTTGCAGCGCCTCCTGCAGGGTCGGGTAACTACATGCGGAACTGGTCCCCGAGGTAGACCTCCCGGACCCGTTTGTTGGCCAGGATCTCCTCGGCCGAGCCCGCAGCGATGATGTGGCCCTCCCCGACGATGTAGGCCTTCTCGCAGATATCGAGGGTGTCGCGGACATTGTGGTCGGTAATGAGGACCCCGATGCCCCGGTCCCGCAGGTGGTTGATGATCTGCTTGATATCGCTTACCGATATCGGGTCGACCCCGGCGAAGGGCTCGTCCAGCAGGATGAACTCGGGTTCCGTTGCCAGGGCGCGGGCTATTTCAACTCGCCGGCGCTCGCCACCGGACAGTGACTGGCCCAGGTTGTCGCGCAGGTGCTCCACGTGGAATTCGGCCAGCAGTTCATCGCAACGCGCCATCCGCTGCACCTTGTCGAGGTCGCCGCGAGTCTCCAATATGGCCATGATATTGTCGCCGACACTCAGCTTGCGGAAGATCGATGCCTCCTGGGGAAGGTAGCCGACACCGCGGCGGGCGCGCTGATGCATGGTCAGGGGCGTGAGGTCCTCGCCATCGATACTGATGGTGCCCCGGTCTGCCCGGATGATGCCGATAATCATGTAGAAGCAGGTGGTCTTGCCGGCGCCATTGGGCCCGAGCAGGCCGACGACCTGTCCGCTCTCTATCTCGAGTGAGACGTCCCGAACAACCTCCCTGCCACGGTAGCTCTTGGCGAGACTAGTTGCTTGCAGATGAGCCATCGCCAGCTTCTTCTTCCCTGAGGAGCTTCGGTTCGATTACGACCTGCACCCGTTTGCCGTCGGGTGCCTCCTGCGAATCGGCCTTCACCAACTGCTCGGTGATGAAATAGTCGATGGAGTCACCGGTGACCGAGGAACCGTCCTGGGTGATATAGGCGTTGATCTTGAGATGCACCTTGTCTTCTATTTTGTAGTACTCGATGATTTCGGCCCTGGCCTTCACCAGGGGCTCGTCCACCGCCGGTTTCTGCTGCATTTTGGCTGGCTTGCCCTCCGCCACGATTTTGTCCGCCTGCTCCCTTTCGTGGTAGATCGTGAGTTTGTCGGCAACGATATCCAGGCTGCCCTGGATCATATGCACATTGCCGCTGTATACGGTGAATCCCTGCTTTTCGTCCCGGATCGCGGTGTCCGCAGTGATGTGGATGGGCTGGTCGCGGTCATCCGGCAGGGCGAGAACCCCGGCGGGAAGCAGGCAGCTGAGCACGGTGGCGAGGCACAGGGGCCGCAGCCAGCTCGCGCAGCGCCTCACACGCCCTTCAGGGCGGGGTTTAAACATGATGGCTCTCCATTCTGGGGGCGAACCCGGGAGTTCGCCCCGGTACTGTTCTGACCCGGGCCGATGGTAACTGGTTCGCCGGCGCAGGCACATTATTTTCTGGGGGCCGGATCCTGCTGCGGCCGCCGCCGGTCGGGACAGTCTGTCTGCCACCCGGCACGAATCAGGCAAGTCCTGCGTGCAGCAGGTGCATCAGGTGGATCACCCCGGCGACGGTGTTGTCCTCCTTCACCACGACCAGTGAACTGATCTCGTTTTCTTCCATTATCCGCATCGCTTCCGCGGCGAGCATCCCCGGGCTGGCGGTCTTGGCGCCGGTGCTCATCAACCGGCCCATGGGTGTTTCATTGATGTCGATACGGGCTTTCAGGGTCCGCCGCAGGTCGCCATCGGTAAATATGCCGGCCAGTTGTCCCTGCTTGTCCAGCACGGTGGTCATACCCAGGCCCTTGTTGCTGATTTCCAGCAGGGCCTCGGACAGCGGGGTGTCCGGTTCGACCCGTGGAATGGCGTCGCCGGAGCGCATGACGTCTTCCACTTTCAGCAGGAGTTTTTTCCCGAGGGTGCCCCCGGGGTGAGAAAAGGCGAAATCGTCCGCGGTGAAGCCGCGCGCCTCCAGCAGGGCGATGGCGAGGGCATCACCCATGACCAGCGCGGTGGTGGTGCTGGAGGTGGGAGCCAGGTCCAGCGGGCAGGCCTCGGTCTCCACCCCGGTGTCGAGGTGCACATCAGAGGCTTTTGCCAGTGCCGACTGGTCGTTGCCGGTCATGCTGATGAGCACCGTTCCCATCCGTTTGAGCAGCGGCAGCAGGGTTACGATCTCCGCCACCGCGCCGCTATTGGACAGTGCGATCACCGCGTCCTGGGCGGTTATCATGCCCATGTCGCCGTGGCTCGCCTCGCCGGGGTGGACGAAAAAGGCCGGTGTCCCGGTACTTGCAAGGGTGGCGGCGATTTTCCGGGCGATATGGCCGGATTTGCCCATGCCGGTCACGATCACCCTGCCGCGTGTTTCCAGCAGCAGTTCGCAGGCGCGTTCAAAACCTGCACCGATACGTTCCTCCAGGGCCGCCACTGCCTCGGATTCCATTTTGATCGTGCGGCGCGCTGAGCTGGCGAAACCGGTGTAGGGCATGGGGTGTCCTGTGGCTAGAGGCTGATGTACAGCAGGTAATAGTACAGTGCGTAGAATGTGGCGAACAACACCCCGACGGTCCGCCCCAGGTAGGCGTAGCCCGGCGGCGCCACCCTGCGCTTGCCGCCCACGTAGATCGCAGCTGCCAGCAATATCGTCAGCAGGGTCATTGCGGCGTAATCCCGGGTGAACACCAACGGTGACACGGTCTGGATCGAAACGATACCGGGAATGGCCGCCACCACCAGCAGGTTGAACAGGTTGGAGCCGACAATATTGCCGATGGCGATTTCCGTGTGGCCGCGCCGCGCACTGGTGACCGTGGCCGCCAGCTCCGGCAGGCTGGTGCCTATGGCGATCACCGTCAGGCCGATCAGCAGTTCCGAGACGCCCAGCAATTGTGCAGTGATGACGGCGCCCCACACCAGCAGGTGGGAACTGCCGATAAGTAACAGCAGACCCGCGGCGAAGGTCAGCCAGGCGCGGCCCGTAGAGAGTTCCTGCAGGGGTTCCTCCTCCGTTTCCAGCTGCAGCGTGCTGTCCCTGGTCTGGCTGCGCAGCAGGTAGATCATAACCAGAACCATCGCGCCTATGAGCAACCAGCCTTCCACGTCACTGAGGGTGTTGTCGACCAGCACCACGCCGGCAGCCGCCGTCACTGCCAGCAGTAACAGTAGCTCCTTCCTGATCGCGCTTTGCAGAACCAGCATGGGTGTTATCACCACTGTGATGCCCATCACCAGTCCGATGTTGGCGATATTCGAACCGATGGCGTTGCCGACCGCCAGTTCTCCCGCCCCGGAGAATGCGGCGGTCAGGGACACCAGCACTTCGGGGGCGGAGGTGCCTATGGATACGATGGTCATGCCGATAATGATGGGCGACATGCCCATATTGCGGGCAATGGCGGCAGCGCCAATGATGAACAGGTCGGCACTCCATATGAGGATCGCAAAGCCGGCGATAATGGCGGCGGCAGCTATCAGCATATGGCGTTGTTTCCTGTTAAAGTATGCCCCGCGCGGTGCACGGGAACCACGTTGTGTTGGTAAGTGTCAGAGCAAGGGCGTGGGTCTGGCCGCAGGAAGGCGCGGGTTGCCACTGTGCACCGCTGGATTATACAGACCCCCCCTGGCCTTGGAAGTCCAATGTTGAGCAATTTGAGGAGACAGATAGTGTTTAGTGTGCGATCAGCCTGGCTGTTTGGGGTTTATCTGCTGAGTGCGGCAGTGTGGGCGCAGGGCGCCGAAGCGACGGCTCGCGGGGTGGTTGACGATGCCACCCGGCGGGTGATGGCTGCGGTGGTGGAGTCCCGTGACTATTTCGACAAGGATCCCGAGCGGTACTACCGCCAGGTGCAGGAAATACTGGACCCCGTCATCGACTTCCGCGGATTCGCCCGCAGTGTCATGGGACCCTATGCCAGCAGTGACCGCTACCGCTCGCTGGATGAGGCGGGTCGGGCCCGGTTGCGTGAGCAGCTCGACCGGTTTACCGAGGTGATGCGGCTGGGACTGGTGCGAACCTACAGCAAGGGTTTGCTCGCCTATGGCGACGCCCGGGTCGAGATCGACGGCGTGGCTGATGAGGCTGCGTCCGATAGCAGGGCGACGGTGAGGCAGCTGGTGTACGACAATCAGCCCGATCCCTATGTGTTGCTCTACCAGATGGGGCGGGGCAAGGACGGTGACTGGCAGCTGCGCAACATCATCATAGAAGGGGTAAACCTGGGCGAAATCTATCGCAATCAGTTCGAGGCCAGCGCCCGGCAGAACAACGGCGACCTGGATGCGGTCATTGCCAGCTGGACCGCCGTTGACGTGAACGCCTGAGTATCCCCGGGCGGAGTTAGCGGTCGCCATCCGGGGGGTTTTCTCCTAGAATGGCCGGCTTTCAGCGCCACCGGCGCCCCGGGTCAACTCAGGAGACACATCATGGATGCCGCCACGGTCAAACAGCTGTTGCGAAATCACCTGGAGGATTGCGAGTTCCACGTCCAGGGGGAGGGAAACCATTACGATATCGTTGCTATCGGCAGCGTATTCGAGGGTTTGCGCCCGGTACAGAAGCAGCAACTGGTCTATGGCGCCCTCAAGGAGTGCATCGCTGACGGCAGTGTCCACGCCGTGAATATCCGTACTTACACCCCCGAGCAGTGGCAAGCCCGGCCAGACGGCTGAGCTTTCCCGTGAGCCCATTATGAGTGACCGCCTGACCATCGCCCTGACCAAGGGGCGCATCCTCAAGGAGACCCTGCCGCTGTTGGCGAGCGCGGGAATCAGCCCGCTGGAGGATGTGCACAGCAGCCGCAAACTGGTGTTCGACACCAGTCACCCCGGCGTGCGCCTGGTGATTATCAGGGGTTCGGATGTGCCCACCTATGTGCGCCATGGCGCAGCCGATATGGGCGTGGTCGGCAAGGACATACTGCTCGAGCACGGAGCCGAAGGCCTTTACGAGCCGCTGGATCTGGGTATCGCCCGCTGCCGGCTGATGACGGCCGGCCGGGTCGGCTGGCGCAGCGACGGGGCCAGGATACGGGTCGCCACCAAGTTCGTGAATATCACCCGCCGGCACTTCGCCCTGCGGGGTGTCCACGCCGACGTGATCAAGCTCTATGGCGCCATGGAACTGGCGCCATTGATGAACCTGGCAGACCTGATCGTGGACATCGTGGATACCGGCAATACCCTGCGGGCGAACGGCATGGAGCCGTTGGAAGAGATCGCCGCGATCAGCTCCCGCCTGGTGGTCAACAAGGCGGCCATGCGCTCCCGCTGTGCCATTATCCAGGGCGTGATAGGCGACCTTGCCGCAGCGGTTGGCGAGGGCTGACGGGCGCCTTATGCAACGACTTGATACAGCGCAGGCCGATTTCGACCGGCGACTCGAGCAGCTGACCGCCTGGCAGGAGAGCCTGGACCGGCAGGTCACGGAGAGCGTAAGCGCCATCGTTGCGGATGTCGCCGCCCGTGGCGACCCTGCGGTGCTGGAGTATACCGCCCGTTTTGATCGACTGGAGGCGGCCTCGGTGGCGCAGCTCGAGGTGTCCCGGCAACGCCTCGGGAAGGCGCTGGAGCGGATAGAGGCCAAACATCGCGAGGCGCTGGAATACGCTGCCGATCGCATTCGCCGCTATCACGGCCACCAGTTCCAGCAGAGCTGGCAGTACCGGGACGAGGCGGGCAACCTGCTGGGCCAGCAGATCACGCCGCTTGAGCGGGCGGGCATCTACGTGCCCGGAGGCAAGGCCAGCTACCCCTCCTCGGTGCTGATGAATGCGCTGCCGGCGAGGGTGGCCGGTGTGGACGAGATTGTCATGGTGGTACCCGCCCCGGGCGGGGAGGTGAGTGACCTGGTGCTGGCCGCGGCCGCGATAGCGCAGGTGGACCGGGTATTCACCATCGGCGGCGCCCAGGCGGTGGCTGCGCTGGCCTACGGCACCGCCACCATCCCGCGTGTCGACAAGATCGTCGGGCCGGGCAATATCTACGTCGCCACTGCCAAGCGCCAGGTCTATGGTCGCGTGGGCATCGACATGGTGGCCGGCCCGTCGGAAATACTGGTGGTTTGCGACGGCTCCACCGACCCCGACTGGGTCGCGATGGACCTGTTTTCCCAGGCGGAGCACGATGAAAATGCCCAGTCCCTGTTGCTCTGCCCGGACCCCGCCTACCTGGACCGGGTGCAGGCGAGTATCGACCGCCTCCTGCCCGGCATGGAAAGGGCGGAGATCATCCGCGCATCCCTGGCCGGCCGCGGCGCAATGATAAGAACGCGCGACCTGGCGGAGGCGGTGGCTGTGAGTAACCGGCTGGCGCCGGAGCACCTCGAGCTGTCGGTACAGGACCCGGAGTCACTGTTGCCGCTGGTGCGCCACGCCGGTGCGATCTTCATGGGACCCTATACATCCGAATCGCTGGGGGATTACTGCGCGGGCCCCAATCACGTGCTGCCCACCTCGCGCTCAGCCCGGTTTTCCTCACCCCTGGGCGTCTATGATTTCCAGAAACGTAGCTCGGTGATCATGTGCAGTGAGCGGGGGGTGCAGGAACTCGGGCGCATGGCCTCGACCCTGGCCCGCGGTGAGGCCCTGACGGCGCATGCCCGCAGCGCCGAGCTGCGCCTTCACCCGGGCGGCGAGGACTGACCGGCGCCTCAGCCGGTCGGCGGGTTCAGCACCCCGACGACGGCCCGTAACTCGATGCTTTGCGCATCCCGTCGGATAGCGATGTCGACAGAATCGCCGGGCCGCAGCAGGGCGATGCGGTGCATGGTCAACCTGCCATCCTTTACCGGTTCCCCGTCGATATGGGTGATGAGGTCGCCCGGCATGACCCCGGCCTTTTCTGCGGGGCTGTTTGGCGCCACCTCGATGACTGCCAGGGCCTGTTCGTTCCTGCCATCTCCGCGCGGTGCGCCGATGGGTTCGACACTGACCCCGAGCCAGCCGCGGATGACCTTGCCGTAGTCGATCAGGTCGTGCATCACGAATACGGCGAGATTGACGGGAATGGCAAGGCTGATACCGATGCCGGTGGCGGTGTTCTGTCCCTGGCTGTTGCCCGTGTAAATGAGCGTGTTGATACCCAGCAGCCTGCCGCGGGTATCGATCAGTGCACCCCCGGAGTTGCCCAGGTGAATCGTGGCGTCCGTCTGGATGTAGTCCTCGTAGGCATTGGGCTGCAGGCCGTAGCGGCCGAGGGCCGAAACGATACCCTGGGTAACCGAATGGCCAAAGCCCAGTGGATTGCCAATGGCGAGCACCACATCCCCCACCCTGGCGGCATTCGAGTCGCCCAGGCTTATCGGTTGCAGGTCGGGCAACTCGACCTTGAGCACTGCCAGATCGGTGGCGGTATCCGAGCCAATCACAATCGCGTTGGTGGAGCGCCCATCCTGCAGCAAGACCTGGATGGCATCTGCTCCGGCGATAACATGGTTATTGGTCAGGATGTGACCTTCGGGGGTGACGATCACGCCGGAACCCAGGGACCGCTCGATACGCTGGCGTTGGGGCTGCTGTCCCGGCCGGGTAAAACGCTGGAAGAAGTCGTCGTTGAGCAGCGGGTTGGTGCGGGATTTGACCAGTTTGGCCGTGTAAATATTGACAACCGCCGGTGTGGCCATGCGCACCGCGTTGGCGTAGCTGACCAGTTCATAGCCATCGGGCCCGCGGTAGCCCGATTCCGGCAGCACCCACCTGTCGAGAATCAGTAGCGCGGCCAGCAGCCCGGCGATCGCCGGCCATGTGAGAAATTTCAGGTGCTGCATTTATCGGCCAGGTGCAACCTCGTCATCCCGTGGGGTGCGGCGGCAGTTGTCAGTCGGAGGCCGGCACTGCTTTTGCAGCAGCTTGTTCTGCCGGGGGCTCGGCTTTTTTTCGGTCGATACCGAATTCCTCGTTGAGCATGCCTTTTTCCCCGGGGGAGGTCTTTGGTGCGTAGTCCAGGGGCGGACGGATATCTGCCAGGTGGGCCGGAATCTCCGATTCATCCCTGGCATCCTCGAGGCGCTCGAGAGAAACGGGGCCCCGGCCCTGGCACAGGGTGCTGGCGCCCCTGGCGAGGTGGTTGTGTACATCGCGGTACTGCTCAGTGAGTTTGTTCAGCAGGCGGGCGGTGTCGGTGAAGTGCTCCACCACGTCGTCCTCGTAGGCTTTCTTGTCCTGCAGTACCTGGTCGAGCTTGAGTTCCACTTCCCGCTGGCGTTGGGCCGCAGGTGAGCTGCGGCGGCCAAACAGCACCCCCAGGCCCAGGCCCACCACGAACAGGGCGATCCCGGCGATAATGACTATGGTCTGGCTGTACTGGAAAGATTCCACTGGCGGGCCCTCATAAACCGACGAATTCAGAGCGGCGCAGTATAACCCCAGTTGGCGCAGACTGTAACCGGAACGCGCCAGGAGCCCGATCCGGCGTGGTCCCCAGTCGGTCGTTGCCAAGCAACAGGTGGCTGGGTAAAGTGGCCGATCGCAACCGCACAGGACCGGGCTGGCGCCCCCCCGGCATATCACATGACCACACCCTGGCAGCGTTATCAGGCTGATCTCCAGCGGGATGACTTTTCCCACGATCCCGCCCAGGAAGAGGCGGTCAAGCTGCTGCAGGACCTTTACGATCGCCTGGTCGCGGACTGGCGCGAGAGCCGGGGCGGGCTGATAGCCTGGCTGCGGCGGGTGCGCAGTGGTCCCCCAGAGCCTGAGGTGGGCCTCTATCTCTGGGGCGGCGTCGGGCGTGGCAAGACCTATCTGGTCGATACCTTCTACGACTGCCTGCCTTTCAGGCGCAAGATGCGGGTGCACTTTCATCGCTTCATGCGCCGCGTCCACGAGGAACTCAAGACCCTGGACGGCCAGAAGGACCCGCTGGAAAAAGTGGCGGACCGCCTGGCGGGTGAGGCAGTAGTGCTCTGCTTCGACGAGTTTTATGTCAGCGACATAGCCGACGCCATGATCCTTGGCGGCCTCATGCAGGCGCTTTTCGCCCGGGGGGTGTGCCTGGTGGCGACCTCCAATATCGAGCCGGCCCGGCTGTATGAGAACGGTTTGCAGCGCCAGCGCTTCCTGCCCGCTATCGCCCTGGTGGAAAAATACACAAAGGTGGTGAACGTGGATGCCGGCATCGACTATCGCCTGCGCACCCTGCAGCAGGCCGAGCTGTACCACTACCCGCTGGATGCCGCAGCGGATGAGAGCCTGCGGGACAGTTTCGGGAAACTGGCCGCGCATCCGGGCAACCACTGGGAGCGGATGGAGGTCAACGGCCGTTACATCACCTGCCGTTGCCGTGCGGACGATGTGGGCTGGTTTGACTTCGCCGAGCTTTGCGACGGCCCGCGCTCACAGAATGACTACATAGAGCTGGCGCGGGTGTTCCACGCGGTGCTGATATCGGGGGTGCCGGTATTTGGCCCGGAAACGGATGACCAGGCCCGGCGTTTTATTAACCTGGTGGACGAATTCTACGACCGCAATGTCAAGTTGGTGGTGGCCGCAGCCGGCCCCCTGCTGGACCTTTACGGTGGTGGGCGGCTGGGCTTCGAGTTCCAGCGGACGATTTCCCGCCTGCAGGAGATGCAGTCTTACGAGTACCTGGCGCGGGAGCACAAGCCCTGACCCCGCCCCTGCGTCCCTGCCCGGCGGCGATACCGGAAAAAAACAGCTCCCGGGCCGATCAATTCACCTCGCGGGGAGGGCGCGGCTCATGTACTATGGCGGCCCCGCGCGAGGACGTGAATTTGCTCGGGTTTATTTTGCTTGAAATGGGCTTCTCCATTGATTAGTATTCGCGCTCTCGAAATTGGAGCCCTCCAAGAGGCTGTTATTCATGAAAACTTTTAGTGCCAAAGCAGGCGAAATCAACCACGACTGGTTCGTGGTGGACGCCGCCGACAAGACCCTGGGTCGCCTGGCCAGCGAGATTGCCCACCGCCTGCGCGGCAAGCACAAGGCGGAGTACACCCCGCACGTCGACACCGGCGATTACATCGTGGTGATCAACGCAGAGAAAATCCGGGTGACCGGCGCCAAGGCCAAGGACAAGCTCTACCATCACCACACCGGTTACCCGGGTGGTATCAAGTCCATTTCCTTTGAAAAGCTGATCGACAAGGCCCCGGAGCGGGTTATCCAGGGCGCTGTGAAGGGTATGCTGCCGCGCAATCCGCTGGGTCGCGCCATGTTCAAGAAGCTGAAAGTCTATGCCGGCACCGAGCACCCGCACGCTGCGCAGCAGCCGCAAGTTCTGAACGTCTAACGGATATTATTTATGTCAGCAACGCAATACTACGGAACCGGACGTCGCAAGACCTCCACCGCCCGCGTCTTTATCAAGAACGGTGCCGGCAATATTACCGTCAACCATCGCCCCCTGGATGTGTACTTCGGCCGGGAAGTGGCTCGCATGATCGTGCGTCAACCGCTGGAACTTGTTGATCTGAAAGACAAATTCGATATCAACGTCACTGTTGCGGGCGGCGGCAGCTTCGGTCAGGCCGGCGCCATCAGGCACGGTATCACCCGCGCGCTGATGGAATACGACGAGACCCTGCGGACTCCGCTGCGCAGCGCCGGTTACGTCACCCGTGACGCGCGTGAAGTGGAGCGCAAGAAGGTGGGCCTGCGCAAGGCGCGCAAGCGTCCTCAGTACTCCAAGCGATAAGCGGCCGGAGTTCCCGCGTGCTGCGGGAATCTCAGGAGTATCTGAAGCGCCCGGCTGGTGGTCAGTCCGGGCGTTTTTTTTGCCGGCAAACCGGCCCGTATGCGCCGGCGGATAGCGCAGAAAACCCTTTCACGTCAAAGGGTTCTCCTTGTAAGAACAGGGCAAAATCATTACCATTCCTACCTTTTTGGGAAGAGCTGAACCAGCGCCGTAGAAGCAGTGGTGCAGTGGCGGGCAATCAGGAGAGAAAAGCATGAGTACCGATGTCGTAAACTCCGGCAGGAGAAAGTTCCTGACGGCGGCCACCAGTGCTGTGGGTGTGGCCGGCGTGGTGGGTATTGCCGTTCCTTTTGTCGGGTCCTGGAACCCGTCCGCGAAGGCCAAGGCGGCCGGCGCACCGGTCAAGGCCGATGTCAGCAAGCTCGAACCCGGTCAGATGGTGGTAGTGGAATGGCGCGGGATGCCGGTTTACGTGGTGAATCGCACCGATGCACAGCTGGCGGAGCTGCCAAACCTAAACCGTTTCCTCAAGGACCCGGATTCGCTGGTCTCCGAGCAGCCCGACTATATCACGGGAATCGATCGCGCCATCAGACCCAACCTGCTGGTGATTGTCGGCCTGTGCACCCACCTGGGGTGTGCGCCAAAGTTCCGGCCGGAAGTCGGCGCGGCGGACCTCGGTGGCAAGGACTGGCAGGGCGGTTTCTTCTGCCCCTGTCACGGTTCCAAGTTCGACCTGTCCGGGCGGGTTTACTCGGGCGTTCCGGCGTCGGCCAACCTGGTGGTGCCCCCATACACCTTCGAGGGTGACGATGTCCTGATGATTGGCGTGGATTGGGAGGCTGCCTGATGATCAATATGCTTGTTGGATTACGCGACTGGGTTGATGCACGCCTGCCGATAGTGCGCGCGTGGGACACCCACATGGGCAAGTACTACGCCCCCAAGAATTTCAATTTCTGGTATTACTTCGGCTTTCTGTCCCTGATCGTGCTGGTCAACCAGTTGCTGACGGGTATCTGGCTGACCATGAGCTACAACCCCAGCCAGGAGGGCGCGTTTGCCTCCGTCGAGTACATCATGCGGGACGTGGACTACGGCTGGATCCTGCGCTACATGCACTCCACGGGCGCGTCGGCCTTCTTCGTGGTGGTGTACCTGCATATGTTCCGCGCCCTGCTGTACGGCTCCTACAAAAAGCCCAGGGAGCTGATCTGGATCTTCGGCATGCTGATTTTTGTCGTCCTGATGGCCGAGGCCTTCGTGGGATA
>JAZBNW010000390.1:0-4589 GCA_036350855.1 Halieaceae bacterium
ATTCCAGAGCAGGAGGCACAGAAACAGCAGGCCGGGCACCAGATGTAAACTGATCCTGCCGATTGCGGTAAAGCGCAGGGCGCCGTTTGCAAAATGCGTGAACGTAAACAGCACCAGTAATAGACCGATTGCCGCCACCAGCGCGGTGATAACGCCAAGGTATTGCCGGGGTACGGTACGCGCAGAAACCATGGACAGCAGGGACAAAGCAAGCAGGAGGTATGCAAACAGATGCCAGTTATCCTGCACCCAGAGGCTCACGGCTATTGCCCACAGCGCGTTTGGGCGGTAATGCAAATCGAGCTGCTGCAGTGAATGGCCGGCCACCTCCACATCCTGGGGAATGACAATCAGCAAGGACACAAGCATCAATGACGCCGCGCAGAACAACACGATGGTATGGCGATGCGGCAGGGTGACGACAAGCAGCGCGGGCAAAAACGTCAACGCCCAGTAGAAGCCCTCGTTCTTGGCCAGCAGGCAACAAAATATGAACAACAGGGCGAGCAAACCCTGACCGGGTGCGCGAGTCACCGACCAGTTGTAAAAAGCCATGATCGCCAGGCAATACGCAGCCCCCATAAACAGGTCGGCGTATCCTGCCAGCGCCACATGGGTGTTGAGCAGCGGCATGGAAAGCAGAAGATAGGTAAATGCGATGGACACGACGGGCGTGGCCCCCGCAAACCGGGACTGTCCATAGAAGGCACTGCCCAGGCCCACGAGGCATAACAGCCAGGGCAGGTTGATCAGGCTCTCATCCCATCGACCCAGCGCAAGACTCATCCACACCTGCAGCAGTGGCACGGTAATGGGATAAGCGGGGTGATGGTCGGTGGAAACGCCCTTCCCGCCCATTTCCAGCCACTGCTGGTTTTCCACAAACGGCACCAGGCTTCCCGCGCTGAACCAGACCCTGGCCTTGGTGGCCCAGTGCATGGTCGCGTCCCACCCATACAGGGGGCGCCAGACCAGTTCCATCCCCAGGGAGAGAACACGCAAGCCGATCAGCATCGCGAATAGCAAAAACAGCGTTTTCTGTGCGGGTGACAAAGACATCCGGGGAGCGACAAACCCGGCTGAAACTGCCGGCGACCGCGCACGCAACTGGAGGAACACCAGCAAGATCAGCAGTAGTATGCCCAGCCCGGTCGCGGTAACGGAAAAACTCAGTGGCAGGCCAACGGCATCCTGTAAGCGCATTACCAGGGGCGTCAGGAACAGGCCAAGCAGCGCGCCATTACCCCACACGATAGCGGCGCGCGCCGGCGTGTGCGGGGCAATCAACAGGCCAATACAGGCTGCACCCGTAAAGACCGGCAACAAAAGCGCTAGCGCGAGATTCAGCCACTCCACTCACATCACCCGGTACAGTTTGCCGATCTGGCTCTCGGCGAGCAATTGCACCGGCACCGGAGCGCTTCCGGGGGCGTTCAAAGTATCGGTCTTCGGATCGAAGCGGACGGCTGACGGGTAAACCAGCGCGATGTAATCACCCGCATGTATATACTTTCTTGCGGGCAGTTCAGCGCTGTTGCGCTGCCAGAAAACATTCAGCGGATACAGATAGTAACTGGCTCGCATGCCGCCATAATCGCTGCTGGAGGCGACCAGGACCCGGGAGTCGGGCTCCGCTATGCGCTGTTGTATGTCCGTCGCGAACTGCACCAGCGCCGCGTCCGGGCCCCGGGCCAGTTTCGCCGGACTGTCCCTGCCGGCAAATGTGTCCCGGGTTTGCGCCAACTGGCGCCAGAGTTTTCCCTGCCAGGCCAGATCCAGGCAGATCCAGCAGACAAGGAAGATGGCGGATACTACCCGCCAGTCGAAGCGCCGCGCCTTGCGCGACAGCGTAAAAAGCGCGTACAGCACGAGGCTGGCGCCGAGCCACGCCGCCACCACCGGTACGGGATAAAGTGTGCTTCCGGTGGCCCGGGTTCCATTGTGCCGGTTTATCGATTCGTGCCCCCAGGGTACGAAGGCGGTCCAGTCCGAATAAAGACCCCGAAGCTGGTACAGCGGGGACGCCGGCAGCAGCTCCAGCGCCTCTATCGCCACAGTGGCGCCGGGCTCCCCCTGCAGGAGAACAGCCAGCTCGGTCACGTTACCGTCCCAGGCGCTCATCCCCCCCAGGGGTAGCCACAGGGATTGGTCAAGCGCACCGGGTACCCAGAATTGCGCCATCTGCCCACCCGTCCTGGAGGTACCCCAGAACAGACCGAGGGCATCGACAACAGGCTCTTGCGCGAAACGCAGGTGCAGCAGTGGGTATGACTCCGCCGGCAGCGCCGGCACGGGCAGCACCAGCACGCTGCGCCCTGTCCCGTCCAGCGTATGCTGCCAGCCCCGGGCGATGCTTTCGCCACTGCCCAGCTCGCTGCGCCCCGAACGCAAGTCCCAGGCCCAGGCGGGGGCAGGCGACTGTCCCTGCAACAGGTAGAGCCCGGCGAGAACCGCCAGGGCTCCCGCCAGCAGCGCGGCAAAGGTAGCTTTCAGAACCGGGCTCAGCTCAGAAAAACCCCAGCGGGTTGATGTCGTGGCTTACCAGCATGTTCTTGGTCTGCTGATAATGTTCCAGCGCCATCTTGTGGGTTTCGCGACCGATACCCGATTTTTTGTACCCGCCGAAGGCCGCGTGGGCGGGATAGGCATGGTAGCAGTTTATCCAGACCCTGCCGGCCTTGATGCCGCGACCCATGCGAAACGCGCGATTGGTGTCGCGGGTCCACACGCCGGCGCCCAGCCCGTACTCGGTGGCGTTGGCTATGGCAAGCGCCTCCGCCTCGTCCCGGAAGGTGGTGACGCCGAGGGTGGGACCAAAGATTTCCTCCTGGAAGACGCGCATGTCGTTGGTGCCCTGCAACAGCGTGGGCTGGATATAGTAGCCGCCGGCAATATCGCTGCCGACGGTCGCCTTGTTACCGCCCATCAGGAAGTGGGCACCGTCCTGGCGCGCCACGTCCATGTAGCCCATGATTTTGTCGAACTGTTCCAGGGAGACCTGCGCACCGACCATGGTGTCCGTGTCCAGGGGGTTACCCTGCTTGATAAGTTGCGCACGCGCCAGCACCCGCTCGATAAAGTCGCCGTAGATACTCTCCTGTACCAGCGCCCGGGAGGGGCAGGTACAGACTTCGCCCTGGTTGAAAAAGCCGAGCAACAGTCCCTCGACACACTTGCTGACGAAGTCGTCCTCCTGGGCCATGACATCTTCGAAGAAAATATTCGGGGACTTGCCACCGAGCTCCACCGTTGAGGGGATCAGGGATTTCGCCGCGTTGGCCAGTATGATCTGGCCCACCGCCGTCGACCCGGTAAAGGCAATCTTGGCGATGCGATCCGACGTGGCCAGGGCCTGTCCGATCTCCTCGCCATAGCCATTGAGGATATTCACCACCCCCGGGGGCAGCAGGTCGGCGATGAGTTCCATCATGACCAGGATGGAGGTGGGTGTCTGCTCCGCGGGCTTCAGGACCACACAGTTTCCCGCAGCGAGGGCCGGAGCCAGCTTCCAGCCCGCCATCAGCAGGGGGAAATTCCAGGGAATGATCTGCCCGACCACGCCCAGCGGTTCGTGAAAATGGTAGCTGACAGTCGTGGCGTCGATCTCCGCCGCGGTGCCCTCCTGTGCGCGCAGACAACCGGCAAAATAACGGAAATGGTCGACCAGCAGAGGTATGTCCGCATTCAGGGTCTCGCGAATACCTTTACCGTTATCCCAGGTTTCGACGTACGCCAGGGTCTCGAGGTTGGCCTCTATCCGGTCGGCGATCCGCAGCAGGGTGTTCGAGCGCTCGGCGGCCGGGGTCCTGCCCCATGCGTCCGCCGCGGCGTGTGCCGCGTTGAGGGCGATGTGCAGATCTGCCGCTGTCGATCTGGGTACTTCACAGAACACCTCGCCCGTCACCGGGCTCACATTCTCAAAATAGGTGCCCTCGCGGGGCGCCACCCATTCACCCCCTATAAAATTCTCGTAGCGACTCTTGAAGGTAAACAGGGCGTCTTTGCTGCCGGGCATGGCGTATTGCATGTTATTGATCTCCGTTGTTATCTCAGGCCGGTTAAATATAGCGCAGGATGGCTCCCGCAGCAGTGTTTCCTGCCCGCAACGGGTCAATTGAGCTGTATTCCCTTCCGGCGAGGCTCTGTCACCCCATGCCGTCACCCAATGCTTGACAGCATGCCGATACCGACCTACCTTTAGTTCTTTTTTGGAACCGTTATTGTTCCGCGCGGGGAGTAAGGATGAATGACTGAACGGGTGGCTCTGATCATCGGCGCCGGTGACGCTATAGGCAGCGCCATCGCACGCAAGTTTGCCCACAGGGGGCTGACCGTGTGCGCGGCGAGGCGCAACGGCGAGCGGCTGGCACCACTGGTGCAGGCCCTGACCGCGCAGGGCCATCGCGCCCACGCTTTCAGCTGTGACGCCCGCAGGGAGGAGTCCATCACGGAGCTGTTCGCCGGCATCGAGGCCGATATCGGTGAGATTGATGTCGTGGTGTTCAATGTCGGCGCCAATGTCCCGATGGGCATACTGGAGACAGACAGTCGCAAGTTCTTCAAGATCTGGGAAATGGCCTGTTTTGCCG
>JAZBNW010000391.1:0-6319 GCA_036350855.1 Halieaceae bacterium
ACGTGCACGCCGATCAGGGGATGCAGGGCCGACGGCGGCTGCCAGGCCCGGTAGCGCACGCCGCCGACATACTCGCCGTGCCTGCCGGTGCTGCGCATCGGTACCCGGCGACCGTTGCAGGACAGCACGTAGCGCCCCTCGGTCAGGCCCGTGGCCCGCAGCTGCAGGCGCTCTACCGAGGAGTCCACATAGCGGGACGTGCCGAAGCTGGTGGTTTCCTCACCCAGCACGTGCCAGGGCTCTACTGCCCAGCGCAGCTCGAGTTCGATATCATCCAGTTGCACCCGGCCGTAGTGGGGAAAGCGGAACTCCTCGAAGGCGGCCAGCCAGTCGAGGTCAAAGGGGTAGCCGTGGGCCTGCAGGTCCTGTACCACGTATTTCATGTCCTGCCAGATGTAGTGGGGCAGCATGAAGCGGTCGTGCAGTTCGGTACCCCAGCGCACCAGCGGCTTGTGGTAGGGGTTTTTCCAGAAACGCGCCACCAGGCAGCGCAGCAGCAGGGCCTGCACCAGCGCCATGCGGCTGTGGGGCGGCATCTCGAAACCCCGGAACTCGAGGATGCCCAGGCGGCCGGTGGCGCTGTTGGGCGAATACAGTTTGTCGATACAGAACTCGGCGCGGTGGGTGTTGCCGGTGACATCGATCAGCAGGTTGCGCAGCAGGCGGTCCACCAGCCAGGGCTGGGGCACCTCGCCGTCGGACATCTGTGAAAACGCCACCTCCAGCTCGTACAGCATTTCGTCGCGGCCCTCGTCCACCCGCGGGGCCTGGCTGGTGGGCCCGATGAACATGCCCGAGAACAGGTAGGACAGGCTGGGGTGGTGCTGCCAGTAGGTGATCAGGCTGCGCAGCAGGTCGGGCCGGCGCAACAGGGGGCTGTCCGCCGGGGTGGCGCCCCCCAGGGTGATGTGATTGCCGCCCCCGGTGCCGGTGTGGCGGCCGTCCAGCATGAACTTCTCGGTGGACAGGCGCGAGAGCCTCGCCTCCTCGTACAGCGCCGTGGTGGTCTCCACCAGTTCGGACCAGTTGTTCGAGGGGTGCACGTTGACCTCGATGACGCCCGGGTCCGGCGTGACCAGCAGTTTCTGCAGGCGCGGGTCCCGTGGCGGTTCGTAGCCCTCGATGATCAGCGGTACTTTCAGCGCCCTGGCGGTTTCCTCTATTGCCGCCACCAGTTCGACGTAGTCCTCCAGGTACTCCAGGGGCGGGATAAACGCGTGCAACCTGGCGCCGCGTACCTCCAGGCACAGGGCGGTGCGCACCACGGCCTCGTAGTCATCCGGGTCCGGCAGTTGGTCCTCCGGCGTCTCGGTGGCATCGCCAAACTGCATGTCCCCGCGCTTGACCAGCGGGTCGCGGGGTTCGAAGGGGTCCCTCTGGGGGGTGACCCGGTCGGCTTTCTTCGCCAGTTGGGGCAGGTCATTGAGGGGCAGGCGCAGGCCCATCGGGGAGTCGCCCGGTATCAGGGTGATGCGTTCGCGCTTCATCGGCCAGAGGCTGCTGCGCCAGTGCTTGCCGTCCTCGGCCAGCGGCCAGCCGGTGCTGCGACTGAGAGGGATGACAACCCCTGTGGGCACGTTGTAGCCGCGCTCGATGAGGCGGGCCAGACGCCGGCGATCGAGGCTGCCCTTGAGCTTCTGCGCCATGATGTCGAGGTTTTTCGGCAGGTTCTGCTCCTGCATCAGGTAGTACAGGCCGTCCTCGTAGGCGGGCTGGCAGCACTTGCGCGGCACGCCCAGCAGGTCGCACAGGCGCTGGCCAAAGCGGCCTGCCGTGTTCACGTCATGGCCGTAGTCCTTGTCCACCCTGGCCAGCAGTGCCGGGTCCCGCCACAGGGGCTCGCCGTCCTTGCGCCAGAACACGCCCAGGGCCCAGCGCGGGACCTCCTCGCCGGGGTACCACTTGCCCTGGCCGTAGTGCAGCAGGCCGTGGGGCGCAAACCGGTCGCGCAGGCGCAGCAGCAGGGTCTTGGCCAGGCTCAGCTTGTCAGCCCCCAGGGCGTCGGTATTCCACTGGGCCGACTCCATGTCGTCGATCGAGACAAAGGTGGGTTCGCCCCCCATGGTCAGCCGCACGTCATTGTGCTCGAACTCGACGTCCACCGCCTTGCCCAGGGCCAGTATGTGCTGCCACTGCTCCTCGGTGTAGGGCTTGGTGACCCGCGGGTCTTCCAGCACGCGCTCGACCGTGTTGCTGAAGTCGAATTCCACCTCGCACTTGTCGGTGGCGCCGACAATCGGCGCGGCCGATACCGGGTTGGGGGTGCAGGCCAGCGGGATGTGCCCCTCGCTGGCGAAAAGGCCGGAGGTCGGGTCCAGCCCCACCCAGCCGGCGCCGGGCAGGTATACCTCGCACCAGGCGTGCAGGTCGGTGAAGTCCTCGGCCGCGCCGGAGGGGCCGTCCAGGGATTTTTCATCCGGCTTGAGCTGCACCAGGTAACCCGAGGCGAAGCGTGCGGCCAGGCCCAGGTGGCGCAGCAACTGGACCAGCAGCCAGGCGGAGTCGCGGCAGGAGCCCCGGGCTATTTCCAGGGTTTCCTCCGGCGTCTGGATGCCCGGCTCCAGGCGCACCAGGTATTCGACCGCCTGCTGGACCTGCTGGTTTATTTCCACCAGGAAGTCGTTGATCGGGCGTTTGGTGACATTCACGCCCTCCAGGAACGCGTCGAACTTCGCGCCTCCCTCCAGGGTTTCCAGGTAGGGGAGCAGCTCGCCGCGCAGTTGTGCGGTGTACTCGAAGGGGAATTTCTCCGCGTATTCCTCGACGAAAAAATCGAAGGGGTTGATGGTCGTCATGTCGGCGAGGACTTCGACATCCACCTCGAACTCGGTACATTTTTCGGGAAACACCAGCCGCGCCAGGTAGTTGCCGAAGGCATCCTGCTGCCAGTTGATGAAGTGCTTCGCAGGCTTGATCTTCAGGCTGTAGGCGTGGATGGGCGTGCGCGAGTGGGGTGCCGGGCGCAGGCGGACCGTGTGCGGAGACATGCTTACCGGCCGGTCGAACTTGTAGGATGTGCGATGGTTGATCGCCACACGTATGGTCATCTTTGCTTACCGCCCTTGGGCTGAGAGGCTGTCGGGTTGATCGCTGTCCGGTGGGGGCATGAACCAGGTGGTGCTGATCATCCCGCCCAGTGTATTCAATTCGAGCTGGAAGCGGTCAATAAAGTTATGCAGGTCTTCCCGCTCCCCCTTTTCCGCGCTGAACCGCGACAGGCTGCGGCGGGCGCGATCCAGCACTTTCAATGCATCCCTGTGGTTTTTCAGGGGCACCAGTTCCCGCCGGATGCCGTCCAGGCAGAACCTGACCGAGCGCGGCAGGGAGGGCTCCCGGAACACGAACTCCACCACGCTGTCGGCCTCCACCAGCGGGCCTATTGTCCGCCGATAGGTGCCCATGGCCGACAGGGACTGGAGCAGGCAGGCCCAGATCAGCGGGTCGACCGCCTGGTTGAGACGCTCGTGGCCCAGCAGTGCCCCGGCGCCGACATCGATCACCCGGGTGGTCATGTCCGCCCGTTCCAGCAGGTGGCCCAGCTTGATAAAGCGGTAGGCGTGGTCGCGGCACAGGGTGGTCATGAGCAGGCCATTGATCATCTGGCAGCGGGTGATCACCTGCTCGAGGAATTTGTGGCGGTTGCGCCGGCCCACCGATCGGGCGGCGTTTTCCAGCGAGTAGAGGTACAGCTCGTTGACGTGCTCCCATACCTCTTCCGGCAGGACGTCCCGGGTGGTGCGCACATTCTCCCGGGCGGCCCTGATACAGAAGTGCACGCTGCCGGGATTCTCATCGTCGGCGATGAGAAAGCGAAGTACGTTCTGCTCGTTGCAGACCCGGTGGTGTTCCCCGAAGACCGGCTCGGCATCGAGGATGCGCACCAGGATGTCCCAGCCGGGCTCCGAGCCGGCGGGAATATCCATGATCAGGTGGCTGTAGGCCTGGGTCAGCCGCGCCGTGTCCTCGGCCCGCTCCAGGTAGCGCGCCATCCAGTAGAGCCGCTCGGCGACCCGGGAGAGCATGGTCATTGCTTCGCCCCCTTCCTGTTTGCCTTCGCGCTGGCCTCGACGATCCAGGTGTCCTTGCTGCCGCCGCCCTGGGATGAGTTCACCACGAGGGAGCCCTTGACCAGGGCGACCCGGGTCAGCCCGCCGGGCGTGACCCAGCTCTCCCTGCCCTGCAGGATGAAGGGGCGCAGGTCCAGGTGCCGGGGTTCCACGGTGCCATCTATATAGGTCGGCGCCGTGGACAGCGAGAGGGTGGGCTGGGCGATGTAGTTGCGCGGGTTGGCCTCGATGAGTCTGGCGAACTCGGCCCGCTTTGCCCTGGTGGCATGGGGGCCGACCATCAGGCCGTAGCCCCCGGACTCGTTGGCGGGCTTTACCACCAGCTTGTCCAGGTTGGCCAGTACGTAATCCCGGTCCGGCTCGTTCATGCACAAGTAGGTCTTCACCGAGGCCAGGCTCGGCTCCTCTCCCAGGTAGTAGCGAATCATCTCGGGCACGAAGGCGTACACCACCTTGTCGTCGGCCACGCCGCTGCCCGGTGCATTGGCGATGGCGACGTTGCCCTTTTTCCAGGCGCGCATGATGCCGGGGATCCCCAGGGTTGAGTCTTCCCGGAACGCCTCCGGGTCGAGAAAGTCATCGTCGATGCGGCGGTACACCACGTCCACCCGCGCCGGGCCGTCGACGGTACGCATGTAAAGGCAGTCGTCGCTGTCGACGAACAGGTCCGAGCCCTCGACCAGTTCCGCACCCATGCCCTGGGCCAGGTAGGCGTGTTCAAAGTAGGCGGAATTGAAAATACCGGGGGTCAGCACCGCGATGCAGGGCCGGCGCTGCTCCCGCGGGGACAGGGACGCCAGGGTGCTGTACAGGCGCGAGGGGTAGTCATCTACCGGCAGGATGCTGTAGTTCTCGAACAACTCCGGCAGCACGCGTTTGGTGATTTCCCGGTTCTCCAGCATGTAGGACACGCCGGAGGGCACCCGCAGGTTATCTTCCAGGACATAGAACTTGCCGTCCTTGTCGCGCACCAGGTCGGTGCCGCACACATGGGCCCATGCACCAAACCGGGGCGATACATTCGCGCACTGGGGCTTGTAGTTTCCGGAGTCCAGCACGATATCCGCCGGCATCAGGCCGTCGGCCAGTATCTTCTGCTTGTTGTAGATGTCGTCGATGAAACAGTTGAGGGCACGGCTGCGCTGGACCAGGCCGCGACTGACCTTCTGCCACTCCTTGCCCGAAATGATGCGGGGGATGATGTCGAAGGGCCAGGCCCGGTCGATATTCTTGCCCTCACTGTAGATGGTAAAGGAGATGCCCATCTCCCGGATCGCCAGCTCAGCGGCGCCCCGGCGGGCGGCCATTGCCTCGGTGGACAAACTCTGCAGCATTTTGACCGCGTGCCCCGCCGCCTGGCGCGGGCGCCCGGTGTCGGTGATCAACTCGTCGAAGAAGTCGCCTGTCTTGTGGCTGTTGTAGCGCTTCCAGCTGCTATTCATACGACCTGCATTCCACTCGAATAATCATTCCGGTTATGCAATCACCGGGCCAATATGCGCTGCCGGGGGAGTGATTGCAACGTGCCCGACGCAGCGGTGACCCGGGGGCCCCGGCGGTAGCTGAAATTGTCCCGGTGGTTTGGCCCCGGCGCCCTTATCTGGACGGGTTGTTTGGGGTAGAATGCGCCGCTTTCCATCCGGGGCCGGCCCAGCTGCCTCGCCAACCAGCCAGGGGAACACCATGTTCGACAAAAACATGCGCATCGAAGGGTTTGATGACGAGATCTTCTCGTCCATTCGGGAAGAGGAGCAACGGCAGGAAGAGCATATCGAGCTGATCGCCTCCGAAAACTATGCCAGCCCCCGCGTACTGGCGGCCCAGGGCTCGGTATTGACCAACAAATATGCCGAGGGATACCCCGGCAAGCGCTACTACGGCGGCTGTGAATACGTCGACAAGGCGGAAACCCTGGCGATAGAGCGGGCCAAGGCCCTGTTCGGGGCGGCCTATGCCAATGTGCAGCCCCACTCCGGTTCCCAGGCCAACTCGGCGGTGTTCCAGGCCCTGTGCGCGCCCGGCGACACCGTGCTGGGCATGAGCCTGGCGGATGGCGGCCACCTCACCCATGGCGCCAGCGTAAATTTTTCCGGCAAGATCTACCACGCAGTGCAGTACGGTCTCGACCACGCCACCGGGGAGGTGGATTACTCCCAGGTGGAAGCACTGGCCCTGGAGCACAAGCCGAAGATGATCATCGCCGGCTTTTCCGCCTACTCCCGGGTGATGGACTGGGCCCGGTTTCGGGTGAT
>JAZBNW010000392.1:0-2750 GCA_036350855.1 Halieaceae bacterium
AGCACGCGCATGTTCTCGCCGAACCCCGGCCAGATGAACCTGCCGTGCTCGTCCTTGCGGAACCAGTTGACGCGGAAGATGCGCGGCGGCGTGGCAACATTCTGGCGCCCGATGCGCAGCCAGTGCCGCCAGTAATCGGCCATGTTGTAGCCACAGAAAGGCAGCATGGCCATCGGGTCGCGCCTCACTGCCGCTTGGCCGATGGCCGCCGCGGTCGCCTCCGAGCCCATGGTGGCGGCCATATAGACCCCATGCTCCCAATTGTAGCTCTGGAACACGAGCGGGAAATGCTTGCTCACCCTCCCCCCGAACAGGAAGGCACTGATCGGTACGCCCTCAGGATTCTCCCACTCTGGGTCGATGGAGGGGCACTGGGAGGCGGGCGCCGTAAACCTGGCATTCGGGTGAGCCGCCGGCCTGCCGCAACCCGGCGTCCAGTCGTTCCCCTTCCAGTCGATCAGGTGCTCGGGGGGCTCCTTGGTCATGCCTTCCCACCAAACGTCCCCATCATCGGTCAAGGCACAGTTGGTGAAGATGCTGTTGGCCCGCACCGAGGCCAGGGCGTTGGGGTTGGACTCCTCGCTGGTGCCTGGTGCAACGCCGAAGTAGCCGTATTCCGGGTTGATTGCGTAGAACTTACCGTCGCGCGGATTGGGTTTGATCCAGGCGATGTCGTCGCCAACAGTGGTGACCTTCCAACCCTCGAACCCCTTGGGCGGGATCAGCATGGCGAAGTTGGTCTTACCGCAGGCACTGGGGAAGGCGCCGCCCACATAGGTCTTCTTTCCCTCCGGCGACTCGACGCCGAGGATCAGCATGTGCTCGGCAAGCCAGCCGTCATCCCGCGCCATGACCGAGGCAATCCGCAGCGCGAGGCACTTCTTTCCGAGCAGGGCGTTGCCCCCGTAGCCGCTGCCGTAGGACCAGATCTCCCGGGTCTCCGGGAAGTGGGAGATGTACTTGTCCTCGATGCTCGGCGCGCACGGCCAGGGAACGTCCTCCTCACCCAACTGCAGCGGCGCCCCGACCGAATGCATGCAAGGGACGAACTCGCCGTCCGCCCCCAGGGCGTCGAGTGCGCCCTGACCCATCCGCGTCATGATGCGCTGGTTGACGACGACATAGGGCGAGTCCGTGATTTCGATCCCGATGTGGGAAATCGGCGAGCCCAGCGGTCCCATGCTGAAGGGGATGACGTACATCGTCCGCCCGCGCATACAGCCATCGAACAGGCCCCTGAGGATGCCCCGCATCTCCGCCGGGTCCATCCAGTTGTTGGTGGGGCCAACGTCCTCTTTGCGCGTCGAGCAGATGAAGGTGCGTTCCTCCACCCGCGCCACGTCGCTCGGATGAGAGCGGGCGAGGAAGCTGTTGGGCCGTTTGTCCGGGTTCAGGCGCACAAAGGTACCGCTGGCGACCATCTCATCGCACAGTCGGTCGTGTTCGGATTGCGACCCGTCGCACCAGTAGATGCGCTCCGGACTACATAGGAGCGCCATTTCATCGACCCATGCCAATAGTTTCCGATGGTTCGTGCGCGAGGCACCATCGTGGGTAACGGTCATGTGGGGAGTCTCCTGGTGTTCAGTGGGCTTCGTGGGGGAATGCTTGGTTGCCGCTTGCGGCGAGACGACACATCGTCCCGGTGGTGCGCAAGCCGTATACCTTCAGCAAACCACGGGCCAGTTCACAAGAGTCGCTCATGTTGCAGAAATCGAGCGTTCGGGGAAAGTCTTTTTCGGCCGGTCGCACCAAAATTGGGCTCGATCGTCGTTGCCGCCCAAATCTGATGCGCGTTGCGGAACCCCGGCCGGCTCGCTTCTATTGGAGACTCAGGCGCCGCTCAGGTTTCACCGCACTGCTTCCCTGACAGCGCACGAGCCGTAATCTCAGTCGTGCCGGGAGCCCCGATCACCTTGCCTCGGCCGGTAATGGGGCCAGTGGAACCACGGGGACCGCATGGGGATATGCGGCATATGGGTACCCGTATCCCCAGAGCGCACCCTAGTAGGGAGCATAGCCATGGTGGTCGTTCCAGCGATTCCAGCCGCGTCCCCAACCCCGGCCTCCAGCGCCCATGCTCATGTGGAAATCGAAACTGGCATCGCCGAAGAAATCGTTCCACCAGTCGTTCCATCCAGAGCCCCAGCCTGGTCCACCCCACCAAGCGTTGGCGGCGTTGGATGAGGCGACAAGCACGGCAAAGAATGCGAAGGTTGCGAGTCTTTTCATGGATGTGGTCCCCTATGCCCGCGATCCAGAAAGCGCTGTAGGCGACTGAAGCGCGCGTTTCAGCGCTCAATATATAAATTTCTACTTATATATTGAAATCCCTTTCCGTTACGGACGAGAACAACGCGATGCCCAACGGCCCCGACACCTTGACCATTACCAAGCCAGATGACTGGCACCTGCACCTGCGTGACGGGACCGAGATGGCCTCCGTGGTTGCCTTTTCGGCGCGACAGTTCGCTCGTGCTATCGTCATGCCGAACCTTCGCCCGCCCATCACCACCGCGGCTCAGGCCGCAGCCTATCGAGACCGTATTCTCGCGGCCCTGCCGCCCGGTCACCGCTTCAAACCGCTGATGACCCTCTACCTGACCGACAACCTGCCGCCAAGCGAAATCACGGCCGCCCAGGACGCAGGGTCAGTATACGCGGCGAAGCTCTATCCCGCCGGCGCAACCACCAATTCCGAGCTTGGCGTCACGCGACTCGCCCGCATTTACCCTGTCCTCGAGGCCATG
>JAZBNW010000393.1:0-5438 GCA_036350855.1 Halieaceae bacterium
GTATTCACGGCGAGTCCCGCAAAGTCCAGTCCACTTCTGCGCCCGGGTTTACACGAGCTCCGAACCATCATTGTCCCCAGGCCGCTGGTAATGCCCCACCACTGGGGTACAATCCCCGCCCTTTGCCGGAGTCATCGACAGCTTATGTGGTTCAAGAATATCCGGGCCTATCGCCTGACCAGCCCCTTCACACTCACCCCCGAGCAACTCGCCGAACAACTGGCCCAGCGGGCCTTCACCCCCTGTGCCAAATCCCAGGCGCTGGCCCTGGGCTGGGTGCCGCCCCTGGGCACAGAGGACGGCGAGCTGGTGCACGCCGCCGCCGGCCGCATGCTGGTCAAACTCAAGCGCGAGGAAAAACTGCTGCCCTCCACCGTCGTGCGAGAACTGCTGGAGGAAAAAGTGGCGGAGATCGAGGCGGGCCAGGCGCGCAAGGTCTACCGCAAGGAGCGCCTCAACCTGAAGGACGAGATCATCCAGGACTGCCTGCCGCGGGCCTTTACCCGCTCCAGCAGCGTGCATGCCTACGTCGACACCCGGGCCAACTGGGTGTTTGTCGATGCCGCCAGCGCCACCCGGGCAGAGGAGCTCCTCAACCTGCTGCGGGAGTGTATCGGGAGCTTCCCCGTGCTCCTGCCCCAGGTCAACAGCGCCCCGGTGGCGGTCATGACCGGATGGCTGCTGCACCGCAACCTGCCGCAGGATTTCGAACTCGGGCAGGAGTGTGAATTGCGCGAACCCGGCGAAGAGGGCGGTGTGGTGCGCTGCCGCGGCGTTGATTTGCTCAGTGAAGAAGTGGAAACTCACCTGCACGCGGGCAAGCAGGTCGCCCGGTTGTCACTGGGCTGGGACGAGCGCCTGCAGCTCGTGCTGGCAGAGGACCTTTGCCTGCGCCGCCTCAAATTTGCGGATGAGCTGATGAAGGAGAACGAAGACATGGCCGAGGGCGATGACGCCGCCCGCATGGACGCAGACTTCGCCCTGATGGCCGATGCCATCGGCAGCCTGCAGGAGCGCATCCTCACCCTGTTCGGTGGCGAGGCCGAGTAGCGACCAGCCATGCCGGAGCGCCCCGACACCGCCAACTACCGCGCCCTGTTCCTGAACGATGTGCCGATGATGGACATGCGGGCCCCGGCGGAGTTTATTCACGGCGCTTTTCCGGGCGCTCACAGCCTGCCGCTGATGACCGATGAGGAGCGCGCCCGGGTGGGCATCTGCTACAAGCAGCGGGGCCAGGCGGCGGCGATCGAGCTGGGCCACCAGCTGGTAGCGGCAGAGGTGAAAGCGCAGCGCCTGGCGCTCTGGAGCGAGTTTGCCCGGCGCCACCCCGACGGCTACCTCTACTGCTTCCGGGGCGGATTGCGCTCCCTGACAGTGCAGCAGTGGCTGCGCGAGGCAGGTATTGACTATCCGCTGGTCAGGGGTGGCTACAAGGCCATGCGCCGGTTCCTGCTGGAGGAGCTGGCGCGCTCCCTCGCCCGGGCCGACATCGTCCTGGTCAGCGGCAAGACCGGTACCGGCAAAACCCGGGTTATCAACCGCCTGGAGCGCAGCGTGGACCTGGAGGGTCTGGCGCGCCACCGCGGCTCGACCTTCGGTCAGTTGCCGCAACCCCAACCCAGCCAGATCGATTTCGAAAACGCCCTCAGTATCGCGCTGATGAAACTGCTGGCAGGCCACGAGGCCAGGGTTTACCTGGAGGACGAGGGCCGCATGATCGGCCGGGTGTCACTGCCCGAGGCTTTGCGCGAGCGCATGGCGGTCAGCCCCATGGCAGTGGTCGAGCAGGGCCTGGCGGAGCGGGTCGAGGTGATCGTCGAGGATTACGTGCTGGATCTCGGCCGGCGCTTCGCCGCGGTGTACGGCGAGTCGGGTTTCGCCCGGCACCGGGAGAAGCTGCAGGATGACCTTGGCCGTATTCGCAAGCGCCTGGGTGGTGAGCGCTACCAGTGGGTCAGCGACAGGATGGCCGACGCCTTCCTCGCCCAGGACGAAAGCGGCGATCTGGCGCTGCACAGGGAATGGATCGCGGCCCTGCTGGAGCAGTATTACGACCCCATGTACGAATACCAGCTGGCCCAGCGCGGTGGCCAGATCGTGTTTCGCGGTAGCCGGGACGAGGTGGTTGCCTGGGCCACCGGGGGCGACTGAACAGTGCGCGCCGCCGCCGTGATTACGCGGGACCTCGTGCTGGTGGGTGGCGGTCACACCCACGCACTGGTCCTGCGCATGCTGGCCATGCGCCCCATAGCCGGCCTGCGCATCACCCTGGTATCGCCCGCCAGCCACACGCCCTATTCCGGCATGTTGCCGGGGCTGGTCGCCGGGCATTACAGTTTCGAGCAGACCCATATCGACCTGGCCCGGCTGTGCCAGTGGGCCGGGGTGCGCTTTATCGCAGGTACCGTCACCGCCCTGGACCCCGCCGCGAGGCGCCTGTCCCTGGCCGGCCGCCCGGACATCGACTATGACCTGGTCAGTATCGACATCGGCTCCCAGCCGGAGCTGGATTCAGTGCCGGGTGCGCGCGAATTCTCCGTACCCGTCAAACCCGTGGCGGGCCTCTGGCAGCGCTGGCAGGACCTGTTGCGGCGACTGGCGGCCCTGCCGGCCGGGAAGAGACAACGCATAGCCGTGGTGGGGGGTGGCGCCGGCAGTGTCGAACTGGCACTGGCCATGGCGCATCGCCTGGCCCGGGAACCGGTCGACCTGGCTTTGTGGTGTGGCGCCCCCGAAATCCTGCTCGGTTATAACAGCCGGGCGCGCAAGGCCACGGTGGCAGCGCTTGCCCGCCACGGGGTGGCGGTGGCGGTGGCTGCCCGGGTCGAGCGGGTCGAGGCGGGCCGCCTGCTGCTGGCCGATGGCCGCGAGGCGCCCTACGACGAGCTGTTCTGGTGTACCGGCGCGGCGGCGGCGCCCTGGGTGGCGGCCAGCGGCCTGCCCGTCGATGAACGCGGCTTTCTCGCGGTGACTGACAGCCTGCAGTCGGTTGCCGACGCACGGGTCTTCGGCGCCGGCGATATCGCCACCCAGCTCAATCACCCCCGGCCCAAGGCCGGCGTCTATGCGGTGCGCCAGGGGCCCGTGCTGGCCAATAACCTGCGCGCGGCCCTGCTGGGCAAACCCCTGCGACAGCACCGCCCCCAGCAGCGTTTCCTGTCACTGGTCTCCCTGGGCGACCGCCTGGCTGCGGCGGACCGGGGGCCTTTCAGCGCATCAGGCCGCTGGGTCTGGCGCTGGAAAGACTCTATCGACCGCAAGTTCATGGCCCAATTTGAGGAGTTGCCCACCAGTATGCCCCGGGGGGACTGGGGCCGCCTGCCGCAAGCCGCCGCTGCGGCGGCCCAGCCGCCCTGTGGCGGCTGCGGTGCCAAGGTGGGTGCCGACCCACTGGCGCAGACCCTGGCGGAACTGGCGCGGCAGTTCCCGCGACATTGCCCCCCGCCGGGGTCGGCGGACGACACCGCACCGATTCCCGGGGATGCCGCTGCGGTGGTGCAGAGCCTGGACATGTTGCGGGAGCTGGTCGCCGACCCCTGGTTGATGGGGCGGATCGCCGCCAACCACGCGCTGAGTGATCTTTACGCCAGCGGGGCCAGGCCGGTATCCGCACTGGCTGCTGTCAGCCTGCCCTACGCGGGCCCCGAGGTATTGCAGCGGGAGCTGCACCAGCTGCTGGCCGGCGCCCTGCACGAGATGGCCCGGGTCGATTGTCTGCTCGCCGGCGGGCACAGCATGCAGGGCCCGGAGCTCAGTATCGGCTTTGTGGTCAACGGCGTTGCCATGGCGGCGGATGGCCGCTGGCTGCGCAAGCGCGGCCTGAACCCTGGCGACAAGCTCATCCTGACCAAGCCGCTGGGCACCGGTGTACTGTTTGCCGCCCATATGCAACTGCTGGCGGATGGCCGGGATATCGCGGCCGCTGTGGAATCGATGCTTGTCAGCAATGGCCCTGCAGCAGAGTTAGCGCTTACACACTCCGCCGGCGCAGGCACCGATATCACCGGATTCGGCCTGCTTGGGCACCTGCTCGAGATGCTGGGGGAGGAACTGGAAGCCACGCTGCAGCTCGACGGCTTGCCGCTGCTGCCCGGCGCTCTCGCGCAGTTGCGCGGCGGGGTTCGCAGCAGCATGCACCCGGCCAACGCGCAGGCCTTTGCCGCCCTGGCAACACAGGAGACGACCGACGAGGCGCTGCTGCAGATCCTGTTCGATCCCCAGACCAGTGGCGGTCTGTTGCTGGGCGTCGGGGCCGAGGGGGCCGGATCCCTGCGGGACGCCCTGCGCTGCCGTGCTTATCCGCAGGCGGAAATCATAGGTGAGGTAGCGGCGCGCAAACCGGGCGCTCCCGCCGTGCGGATCAATTAGGAACCCGACAGGCGCCTAGCTGGCGTTATCGGGCAGCGGCTGTTGCCGGCGGGGGCTTATTTTTACGGCCTGGCCGTCGCGCAGGCGCTCCGCACCCCGCACTACCACCAGCGCCCCCGGTTGCAGGGCCCCCTGGATGGCGATATCGGCGCCGCGGCCCGGGCTGGTGGTCACCGGTACTTTTACCGCCGTGTTGTCCGGCGACAGTTTGTAGACAAATACTTCCCGGTCGCGCAGGACCAGCGCGTCCCGCGGTACGCTGAGGGTATCCGCCGGCAGGCTGTCGGGCAGCTCGACGGTGACCGCCTCGCCGATCTGCCAGTACCCGGGCTCGAGGGAAAGGCGCACCTCCATCATCCGGGACAGGGTGTCCCCCACCGGTACGATCGCCCGGATCCTGGCGAGTACTTGCTGACCGCCGCCTTCCACCCGCACCTCTGACCCCGGCTGGTTGTAACGGGCTGCGCGCAGCGGGGCATTGACGCTGATTTCCGGCGAGTCGGTGTCCACCAGCCGCAACAGGGGGTCGCCGGGCTCGGTGTACTCGCCGACATCGGCATCCCGGCTGGCTATGACCCCGGAAAAAGGCGCCCGCACCCTGGCGCGACCCAGGTCGTAGACCGTGCGGTCCCGGGCCACTTCGGCGATGCGATGCTCCTGCAGCAGCATCTGCAGACGGGATTGCACCTCGTCCAGGCCGGACCGGGAGGTATTGTTCTGTTCCGCCAGGCGTTCGAGCCGGGCAATCTGGCGCTGGTTGTACTCGATATCGGCCTTGATGCGCTCTATCTCGGCCCAGTCGTTGCGCAGCTGCAGTTTGAGCAGGTGATCGTCGATGATCGCCAGCGGTTCGCCCTCGCCGATGTGCTCCCCCACCTCGGCGACCCATACCAGCCGGCCGGTGACCTCGGCTGAAATCTGGGCGTCCTGCTTGCTGAGCACCGAGCCGGGCAGCTTCAACACCGCGGTGTCACTGCCGCGGGTGACCTCGGCCACCTCCACGATGGCCGGTGACTCGGTGGCGCCCCGGGCAAGCCCTGCCGCGAGCCCGAGAGCCATGACTGCAA
>JAZBNW010000394.1:0-9945 GCA_036350855.1 Halieaceae bacterium
AGAGGTCAAGGACCGGATACTGGAATACCTTGCAGTGCAGAAGCGCGTGCGCAAGGTAAAAGGTCCGGTGTTATGCCTGGTGGGGCCACCCGGCGTCGGCAAGACATCCCTGGGCGAATCGATAGCGCGCTCGACCAATCGCAAATTCGTGCGCATGGCCCTGGGCGGCGTGCGTGACGAGGCGGAGATCCGTGGTCACCGCAGGACCTATATCGGCTCGATGCCTGGCAAGCTGTTGCAGAAAATGGCCAAGGCCGGGGTAAAGAACCCGCTGTTCCTGCTGGACGAGATAGACAAGATGGGGATGGATCATCGCGGTGACCCTGCATCCGCCATGCTGGAGGTACTCGACCCCGAGCAGAATCACGCGTTCAACGACCATTACCTTGAGGTCGATTACGACCTCTCCGATGTGATGTTCGTCTGCACCTCCAACACGATGAACATTCCCGGGCCGTTGCTCGATCGTATGGAAGTCATCCGCATACCCGGCTACACAGAGGACGAAAAACTCAATATCGCCGAGCGCTACCTGTGCCCCAAGCAGATCAGGTTGAACGGTCTGAAAAAAGACGAACTGGCCATCAGCGCAGGGGCGATTCTCGATATCATCCGCTACTACACCCGGGAAGCCGGGGTGCGCGCCCTCGAGCGGGAAATCGCCAAGGTTTGCCGCAAGATGGTCAAGGCGATTACCCTCGGCGAGGCCAGTGGCAGCACCACCGTCGGTGCCGAAATGCTGCCCGACCTGCTGGGTGTGCGCAAATACAATTACGGTATCGCGGAAGAACAGAACAAGATCGGCCAGGTCACTGGCCTGGCATGGACCTCCGTGGGCGGCGAACTGCTGACTATCGAGGCAGTCGCACTGCCCGGCAAGGGGCGCTACGTGAAAACCGGTTCGCTGGGCGACGTGATGCAGGAATCGATCCAGGCTGCTTCCACTGTTGTGCGCAGTCGCTCACAAATGCTGGGTATCCCGGCGGGATACCATGAGAAGCACGACGTGCATTTTCATGTGCCCGAAGGCGCCACGCCCAAGGACGGGCCGAGTGCAGGTGTCGCAATGTGTACGGCTCTCGTATCGGTTCTGACCAATATTGCAGTGCGAGCGGATGTGGCGATGACCGGTGAGATCACCCTGCGCGGTGAGGTGTTGCCAATCGGTGGCTTGAAGGAAAAACTGCTCGCGGCGCGACGCGGTGGTAACAAGACCGTCATCATCCCGAAAGAGAATGAACGCGACCTCAAGGAAGTGCCGGACAATATAAAGGAGCACCTGACTATTCGCGCGGTGAAGTGGATCGACGAGGTGCTGGCGATAGCGCTCGAATCAATGCCGGAGCCGTTGACCGATGAAGAATTTCGTGCGGGCTCGGTGGGAACCGGGCCAGAAGATGACCAGGACGAAAAAAATCGGATAAATACCCACTAACTGCGGGCTCCGATGTTGACCGGTATCCGACGTCTGGTATAAAGTCGTGCGTTCGATTAAACCGGTGTTTTTGCAAACATTTGTGTTTATCGGCGTCCGCACCAGTTTGCAATCAACGATGCCATTCCAGGCTGGGCGTGACGCCCGACAACGAGTTGTCCCGGGGTTTATAAAACCAGACTGTACTCCAGGGCCTTGAAACCAGGATCATTATTTTTTTACCTACCAAGGGGATAAGTGTGAATAAAACTGAACTGATTGATGCAATCGCAACTGCCGCAGACCTACCCAAAGCATCTGCCGGTCGAGCGCTTGATGCGGTTGTGGACAGCATCACCGATGCGTTGACAAAAGGTGACCAGGTTTCCCTGGTCGGTTTCGGTACCTTCTCTGTGAAGCACCGCAGTGCGCGCAGCGGCCGTAACCCACAGACTGGCGCGACGATTGAAATCAAGGCGTCCAATGTACCTGGCTTCAAGGCAGGCAAGGCACTGAAAGACGCTGTAAACTCCTGAGCCCAGGGAGAGGGGTGTAACCGGTAGATCGGCTTCGCTGGTAAGATACCTGCGGGCATGGCGACGGTGGCATCCCGAACATACAGAAAGGCGCACCGGTTGGTGCGCTTTTTTTTTAGTTTCCCGGAGTAAGTATCGATGCTTCAGAACATACGACAGAATGTCCAGGGGCCAGCCATCAAGGTTGTGGTCTGGTTGATTGTCATCTCTTTCTCAATTTTTGGCATAGAGTCAATTCTTGTCGGAGGCGGGGGCGCGGGTGTCGCCGAAGTCAACGGGGAGGAGGTCAGCCCGCAGGAGCTTCAACAGGCGGTCAATACCCAGAAGCGCCGGCTGATAGCCATGATGGGTGATAATTTCGACCCGACCCTGCTCGATGACGAGGTGATCACCAACCAGGCGCTCAACTCGCTGATTGGCCGAAAACTGCTGATGCAGTCGGCAGAGTCCATGGACCTCACCGTGTCCAAACGGGAGATCGGCAGTGTTATCGGCGGTATGGAACAGTTCCAGATCGAAGGAAAGTTCTCGCCGCAAATGTTCACCAGTGTGCTGTCGAGTGCCGGCTATACCCCCGCATACTTCAAAGAGTCCCTGCGTGAGGACATCGCCCTGGCACAACTGCGCAGTGGCCTCGCCGGCAGCGAGTTCGCCACGCCGCTGGAACTGGACCTGAATGCACAGGTCGATGCGGAGCAGCGCGATCTTCGCTACCTGACCATTCCGCTGCAAACCTTCATTGACCAGCAGCAAGTTACCGAGGAGCAGATCAGCGCCTATTTTGCGGAACACCAGGATGACTTCCGTACCCCGGAGTCGGTTGAACTTGACTACATAGAGCTCACCCCTGATCTGTTCAGGCAGCCGGTGGAAGAAAGTGCCGTGCTGGAGGCCTACCAGCTGGAGGTAGAGAATGCCCGGTACAAAACAGAGAATCGGGTTTCCCACATACTGTTCGAGCGGCGAGACGGCGAAGACGCCGATGCACTAGAGCAGCGAGTCGAGGCCGCCCGGGCGAGGCTTGCGGCAGGGACCGCTTTTGCCGAACTGGCGGCGGAGGCTTCCGACGATGTGGGCTCGGCGGCGAACGGCGGCGACCTCGGCTTCTCGAGTGGAGACGCTTTCCCTGCGGAAATGGAAGACGCCGTGGCCAGTCTTGCGGTGGGTGAAGTCTCTGCGCCGGTGACGACGGACGCCGGTACCCACCTGCTGCTGGTTACCGAGCGCAGGGAGGGCAACGCACCGACGCTGGAAGAGCTGCGCCCCGGGATCGAGGAACAGCTGCAGCTCGCCCAGGCGCGCGGTGAGCTGCTGCTCGTGGTAGAAAACCTGAAGGACCTGGTGTTCAACGCGGAAGATCTCAGCAGGCCGGCCAGCGAGCTCGGTCTCGATGTACAGCGCAGCGAGCCCGTCGCACGGGACCAGGCGCAGGGGCTGTTCGCCAATCCCGTACTGCTGAGCGCAGCATTTTCCGAGGAAGTCCTCGAGGCGGGCCATAACAGTGATGTCATCGAGCTGGGCGAAGACAGGTTCGTGGTTCTTCACAAGCACAAGCACAACCCGCCCCGGTTGCGAGAGCTGGCGGATGTGCGGGATCAGATCGCGACGATACTCATAGAGCAGTCGGCGCGGGAAAGGGTCGCTGCGGAAGCGGACAGGATAGTTCAGGAACTGGCCGCTGGCGCGAGTATGGAACAGGTCGCCACAGCAGCCGGTTACAGCTGGCAGGTAGAGCTCGGGGCAGACAGGCGCAATGGCGCTGTACCGCGGGAGGTGCTCGCCAGGGCGTTTGAATTGCCGGTGCCGGCGCAGGGGCAGATACTTGTCGATTTCCTGATGGCGCCCTCCGGTGACGCCCAGGTGATATCCCTGACCGGCGTAACCCCGGGCAGCTTTGAGGCCCTGGAGCAAAATGCCCGGATATCACTCCTGCGGCAAGTGAGCGGAGAATACGCGGGTCTTGTGGACAGTGAGTTTCAACGCGGCCTGCGCGATGGTGCAGATATTTCCGTAAACTAATCTGAGGTAAGCATGGCCAGGAAGGTACTCACACTCAACCAGATTTCAATCAAGGGGCTGGAGCGGCTTCCCCGCGACTGCTACGAGATCGCCAGCGAATTCGCCCACCCGGATGCAATCCTGCTGCGAAGCCACCAGCTCAAGCCCGAGGATATCGCCGATTCCGTGCTGGCGATCGGCCGGGCCGGGGCGGGGGTAAACAATATTCCCGTGGCGGAGTGTACCCGGCGCGGCATCCCTGTTTTCAATTCACCGGGGGCCAACGCCAACGCGGTAAAGGAACTGGTGGCGACCGCCATGCTGCTCGGCTCGCGAGGTATCATCGAGGGGATTCGCTATGTCGATACCCTGGCGGGCATGACCGACAAGGCCGAGATGCACCGCACCCTGGAAGCCCAGAAAAAGCAGTTCAAGGGCAACGAGCTCGTTGGCAAGACGCTGGGGGTTGTCGGCCTCGGTGCGATCGGCTCCATGGTCGCCGAGATGGCGCTCACCATGGGTATGGAGGTCGTTGGCTACGACCCGGCACTGTCTGTCGAGGCCGCATGGCGTCTTTCCAGCAAGGTACGCAAAGCCGACACGCTGTCGGCCCTGTTCGCCCGCTGTGACTACATAACCCTCCACCTGCCGGTACTGGACTCCACCCGGGGTCTGGTCAACGCCGAGCTGCTGGGGGCACTCAAGCCCGGTGCCTGCCTGCTGAACTTTGCCCGCCAGGAAATCGTCAACGAGGACGACCTGGTCCAGGCACTGGAGGCAGGCAAGCTGCGTAAATATATCGCCGATTTCCCCGCGCCGGCCCTGATCGGGCGCGACGACGTCATTCTCATGCCTCATATTGGCGCCAGCACCGACGAGGCCGAGGACAACTGCGCCATCATGGCTGCGGAGCAGCTGCGGGATTTTCTCGAGAACGGCAATATCCGCAACTCGGTGAATTTTCCCACCCTTGAACTTGAGAGGGTCCGGGGGTGTCGGCTGTCCGTGAGCAACGAGAACGTGCCCAGGATACTGGGCAGCGTGCTTGCAATCCTGGCTGACGAAAATATCAACGTGATCGATATGCTGAACAAAAGCCGGGGCGAGGTAGCCTACAACCTGATCGATATCGACACGCACGTCACCGATGACGTGTTGGCGAAAATGCGTCGGCTGGACGGTGTGATAAATGTCCGCTTGATCGGCGACTGCGCCTGAGTTTCATTTTTCCAATATCTCCCGGAGGGGTGCCCATCGCACTTTGATGCCAGGCTTCGGGTGTTAGGCCGACGACCGTCGGCGACAGGAGACGCGATGGCTGATGCACTGGAGGGGCTCGAAAAACAGGTAAAGCGGCGCAACTTCGATTCACCGCCCCTGCATCTGTGGCACCCCGAGTTGTCGGGAGATATACCCATCCGCATCGCCGCTGACGGTAGCTGGTACCACGAGGGCACGCCGATCAGGCGCGAATCACTCGTCAGGCTGTTTGCCAGCATCCTGCGGCGGGAAGAGGATGGTGACTACTATCTCGTCACCCCCGCCGAGAAGTGGCGAATAGAAGTCGAACTCCACCCACTCATCGTCACGGATGTCTCAGCGCTGGAGGAGGGGGGCACGCAGGTGTTGCGAGCTACACTCAATACCGGCGCGACAGTGGTCATTGGCAAAGGGCATCCCCTGTTTTTCGAGCCCACACTCGGGGATATTCCCGTCCTGCAGCTGGATCACGGACTGACCGGGCTGTGTTCGAGGCCTGCGTGGTACCGCCTGGTGGACCTCGCCGAAGACCGCGATGGCGTACCTACTCTCAGCAGTGGCGACTACTGCTTCGCGCTGGCGCCGCAACCCTAGCCTGGCGACGCCGTTGCGCCGGGCGCACTACATATTGGGGTAGGTCGGGCCACCAAAACCTTCAGGCGTTACCCAGGTAATGTTCTGGGCGGGATCCTTGATATCACAGGTCTTGCAGTGGACGCAGTTCTGGGCGTTGATCTGGAAGCGCTTGCCGCCGGCGTCCTCGACGATCTCATATACTCCCGCCGGGCAGTAGCGCTGGGCGGGCTCATCGTACATCGGCAAATTGCTGGCCAGCGGGATTGCCGGGTCCTGCAGTTTCAGGTGACAGGGCTGGTCCTCCTCGTGGTTGGTATTGGACAGGAATACCGAGGAAAGGCGGTCGAAGCTGATTTTATTGTCGGGCTTGGGGTAATCGATTTTCTTGCAGTCCGCCGCCGGCTTGAGCGTCGCATAGTCCGGGCGGGAATCATTCAGGGTAAAGGGCAACTTGCCGCCAAAGATATTCTGGTCGATCCAGACCATGGCGGACCCGAGCAGGATGCCGAATTTGTGCATGAATCCGGAGAAGTTGCGGGTGCTGTAGAGCTCCTCGTGCAGCCAGGAGTTCTCGATTCTGGTGGCGTAGGATGCCAGGTCCGCGGGCGCGGCGTCCCCCTGGGCGAGGGCCTCCACCACAGACTCGGCCGCCAGCATGCCGCTCTTCATCGCGGTGTGGTTTCCCTTGATCTTGACGCTGTTGAGTGTGCCGGCATCGCAGCCGATCAACAGGCCGCCCGGGAAGTACATGCGCGGCAGGGAGTTGAGACCACCCTTGGTAATCGCCCTCGCCCCGTAGACGATACGCGTACCGCCTTCGAGATATTTGACCGTCTCCGCCTGGTGCTTCCAGCGCTGAAATTCCTGGAACGGGCTCATGTGCGGGTTGCTGTAGTTGAGGTCGGCGATCAGGCCGACATACACCTGGTTGTTATCGGCGTGGTACATGAAGGCGCCGCCGCCGCTACCGGTCTCGCTCAAGGGCCAGCCCAGGCCGTGGACGACGAGGCCCTGCTCATGTTTTTCCGGCGGGATTTCCCAGATTTCCTTGATACCGATACCGTAGTGCTGCGGGTCCTTGCCGGCATCCAGCGAGAACCTGTCAATCAACTGCTTGCCCAGGTGGCCGCGACAGCCCTCCGCAAACAGGGTGTACTTTGCGTGCAGTTCCATGCCGGGCATGTAACTGTCCTTGTGTTCGCCGCTGGCACTCACGCCCATATCACCTGTGGCGATACCTTTCACCCGGCCGTCTTCATGGTAAAGCACTTCCGCCGCGGCAAATCCGGGGTAAACCTCTACCCCGAGGCCCTCGGCCTGTTCTGCCAGCCAGCGACAGACGTTGCCCATGGAGACGATATAGTTGCCCTCGTTGTGGGTGGGCTTGGGGATGAAAAAGTTGGGCAGCTTGATCGCCCTGGTGGGGCTGAGGTAAAAAAAGAATTTGTCTTCCGTTACCGGCGTATTCAACGGTGCGCCGAGCTCTTTCCAGTCGGGGAAAAGCTCGTTCAGGGCGCGGGGTTCGAGTACCGCACCGGACAGAATATGGGCGCCCACCTCGGAGCCTTTTTCCACAACGCAGACAGTGACCTCCTGTTCCTTTTCCCTGGCCAGTTGCATGATGCTGCAGGCTGCGGAGAGTCCGGCAGGTCCAGCGCCGACGATAACAACATCAAACTCCATAGATTCTCGATCCACAATCCTGTCCTCTTCAAGCGAATGGGGAAGCGCCGGATGCCGTGCGGGCAGCAGCGAATAGAAGGGGCGCAAGTATATAATTTCTATGGATAAAAAGCCATATTTGTCGAATTTGTCCCGGTCTTGCGGTTGCGCCCTGCAGCGCCTCCCGCCGGCCCGGAACGCTATTGACCCGCCGTGCTTTAGTCGGCATCATACCCAGCCGAAATTACGCTGACGCAGCCCACTGCCACGGGTTGTGCCTTGAATACCCACCTGAAAAACTAGGGAGAATCCATGAAGGTTCTTGTAGCCGTTAAACGCGTCGTTGACTATAACGTCAAGGTTCGCGCCAAAGCCGATGGTAGTAATGTTGACCTGAATAACGTCAAGATGGCTATCAATCCCTTCTGTGAAATCGCTGTAGAGGAGGCCGTACGCCTGAAAGAGGCAGGTACCGCTACCGAAGTGATCGCGGTATCGATTGGTGATAAGTCCTGCCAGGAGCAGATTCGCACCGCCCTGGCGCTGGGTGCGGACCGTGGAATCCAGGTGGAAACCACCGGCCCGGTCGAGCCTCTGGTGGTAGCGAAACTGCTCAAGGGTGTGGTCGACAAGGAGCAGCCGCAACTGGTCATCCTGGGCAAACAGTCCATCGATGGGGACAACAACCAGACCGGACAGATGCTGGGCGCGCTGGCCAATATGCCCCAGGGCACCTTCGCTTCAGAAATCTCCGTAGACGGTGACAAGCTGAACGTTACCCGGGAAGTGGACGGCGGCCTGCAGACTCTCAGTCTGAGCCTCCCGGCTGTCGTCACCACCGACCTGCGCCTGAATGAGCCGCGCTATGCCTCTCTGCCGAACATCATGAAGGCCAAGAAGAAGCAGCTGGACGTATACACCCCTGAAGATCTGGGCGTGTCCGTAACCACCCACCTGACCCAGGTCAAGGTAGAGCCGCCGGCCGAGCGCAAGGCTGGTATCAAGGTTGCTGATGTGGAGCAACTTGTCGACAAACTGAAGAACGAGGCGAAAGTAATCTGATGAGCACCCTGGTAATTGCAGAACACGACAACAGCAGCCTGAAAGTTGCCACTCTCAATGCGGTAGCCGCTGCACAGGCCATGGGCGCCGGTATCGATATCCTGGTTGCCGGCGCGAATTGCGGTGGCGCAGCCGAGGCCGCCGCCAAGGTTGCCGGTGTGGGCAAGGTACTGGTGGCAGATAACGCCGCCTACGAGCATCAGCTGGCGGAAAACGTCAGCCTGCTGATCGCCGAAGTCGGCGCGGCCTACGACAACATCATCGCGCCCGCGACCTCCAATTGTAAGAACACCATGCCACGGGTTGCGGCCCTGCTGGACGTCGCTCAAATCTCCGAGGTTACCTCGATAGAATCCGCCGACACGTTCAAGCGACCGATCTACGCGGGCAACGTCATCGCCACGGTAAAGAGCACCGACGCCAAGAAAGTCATCACGGTGCGCACCACCGCCTACGATGCGGCTCCCGCCGAGGGCGGCTCTGCCACTATCGAAGCGGTGACCGCTGTTCACGATGCGGGCCTTTCCTCCTTCGTGGGTGAGGAAGTTGCGGTTTCCGACCGTCCCGAGCTGACCTCAGCCAAGATCGTGATCTCCGGCGGGCGCGGCATGCAGAATGGCGAGAACTTCAAACTGCTCGACGGTATCGCCGACAAGCTGGGTGCTGCTATCGGCGCGTCCCGTGCAGCAGTCGACGCCGGTTTCGTACCCAACGACATGCAGGTCGGCCAGACCGGCAAGATCGTGGCTCCGGACCTGTACATCGCCGTCGGTATCTCCGGCGCGATCCAGCACCTGGCGGGCATGAAGGACTCCAAGGTGATCGTCGCGATCAACAAGGACGAGGATGCACCTATTTTCCAGGTTGCCGATTACGGTCTTGTCGCTGATCTGTTCAACGCCCTGCCGGAGTTGGAAGCCAAGCTGTAGGGTGGTTCTTGCTCTGAAAAAAACCGGCCTTTGAGTCGGTTTTTTTTGGTTTGGGTGTCTGAAAGCGGTGCTGCGGGCGGGTGGGGGCCCCCGAATCGGCCATAGCTCCGCAAACCAATTCGGCTGCTGCGGAACTCGACCATTTTTTTGCTTCGCAAAAAAAATTGGGACTCGAACAGTCCTCGCAGAAAGCCCCGAATTGGTTTGCTCCGCTAAACATGGCCTGACTGATTCGGGGGCCCCCACCCGCCCGCAACACCTCGGAATGTCCCTCGGAAATTTGAAACTCCCGCTTACCCATCAAGCATAACTGTTTTTTTGCACTCGATGGGAAGTCGGCGGTGAGCGGATAGCCCGGATCAGTCAGGCCATGCTTAGCTCCACAAGAAAATTCGGGGCTTTCTGCGAGCAGAGCCTGCCCCGCTTTTCGGGCACTGTTCGAGTCCCAAAAATTGCGCAGCAATTTTGGTCGAGTTGCGCAGCAGCCGAATTTCCCGGTGGTGCTATG
>JAZBNW010000395.1:0-4559 GCA_036350855.1 Halieaceae bacterium
ACACCTTCGGACTTCAGGCCCGCATGGACGGTGACCCACTCGTTATCGATGTCGATGACCACACCCGTGACGATGGCGCCGGGTTGCATATCGACGGTTTTCAGACTCTCTTCAAATAGTTCGGCGAAAGATTCGCTCATTGCACATTACCTGTAAATAATGATCGGTGGTTACCCACCTCCAACCGCGTCTCCAGCCGACCCGGGTCATCCACTGTTGACTGCTGCCCGACACCTTGGCTGGATTCAGCGGGAGCAACAGTATTTTTTGCCATTTTCAGGAAGATCGGCGCATATCACGCCGGGATAAGACCTCTTTCCTTCACCTTCTGCATCACCTGTGCGAACACATCCTCGATGGAAGTGGCGGTGCTGTCGATGACTATGGCGTCTTCCGCGGGCACCAGGGGCGCGACATCACGACTGCTGTCGCGCTCGTCGCGTTCCTCTATGTCCTTCAGAAGGCGCGGGAGACTAACATTTTCCCCCTTTGCAATCAACTGCCTGTAGCGCCGCTCGGCCCGCTCCAGAGCGCTGGCGGTGAGGAAAATCTTGAGTGGCGCCGCGGGGAAAACCACGGTGCCCATATCGCGGCCGTCCGCCACCAGGCCGGGGGCCTGGCAGAACTCCCGCTGGCGCGCCAGCAGGGCATCGCGCACTGCGGGAATCGCCGCCACGGTTGAAGCGCCGCGGCCCCCCTCTTCCGTGCGGATTTCCCGACTCACATCGCGGCCTTTATAGGACACCAGGATCTCCCCGCTGGGGGCGGTGCGGAAGCTGACCTGGAGATGGCGGGCGATCTCGGTCACGGCGGGATGGTCGTCCCAGCTGACGCCCTCGATCAGGCAGGCCTGGCCGGTCACCCGGTAGAGCGCACCGCTGTCGAGAAAATGCCACCCCAGGGTATCCGCCAGCATGTGGCTGATGGTGCCCTTGCCGGCGCCACTGGGCCCGTCGACTGTTATTACCGGAACCTGCGCCACGGGTCAGTCTGTCATCGCCGAGATCTGCAGGCCCAGGCCCCGGGCCAGCGCATCGAAACCGGGGAAAGAGGTTGCCACGTGGTCACAATCCAGCACCCGGATCTCCTCCTCCGCCCGCAGCGCCGCGATGGCAAAGGACATGGCAATGCGGTGGTCGTGAAAGGTGCGGATCACCCCGCCACCCAGGGTGCCGCCATCGATAATGATGCCGTCGTCGAGCACCTCGTTGTCGATACCCAGGGTGGTAAGGCCCTCGGCCATCGAGGCAATCCTGTCGCTTTCCTTGACCCGCAGCTCGCCGGCACCGCGCAGTACGGTGCGCCCCCGGGCGCAGGCGGCGGCGATAAACAGGGCGGGAAACTCGTCGATCGCCAGCGGCACCTGGTCCTGCGGTATGTCGATACCATGCAGTGGGGCGTAGCGCACCCTGATGTCCGCCACCGGTTCACCGCCCACCTCGCGCTGGTTGCGCAGCGTGATATCCGCGCCCATCAGCCTGAGGATGTTGATGACGCCGGTGCGCGTGGGGTTGACCCCCACGTGGGTCAGCAACAGGTCCGAGCCCGGCGCAATACTGGCCGCCACCAGGAAAAACGCAGCGGAGGAGATATCCGCCGGTACATCGATCGCCGTGGCCTGCAGGGTACCGCCCCCCGCCAGGGCGATCACGCCATTGTCGTTGCTGACCTTGTAGCCAAAGCCCCGCAGCATGCGCTCGGTATGGTCGCGGGTGGGCGCGGGTTCGGTTACCGAGGTGGTGCCGCTGGCGTACAGGCCCGCCAGCAGGACACAGGACTTCACCTGGGCACTGGCCATCGGCAGGTCGTAGTGGATACCGGTGAGCGGCCTGCCACCGCTGATATGCAGGGGCGGCCTGCCGCCTTCGGCGCCGCGTATGTCCGCGCCCATCAGGGTCAGGGGGTCGATCACCCTGCCCATGGGCCGGCCGCGCAGGGACTCGTCTCCGGTGAGATCGCAGCTGAAGGGCTGCCCGGCCAGCAGGCCTGCCAGCAGGCGGATGCTGGTGCCCGAGTTACCCAGGTCCAGGGGCCCTGCGGGAGCAGTCAGGCCATTGAGACCCACCCCGTGAATGGTGACCCGACCATCCTCCGGGCCGTCGATCTGCACCCCCATATCGCGAAAAGCCGCGACGGTTGCCAGGGCATCCTCACCCTCGAGAAAGCCGCTGACCCGGGTCACACCCTCGGCCAGGGCACCCAGCATGATGGAGCGATGGGAGATGGACTTGTCCCCCGGGACGCGGGCTTCTCCCGTGATATCACCGCCTGGCAGTAACTTGAATTCCATAGCTTTCTCTCGGGCTCAGGGCTATCAGTGTTTGGGCTGGCCGCGCCCGGCAAGAATGGCGGCGAATTCATCCCGCGCCAGTTTGGCCCGGCTGAACGTGCCGAACAACTGCTCGCCGTCCCCATCCTGCACGGCCCGGCGCAACCGGCCCAGGTGCTCGCTGAACAGGTCGATCGACTCCAGCAGGGCCGCTTTGTTGGCGATCGCGATATCCCGCCACATGGCCGGGTCGCTGGAGGCTATGCGGGTGAAATCCCGGAAGCCTCCCGCGGCGAAGCGAAAGATATCACTGCTCGCGGGGGACTGGGCCAGCGCATCGACCAGGGCGTAGGCCAGCACATGGGGCAGGTGGCTGGTGGCCGCCAGCACGGCGTCGTGTTCCGCCACCCCCAGATCGACCACCTCGGCCCCCGTACTGGCCCACATGGCCCGGACCAGCTCGACTGCCGCCGGGTCATTGCCCTCCTCCGGCGTGAGGATCACCCGGTGGTTGACGAACAGGTCGGCGTCCGAGGCTTCGACCCCGCTGCGCTCGGACCCGGCAATCGGATGCGCGAGCACCAGCTGAGGCGGCATGGCACCCACTGCCCTGACAGCCGCGTCGCGCAGATTGCCCTTGACGCTGGCCACGTCGGTGATCACCGGGCAGCGGCCGCCCCGCTGCAGCCGGGGCAGAATGTCTCCCAGCATGTCCGCGGCGATCAGGGTCGGCGTACACAGCACCAGGATGTCCGCCTGCGCCATGGCGGCGTCCAGGTCCAGGGTGAAGTCGTCGATCACCCCCAGTTCCACGCCGCGCCGCAGGGAGGGCTCACGGTGCCCCCAGCCGACAAAGCGCTTGCTGAAGCCACTTTGGCGCAAGGCCCGTGCCAGCGAGCCGCCGATCAGGCCCAGACCCAGAATGACGACGGTGTCTGCCGGATACTGGCGCATCTAGAGCACGGCCCGGGGATAGGACCCCAGCGGCTTCAGCAGGATTGACTGCTCTTCCAGTTCATTGACGATGGCGGCAATACCCGGATCCTGCAGATGCCCTTCAAATTCGATGAAGAAGACATAGGCCCACTTCTCCGTGCGCGAGGGCCGGGTATCGATGCGGGTCAGGCTGACGCCGGCGCGGCGGAAGGGGTCCAGCAGGGAAAACAGGGCGCCCGGCTTGTTGCGGCTCGACACGATAATGGACGTCTTGTCCATGCCGCTGGGTGGCACTTCCTCCCGGCCGATCACCAGGAACCGGGTGGTGTTGTCGGGGTAGTCCTCGATGTTGCGGGCCAGGGGCTGCAGCTGGTAGAGCTCCGCCGCCATATCCCCTGCCACCGCCGCCACGCCCGGCGTGGTCGCCGCCAGCCGGGCCGCCTCGCCGTTGCTGCTGACCGCCTGGCGCTCTGCCTTCGGCCAGTGCCGGTCGAGCCAGTTGCGGCACTGGGCGAGCGCCTGCTGGTGAGCGCAGATACGCACCACATCCTCTTCCCGGGTGCCCGGCGCCACCAGCAGGTGGTGGCAGATCCGCATCTCGACCTCGCCGGAGATCTTGAGCGGCGAGTCCATGAAATTGTCCAGGGTGTGGCTGACCATGCCCTCGGTGGAATTCTCCACCGGCACGACACCGTAATTGCACTCCCCCGACTCCACCTGGTCAAACACCGTGTCGATAGTGGGCTGGGGCACGCAGATCGCCGCATGACCGAAATGCTTGATCGAGGCCGCCTGGGTAAAGGTACCCTCGGGGCCGAGGTAGGCGACCTGCAGGGGCCGCTCCAGCGCCAGGCAGGCCGACATGATTTCGCGGAACACGTGGGCGACGCTGTCCCCCGCCAGGGGACCGGTGTCGCGCTCGATGATCCGCCGCAACACCTGCGCCTCCCGCTCGGGCCGGTAGAAGACCGCCTCCGCTTCGGGTTCCCCGCGGGCGCGGGCCAGCTCCGCCTCCTCCAGCTTGATCGAGGCCACCCGCTGGGCACATTGCGCCCGGCGACTGATAAGCCCCTGGATCTCCCGGTCGATGGCGTCGATGTCAGCCCTGACCTGCTCTAGATTCCTGGTGTCCGCCATAGCCGAAGACTACCCGCTTACGCCTTGCGTTGCTCGAAATCCTGCATGAAGGCTATCAGGGCGTCCACTGCTTCCTCGCTGACCGCGTTATACAGGCTGGCGCGCATACCGCCCACCGAGCGGTGGCCCTTGAGGTTCAACAGGCCCGCCGCCTCGGATTCCTGTAGGAACAGCTTGTCCAGGGAGGGGTCCGCCAGGGTGAAGGGCACATTCATCA
>JAZBNW010000396.1:0-6369 GCA_036350855.1 Halieaceae bacterium
AAATGGAAAAACTGGGCGAGCTGTTCAAGTTCTTCAAGCTCACCCCGCGGGTTTTCGATCCCCTGACAGATTCGCCGCGCAACCTGCTGGCCTCACTGCGAGACCAGGAGCGCGAGATCATGCGCATCGCGATCAAGGTGTGCAACATGCCGCGCAAGGACTTCATCACCACCTTCCAGGGCTCCGAGTCGGACCTGAAGTGGGTGACCCGCCATGTCCGCAAGAAAGACTACGGCAGCAAGCTGGCGGCAGAGAAGGAAACCATCCAGCGCCTGCAGCGACGCATCATCCAGATCGAGGAGCAAAGTGGCCTGAGCGTCACCGAGATCAAGGAGATCAACCGCCGCATGTCCATGGGCGAGGCACGGGCACGTCGCGCCAAGAAGGAAATGGTGGAAGCCAACCTGCGCCTGGTGATATCCATTGCCAAGAAGTACACCAACCGCGGACTGCAGTTCCTGGACCTTATCCAGGAGGGCAATATCGGCCTGATGAAGGCGGTGGACAAGTTCGAGTACCGTCGCGGCTACAAGTTTTCGACCTACGCCACCTGGTGGATACGCCAGGCGATCACCCGCTCCATCGCCGACCAGGCGCGCACCATCCGTATACCGGTGCACATGATCGAGACGATCAACAAGCTCAACCGTATCTCACGCCAGATGCTGCAGGAGATGGGCCGTGAGCCCACGCCGGAAGAACTGGGCGAGCGCATGGACATGCCGGAAGACAAGGTGCGCAAGGTTCTGAAGATCGCCAAGGAGCCCATCTCGATGGAAACCCCCATCGGCGACGACGAAGACTCACACCTGGGCGATTTTATCGAGGACAACACCATCCACTCCCCGGTGGATGCCGCCACGGGCCAGGGCCTGCAGGAAGCCACCAAGGAAGTACTGGCCGGCCTGACCGCGCGCGAGGCCAAGGTGCTGCGGATGCGCTTCGGCATCGATATGAATACCGACCACACCCTGGAAGAAGTGGGCAAGCAGTTCGACGTCACCCGTGAGCGCATCCGCCAGATAGAAGCCAAGGCCCTGCGCAAGCTGCGTCACCCCACCCGCTCGGATTACCTGCGCAGCTTCCTGGACGAGTAAACCACTGCCGGACGACCGTTCATCAAAGACCGATGGGGTAACAAGCCCTCTGTCATGGCCGGGCCTGTCGCCTTCTGGCCCGCAAAGGAGGCTGGGCAATGAAACGCTGGAATGGCTGGGGGGACGACAGGAACGACCTGGACTTCAAACTAAGCGCCTCCGCGCGCTCGTTCCTCGAGCAGTTGCTTGGAACATCAACCCCCCTGCCTGAGGCGACACTGGCCCAGGCACTGTCGAAAGTGCCGCCATCGCGGCTAGCGGCCCACCACAGTTACAGCATCGACGCCGAGGACCGCCTGCGCCACGCCCGGGGCCAGAGCCTGCCGGACTGGCTGGCCATGCGCAGCGGCGAGTTCGGCGTTTTCCCTGACGCTGTGGCCTTCCCCGGCAACAGCGAAGAGGTCCGGGCCTTGCTGCAGCACGCGCGGGACCACCGGATCGATGTCATACCCTACGGCGGCGGCACCTCGGTGGTGGGCCATATCAACCCCGAGGCGGGTGAGCGGGCGGTGCTGACCATCGACATGACGAAGATGAACACCCTCATGGCGCTGGACAAGGAAAGCCAGATTGCGACTTTCGGCGCGGGGACCGCGGGGCCCGAGGTGGAGTCCCAACTGAACCGGGAGGGTTACACGCTGGGGCACTACCCGCAGTCCTGGGAGTTGTCCACCGTTGGCGGCTGGGTCGCCAGCCGCTCCAGTGGCCAGCAATCGCTGCGCTACGGCCGCATCGAGCAGATGTTTGCCGGCGGCCGGGTCGAGACCATGCAGGGTACGCTGGATATTCCGACCTTCCCCGCCTCTGCCGCCGGCCCCGACATTCGTGAGATGTTCCTGGGCACCGAGGGCCGCATGGGTATCATCACCGAGGTCAAGGTTCGTGTTACCCCGCTGTGTGAAGCGGAGTCCTTCCACGTCATTTTTTTCCCCAGCTGGGAAGTCGGCATCAATGCCGTGCGCGAAATGGTACAGGACAAAATCCAGCTATCCATGATGCGTATGAGCAACGCGATTGAAACCTTCACCCAGCTCAAGCTGGCGGGCAGCGAAAAGGCCATTGCCTTGCTGGAGAAGTACCTGGCGGCACGCGGTGCCGGCGCTGACAAGGTCATGTTTACCTTTGGTGTGACCGGCTCCAGGGCGCAGTGCAAGTCGGCATTGAAGCTCACCAATAGGATAAGCAAGCGCCACGGCGGGGTCGGCACGGGGACCTTGCTGGGTAAAAAATGGGAGCACGGCCGTTTTCGGACGCCCTATTTACGCCACGGACTCTGGGAGGCGGGATTTGCCGTGGACACCATGGAAACCGCGATAGACTGGTCGCGTGTGCATGAAGCGGCCGCCGGCATCGAGCTGGCCATTGCCAATGCCCTTGAAGCAGAGGGAGAATCCGTGCACGCCTTCACCCACCTGTCCCATATGTACGGCCAGGGCTCCAGCATCTATACCACATATATTTTCCGCTGCGGTAGCAGCTACGAGCAAACTCACGCCCGCTGGGCAAAGCTCAAGGCCGCGGGCGCCGAAGCCATCGTCAGCTATGGCGGCACCATCAGCCACCAGCACGGTGTCGGCAAGGACCACGCAAAATACCTGCAGGCCGAGAAAGGCGCGCTGGGCATGGCGGCCATACAGGGGCTGATAGATGTGTTTGACCCGCAACAACAGATGAACCCGGGCAAACTCCTGCCCTGAAGAACCGGCGGCGCCCGGCTACACCCGTATTCGCACCAGGTTTTGACTATGACGACCCAAAGAACAACCTTTAGCAACCGCGAGGCTCTCTGGAGCACCCTGCAACAGGGCGAGCAGAGCTGGGACCTGGTCATCGTCGGCGGCGGCATTATCGGCGCGGGGATATTGCGCGAGGCGGCGCGGCGCGGGCTCAGGGCCCTGTTGCTGGAACAGCGGGATTTCGCCTGGGGCACCTCCAGCCGCTCCTCGAAAATGGTGCATGGCGGCTTGCGCTATATCGCCCAGGGCGACATCAAGCTCACCCGCGAGTCACTGCAGGAACGGGAGCGGCTGCTGAAAGAACTGCCCGGCCTGATCGACCGCATGGGCTATTACTTCACCCTGCGCAAGGGCCAGTTCCCCGGGCGCATCCCTTTCAGCATCCTGCTCACCATCTATGACACGCTGGCCGGCATAAAGGACCACCGCTACTTCAACAAAAAGGCTGTTGAACAGCACTTCAGCGGCATCAGCGGCGAGGGCCTCAGGGGCGCCTGCTACTACACCGACACCGTGACCGACGACGCGCGCCTGGTGCTGCGGATTCTGCAGGAAGCCATAGACGCCGGCGGTGTTGCGGCCAATTACATGAAGGTGGAACGGCTGCTGCGACGAACCGGCCAGGCGGACGGTGTGGTGGACGGCGTGGTGGTTGCCAACGTGGAAACCGGTGAGCGGGTGGAGGTGAGAGCACGGGCGGTGATCAATGCGACCGGCGCCTGGGCCGACCGCCTGCGCAATGAGGTCAACCCCGAAGTACGCGTGCGCCCCCTGCGCGGCAGCCACCTGGTCATACCGCGAGAGCGACTGCCGGTGGACGATGTGCTCACCATACTGCACCCGCGGGACAAACGACCGGTGTTTATCTTTCCCTGGGAAGGCGCCACCGTGGTGGGCAACACCGACCTGGACCACGACGAGGACCTGGATACAGAGGCCCGCATGAGCGCCGGGGAACTCGACTACCTGCTGAGCGCCGTCGGCAGCCAATTCCCCGGCCACGCCATTACCCGCGACGACATCATTTCGAGCTGGTCGGGCGTGCGCCCGGTGATAGGCTCGGACAAGGCGAAAGACCCCTCCAGGGAAAGGCGCAATCACGCCGTCTGGGTAGACCAGGGGCTGGTCACCGTCAGCGGCGGCAAACTGACTACCTTCCGCCTGATTGCACTGGATGCGGTCAACGCCGCTACCGGCACCCTGGGCACACTGAGCGTCACAGAAGCGTCCGACGCCGTCTTTGCCGCACCGGACATCAGCCCGCAAAGCCTCGATACCGACGACAGGGCCTGGGCACTGCGGCTGATTGGCCGCTATGGCAATCACGCACAGGAATTGCTCAACACGCCTGTTGACGCGGAGCGCGACAAAATAGCGGGTACCGAATTCTGCCTGGCCGAGTGCCGCTGGGCCGCGCGCAACGAATCGGTTGTGCACCTGGACGATTTGCTACTGCGCCGCACCCGGCTGGGGTCCCTGCTCTGGAACGGCGGCGAATCGATTTTCCCGCAGCTGGAATTGATCTGCCGCGAGGAATTGCAGTGGGACGCACAACGCTGGCAAGCTGAACTGGCTCGCTATCAGGACATCTGGAAGACGTATTACTACCTGCCCGAGTAAGCGCCCGCCACACCTTTATTCTTCGGACCCGGGATATGGATAATAACAAGGATTACCTGCTGGCCATCGATAACGGGACGCAAAGTGTTCGCGCGCTGGTGTTCGACCTGCAGGGACAACTGGTAGCCAAGCACAAGGTAGAGATCGAACCCTATTTTTCCGACAAGCCCGGCTGGGCCGAGCAGCATGTCGACTACTTCTGGGACAAGCTCTGCGAGGCCTGCAACGGCCTCTGGCCCAAACTCGACTTTCCCAGGAGCGCCATCAAGGCCGTGGCGCTGACGACACAGCGCGCCACGGTCATCAACCTTGACAGTGACGGCAAGCCCCTGCGGCCGGCCATTGTGTGGCTGGATCAGCGGGAGGAAAAAAACCTGCCGGGCATGGGGCTCTGGGGCCCGGTGCTGGCCCTGCTCGGCGCCAGGCCCAGTGTGGCCTCCTTTCGCAGCCAGTCCGAGGCGCAATGGATCAGGAACAACCAGCCTGATATCTGGGACAGGACGGCCAAATTCCTGCTGCTTTCCGGTTACCACAGCTACCGGCTGACCGGGAAATACGTGGATTCCGTGGCCAGCCAGGTGGGCTATATTCCCTTCGACTTCAAGCGCCAGGACTGGTGCCGCCCGGGCGACTGGAAATGGAAAGCGCTGCCGGTCAGGCGCGAGCAACTCCCCGAACTGGTTCCCGCGGGTTCGCCGCTGGGCGCCATAACCGGGCAGGCCGCCCTTGAAACCGGCATACCCGCCGGCCTGCCCCTTATATCCGCGGGCGCTGACAAGGCCTGTGAAGTGCTGGCATCCGGCAGCTTCACACCCGAAACGGGCAGCCTGAGTTACGGCACCACCGCCACGTATAACACCACCGACAGCCGATACCGCGAGGCCATCAGGCTGGTGCCGGCCTACCCCGCCGCGATGCCGGGCAGCTACAACATGGAGACGATCGTACAGCGCGGCTACTGGATGGTGAACTGGTTCAAGCGCGAGTTCGGGTTGCGCGAACAGCGCATAGCGACCGAGCGGGGTGTCGAGCCGGAGACCCTGTTTGACGAATTGCTGCGGCAGGTTCCCCCGGGCGCCATGGGCCTTGTCCTGCAGCCCTACTGGTCACCGGGGGTACGCGTTCCCGGCCCGGAAGCCAAGGGTGCCATTATCGGCTTCGGGGATATCCATACCCGTGCGCATATATACCGCGCCATCATCGAGGGCCTGGCCTACGCGTTGCGCGAGGGCAAGGAGCGCCAGGAGCAGCGCAGCGGCCACAAGGTCACGTCCCTGAGAGTGTCCGGCGGCGGTTCACAGAGCGATGAGGTCATGCAGATTACCGCCGACATCTTCGGCATCACCGCCGAACGCCCGCACACCTACGAGACCTCGGGGCTGGGCGCCGCCATCAACGCGGCGGTAGGCGCCGGGTTTTATCCCGACCATAAAACAGCCCTGGAACACATGACGCATGCGGGCGACCGCTTTGAGCCCATCGCCGGGAATGTACTCATCTACGACAAGCTCTACAAGGAGGTCTACCGGAAAATCTACCGCCAGCTGAACCCTCTATATAAATCCATTCGAGCCATTACCGGCTACCCGGCCTGACACTGCGGCCCAGGAGTCCCGGTGCACCTGTCGAATCAGCGCCGGTATCCCGACCGGGTGAAGCACCGTGTGGCGGGGACTCATCCCGCGCGTGGCGCCGGCGCAGTAACTTTCGACACCGTGGACCGGTTTTTGCGACAATAGCGCACCGCAGGCTGTGCCTGCGCACGATTCTTAATTATAATCGCGCCTCTCCTCACGTCAGGGCCCATAGCTCAGTTGGTTAGAGCATCCGACTCATAATCGGCAGGTCGAAGGTTCAAGTCCTTCTGGGCCCACCATTTTTCATAAAAATCATAGAGTTATAGATAGTTAGACCAT
>JAZBNW010000397.1:0-12486 GCA_036350855.1 Halieaceae bacterium
GTAGCGCTTATACGCCTGCCCACCGATAGTTTCAATGATATTGCGCATGCCGTCGTTATCCTCGAGGATCCAGCCCATCTCGACGTTTTTCACGCCGCGGGCATGCATCGCCTTGCGCACGGCATCTATCACCATGAACGCGAGGGTAGGCCCCAGGCGCGAGTGCTGAAAGTTCTGGCGAACCCCCATCAGGGGTATACGGGCGGTCTGCGGGTGGCGCACCTTCAGGCGCCACAGCAGCTTTGCCCAGCCGAAGGGCAGCAATTTCCCCTTCAGGTCCGCTATGGCCTCGTTGAGATTGGGCAGCGCGACGATAAACGCCACCGGCTCACCGTCGTACTCGGCGATCTGGATATAGTCGTCCGGCATCAGCTTGGCCAGGGTGCGTACTGTTTCCTCCCACTCGGCGGCCACCAGCGGCACGAAACCCCAGTTTTTCTCCCAGGCATCATTGAAAATAGCCAGCATGATCTGCGCATCCTCGCCCAGGTGCTTGCGCCTGACAGCTCGCACATTCACCCGGTCCGACACGCGCTCGGCCAGCTTGTTCATCACCCGCGGCGGCTCGAAGTCGGGACGGATATGGTAGGCCAGGAGATCCTTCACCCCGCGATAGCCCTGCCCCTCGATGGCGGCGCCGTAGTAGGGGCGCGCATGTCCCATCAACACGAAGGGTGGGGTCGAGAAGCCCTCGACCAGCAGGCCGACCTCCTCGTTGATATGGAGATTCAGGGGCCCGCGCACCCGCTGCATACCCTCATCGCGCAGCCACTGGCCGGCCGCCCCGAGCAGCGCGGCGAACACGGCGGGATCATCCTCGGCCTCGAGCATGCCAAAATAGCCGGCCCCGTCTGCATGCTGGCGCAGGTGCATTTCATCGATCTGGGCGGTGATGCGACCCACCACCACGCCGCCGCGAAAGGCCAGCCACGCGCGCCAGCGGGCGTGTTCGAAAAAGTGATTGGCCGGTGAAAATCGCTGGCGCTGCTCGAAGTCCAGAGGTGCCACCCAGACCGGGTCGTCCGCGTACAGGCGGTGGGGCAGCGCCAGAAACTGGCGCCACTGGGCGCGCTCCGTCACTACCTCGAGGGTGATCGGTGAATCCCCGGAACTGGCCATGACTTCCCCTGCCGCACGCCCTCGAAGGCAAAGCCACGCAGTATACAGCCCAAACGGGTTACAGAGAAACGATATGGGGAAAAGTGCCATAAAAACATATACTTGCGCCAAAAAAAACCGGGGTGGGGAGCGCCGGAAAATGCACTAATACGCACCGTTGATTGGTATTATTACCCATGAGCCGGGAGCCCGAAAATGCTAAAGTTGCGCCGTGTCTGGTAACCAGTCCAGGTTACCGGCAGGTGAGGGCGCACAGTGACGAGCAGAACACAACGCCACCCCACGCTACCTACTGATTTTTATTGATCTGGGCTTCTATCCCTCGGCCATTCGGAGGGTGAAGCCATCGAATTATTTTGGACACGCAGCGTCGGACAGGCTGCCACAAATTGAGGAACGTCACTTGTCATCTCCTGAACTCAACCCTACGCCGACGAATCATTCACTGCAGTTTCGCGCTGCAGATTTTGCCACGCTGACCGACGCCCTCGACTACGCCGCCCAGGGCGAGACCGGCGCCAACTTCTACACCGGCCGCGGTGCCATCTACTGCGCCCTGCCCTATCGCGAGCTGCGCCTGGACTCGATCGCGCTGGCAAAGAAGTTGCTGGGACTGGGACTGGAGGCCGGCAGCCGGGTTGCCCTGGTGGCCGAGACCGACCCCGAATTCGTGCGCTTTTTCTACGCCTGCCAGTATGCCGGCCTGATTCCCGTCGCTCTGCCGGCCTCGGTGAAGGTCGGCGCCCATCACGCCTACGTTGCGCAGTTACAGCGACTGCTGGAAGCCAGCGACGCGGCGATTGCGGTCGCCTCTGAGGGTTACCTGTCATTCCTGCTCGAAGCCAGCGAGGGCCTGGCCCTGCGCATGGTGGACAAGCCGGAAGCGTTCCACGCCCTGCCCCTTGGCCAGCAGGCACTGCCACAAATCAATCCCGACGATATTTCCTACATCCAGTACACGTCCGGCAGCACGCGTTTCCCCCGCGGCGTGGTGATCAAACACCAGACCGCAATGGCGAACCTGCAGGGCATTATCGGCCACGGCCTGATGATGAACGGTGACGACCGCATGATGTCCTGGCTGCCCTTCTACCACGATATGGGCCTGGTGGGCTTCATGCTTGTCCCGATGGCGGCGCAGGTGTCCATCGACTACCTCGATACCCGGGAATTCGCCATGCGCCCGCGCCAGTGGCTGGAGCTGATGACCAGGTCACGCGCCACCATTTCCTTTGCGCCCTCCTTTGGCTACGACCTCTGCGCCCGTCGGGTCCGTCCCAACGACCTGCCGAATTACGACCTGAGCAACTGGCGCGTGGCCGGTATCGGCGCGGAAATGATCCGTCCTGACACCCTGGATTACTTCGCCGAGCTGCTGCAGCCCTGCGGCTTTGATCGCCGCGCCTTCCTGGCCTGCTACGGCATGGCCGAGTGTACCCTCGGCGTCAGTTTTTCACCCCTGTGGACCGGTTTCACCACCCACCATATCGACAGCGATCACCTCTCCGACCATCACCGTGCCGTACTGCTGGACGAGGGCGACCAGCGTGGTCGCGGTCGCCATTTCGTCAACTGTGGTGTGCCGCTGCCCAACTTTGAAGTACAGATTCGCGATGGCGAAGAGACCGTGCTGGACGACTGGCACAGCGGCGTGATCTACCTGCGCGGCCTCAGCGTCATGTCCGGTTATTTCAACCTGCCGGAGGAATCCAGCCACGCCCTCGACGAGGACGGCTGGCTCAATACCGGCGACATCGGCTACCTGGTGGACGGCGTGCTCACCATCACCGGCCGCAAGAAGGACCTCATCATCATCCACGGCCGCAACATCTGGCCCCAGGATCTCGAGCACATCGCCGAAGCGGAGCCGGAAGTGCGCTCAGGCGACGCGGTAGCGTTCTCGGTACCCGACCACGAGGGCGAGGAAATGTGTGTGCTGCTGGTCCAGTGCCGGGAAACCGACAGCAAGAAGCGCAACAACCTGGTACGCCGCCTGAGCGCCCTGCTGCGCCTGGAAATGAGCCTCGACTGCTACGTCGAGCTGGTACCTCCCCACGCGCTGCCCAAGACCTCTTCGGGCAAGCTGTCCCGGGCCAAGGCGCGCCTGGACTTCATCAGCACCCACGAGGCGGATAACCTGAACGCGGTCACCGAAGAGTTCCGCCTGAGGGTCGCATCAGCCTGATCCCCCGCGGCAGCCTGATCGCCGTCACCGGCGCCACAGGGTTCATCGGCACGGCACTGTGTGCCGGGCTGCTGCAACAGGGTTATCGCGTCAGGGCCCTGGCCAGAACACCGGAGCGGGCACAGCAGCTGGCCCGCCAGGGCGTCGCACTGGTGGCGGGTGACCTGGACGACAGCACCGCCCTGAACCAACTCGTCGAAGGCTCAGCCGCCGTGGTTCACGCGGCCGGCGCCGTACGCGGCAGCTCACAGCAGGATTTCGACCGTATCAACGTCGCCGGCACTGACCACCTCCTGTCCGCCATCACCGCCCTGGATACTCCGCCACGCCTGCTGCTGCTCTCCTCCCTCGCGGCCCGGGAACCCCGGCTGTCCTGGTATGCCGCCAGCAAGCGGGCCGGGGAGGCACTGCTGGACTCACACCCGGGCCTGGACTGGCTGGTGCTGCGCCCACCAGCGGTATACGGACCCGGCGACAGGGAAATGCTGCCGGTCTTCGAGGCCATGGCCCGGGGAATAGCCCCTGTCCCCGGGGACCCCGCGGCCCGTATCTCCCTGATCCATGTCAGCGATCTGGTCGCCGCGGTGATCGCCTGCCTGCGCAGCGAAGCGACCCGGCAGCAAACCCTGACCGCGTGTGACGGCAAGCAAAATGGCTATGACTGGCGTGAAATGGCCGACCTGGTGGGGGCGGCGTGGGGCCGCAAGGTGCGCCTCTGGCAGGTGCCCGGGTGGTTGCTGGACAGCGTGGCCTGGGCGAATCTGCGCAGTGCGCGACTGACCGGCCGGTCCCCCATGCTCACCCCGCCCAAGCTGCGGGAGCTGCGCCACCGGGACTGGGTGGCAGACAACACCCTCATCACTGCAAGCACCGGCTGGGGGCCGCTGATCGGCCTGCGAGAGGGCCTCGAGCAGCTGCGCAAAGCGGAACTATGACCGCAATTTCCGGGCCGGGAAACAGGCCTCCCTGGGCTATAATAGCGGCCCAAATGACACATGATTCCTGCAGGGTAGATACGGTCCTTGGCTGAGTTTATTGTTGGCAACCCACTGCGCAAGCTGGCACGGCAACACCCGTTGCTGCAGCGCCTGCTGTGGCGCGTGGACTACGCCCTGGTCTGGCTGGTGGCCTGGCTCGCGCGCCTGCTGCCGATCGATGCCGCCTCCCGCTATGGCGAGACGGTCGGCGCCTGGATCGGCCCCCGACTCAAGCGCAAGAGCGCGATTTTTCGCACCAACCTGGCGCTCGCGTTTCCGGAACTCGATGACCGCCAACTGGACGAGCTGGTTAAAAAAGCCTGGGGGCGAGCGGGCCGCGTGCTGGCGGAATACCCCCACCTCGAGACCCTGCTCACTGACAGCGATCGCATCACTATCGAGATTCGCGAACCCATCGCCACCTACGAAGACCCGAGCAAGCCCTGCATTATGGTCTCGGCCCACCTGAGCAATTGGGAAGTGGCCTGCTCCGCCATGGCCAAAATGGGTATGCCCAACGCCAGCCTGTATTCGCCACCCACCAACCCCTTGCTGGATCGCATGCTGATGGACTCGCGCCAGGCGCTGAACTGCCAGTTGCTGCCCAGGGATAACAGCGCGCGCCTGCTGATGCGGGCCCTGAAGGAAGGGCGCACCGTGGGGATGGTGATGGACCGGCGTGTCGACGACGGCAAGCCGATCCGGTTTTTCGGCTATGACAAGGACTCCACCATCATGCCGGCCAGGCTCGCCCTGAAGCACCACTGTGACCTTGTGCCCATACAGATCGTGCGACGGGAAGACGCCGCGCGCTATCACGTGATTTTTCACCCCCCGGTGCGCCCGCGCAACCCTGAGGACGATGAACCCGCCCAGGCAATGGATATGATCCAGCAGGTGCACGAACAGTTTGAGGACTGGATTCGCCAGCGCCCGGCAGACTGGTTCTGCTCAAAACGCCTGTGGTCCAAAAACCCTGTAGCCCAACGACACGAGGTAGACGGCAGTGACGCCGACATCGACTCCTATGCAGCCTGAAAACCAACACCAGTCCATCCGCCTGTTCGAGAACGAGCTGCTTGAACGGCTGTCCCACGTCCACCCCATCACCCCGCTGTTGATGTGGGGCCCCATCGCGGGCTACCTGATCTGGCGCAGTTTCGCGCTGTACCACCTGCCCGTCCTGCCAGTGCTGGCGATCGGCGTCGCGGGGGTCTTCACCTGGTCACTGACGGAATACTGCCTGCACCGGTTTCTGTTCCACTTCCCCGCAAAAAGCAAGCTGGGCAAGTGGCTGGTGTTCCTGTTTCACGGCAATCACCACGAGGACCCCAAGGACAAGACCCGGCTGGTCATGCCGCCGGCCGGAGCGATCCCCATCATGCTGGTGCTCTACCTGCTGTTCGGATTGTTCATCCCCCAGCCGTGGATACAGCCGTTTTGCGCCTTTTTCATCATAGGCTATCTGATCTACGACTATATCCACTATTCGACGCATCACTTTCCGATGCGCAACCCGGTGGCGAAGTACCTCAAGCACTACCACCTGAAGCATCACTACTCCAAGGAGGGTGGTCGCTACGGCGTCAGCTCACCCCTGTGGGACAAGGTATTCGGCACGCAGCCCAGCTGACGCGCCGTGCCGCAGTTTTACCTGATACCCAAGAAACTGGCGCGCAAAGCGCCGGTTCTGGCGAAGATGGCTCAATGGCTCGAAGCCCGGACGTTCGCCTTTATCTTCTGGTTCGCGCGCTGGCTCTCACTGGAGCAGGCCAGCCGTCTCTCCGCCTTTTCCTTTGGCCTGGTGGGGCCCTACGGGGACAAGGCCGACAAGGCCAGGACTAATCTTGCCATAGCCTTTCCCGATGCAAGTGAACAGTGGCGGGAACGGACCACCCGGCAGATTTTTCGCTACCTGGGTATTTCCGCTGCCGAACTGATCAAGCTGGAGGATATCTGGGACCAGCGCTTGCAGCGCCTGGAATGGGACATCGCGCCAGGAGCGGCGGAGGTCATCAATCGCAAGGGCGCAGCCGTGTTTGTAAGCGCTCACATCGGCGCCTGGCAAGTAACCAACCTGCTCTCCCTGGAGTACGGCCTCACCATCAGCACAATCTACGCCCCCGAGTCCAACGACGCACTGCGGGATATGATGCTCAAGTTGCGCGAATCTTTCGGGGTGAAGTTGATCTCCAAGGACGCGGGGGTGCGGCCCCTGTTGAAAGAGCTCGCCGCCGGTCACAGCATTGGCATGGCCATGGACACGCGCCTGGATACCGGCAAACTGCTGCCCTTTTTCGGTCGCGACGCATTGACCAACACCACCGCCGCGCGCCTGGCCCTGCGCTCAAAGGCCGCGCTGTTGCCGATCAGGGCCGAACGCCTGCCCGGCAGCCGCTTTCGCATCAGCGTATACGACCCCATCATCAGCGGGCAGCCGGATGCGTCCCTGGACGACCAGGCTGTTGACCTGACGGTGCAGGTGAGCCGGTACTTCGAGGACTGGATCAGGGAGTATTCGGAGCAGTGGATCTGCCTCAAGCGGCGCTGGCCGAAGGCCCACAAACTCTAGTGTCAGTTCACCCCGGGCCAGAACAGCTCGGGCAGGCAATGCTTTTCGAGATAGGCCACGGTTTCCGCCGGCAGGGTATCGCGGTAGCGCGTCAACACGCCGTGGTCGATGCCCGGGCTGGCGCCAAAAGAGGAATTGCTGCGACTGGCCTCCCCGCCCTGGGTGTATTCCAGGACCGCCGGTGTGAAATCGATCCCGGCAAATTCGCACACCTGGCGCATGCAGGTTTCCGTATTGGTCACCAGCTCCTCGAAGCGCAGGCGCAGCACCGGCCCGAAATTGGCGGCGAACTCGTCGATTTCCTCCCAGTAACGATTCTGCCGCTGGCAGAACCGGCCCAGGCTCAGGGTGGGGTTGCGCACCAGTTTCGAACTCAGGTGGGCCCTGGGGTCCCGCACCAGGAAAATACCGCGTACATCGTAGCTGCGCGCCAGCAGCCGGCCGACCCGGCTGAGGTCGCTGTTGCTGGGTTGCAGGGCGCAGAAAATGACCCGCAGGCGACCGTCGCCCTCCACATGGCCCAGGGCCACCACGAGCGCCTCGACATGATTGCGCACCAGGCTGTCCAGGCTGGCCCGTTCGTGATGCTCACTGATATAGCGGTAGTAGGCCTCCAGGTCCAGGGAGTCCTCGGTGCCGAACACCTCGGTGCCATGGCCTGCATTGATGCGCTCCAGGTGGCCGTCTTTTTGCAGCTGGCGAAAAAAACCGGGGGCTCCGCTACGGGAGCTGAGCATACCGCGCAAGCGCAGCATGGGGTGACGGGACAGGTGCCGGACGAAGTAATCCTCGTCCGGCGGCAACAATAACTGGGGGTGGTGGTCCAGCAGGCCCCGCAACAGGTGGTTGCCACCCCGGGGAGGCGCTCCCAGGATCAACAACGGTGGTTTGCTGGCAGACTGCATGGTGGGATCAGTACATCAGGCGTTCTTTTTCCGTCACCAGTTCGGCACCGGTCACGAGCCGACGGAGCTTTTTCGCCGCCATCTTCATTGGCCGATATTCCTCGAACACCACGATGAATACCTTGCGAAAATAGTTGTCCGGACAGTTGATGCGCCGCACCCCATGCCAGGAATTGCCGCGGCGCCCGAAAATAAGGCTGCGGTTGTCCCGGGTCTCCGCCGGGTATTCCGCAATAAAGTCATCGAAACCCGGCGCGTTGTCCGCGCCGATCCTGCCGCCATCATCGAGAATGACCGTCTCGCCGCCCCAGTCCCACTGCCAGTCCTGCGCCGTATTGAGGTAGAAGATCTGGGAGCCGATCTTGCCCTTGGAGTCACAGTGTGGCGAGACCTCACCCCCGTTCGGGGTGAAGTGCCAGTGAAAGCGAAACCGCACATGGCTGACGTCCAGCATCTTGCAGACAAACTTGCGATAGGCGTCGCCGCGCAGCTCCTCTACCAACCGCGCCCAAGGCGGAGCGAGCTCCATTCCTTCTTCAAAATCAAGCACATAGCGGTCGTGGCTGGCCTGGCCGTGCTTGCGCTGCTTGCCGAAAAAGGCGCGAAACCGCGATATCTCGGGCAGGCTGGCCAGAAGTTCGGGATAGCGTTCATCCCGGATAAAATACTGCGGGTTAACCCAGGGAAAGGGTTCACGCGTGCGAAACGCCGCCGGATCTATAGCTTCCAGCACCGCAGGGTTCAAATACTGCAGGTCCATTGAACTCATCTTCCACCAGATGAAATAAAGGCAAAAGTATACGGCCGGACCCGGAGTATGGACAGTGGCATTTTTGTTACTCCTGCCGTCCGCCCGACCCCGCCCGGTATCCGCGGGCAGGCCTCGTGGAAGCGAATGGCACCGGCGCGGTTCCATGCACTCCTCCCCTGCATACGCTAGAATCCACGCTCGTACCCGGGGGAACACCTGCAGTGAAACTATCGGCCTTTGGCAGCAAATTCGCCGGCGAATCCGGCATCGTGGAGCTGATGGACGACCTCAGCAGCGCCCTCGATGACAACCCGGAGATGATATTCATGGGCGGCGGCAACCCCGGGCGGGTACCAGCGGTCGAGGACGCCTTCCGCCGGCGCCTGGAGGCCATACTCGCGGACCCGGCCCAGCGCCACAGCCTGTTCGGCGTCTACCAGTCACCCCAGGGGGACCGCGACTTCCGCCGGCAACTGGCCGGGTTCCTCAACCGGCAGTTCGGCTGGGGCTTGCACGCCGACAATATCAGCATCAGCAACGGCAGCCAGTCGGCCTTCTTCGTGCTGTACAACATGTTCGCCGGCGTGATGCCCGACGGGGGGAACCGCTCCATTCACCTGCCGCTGGCGCCCGAATATATCGGCTACGGCGATATCGGCCTGTCCGATGATTTTTTTACCGCCACCCGCCCCGGTATCGAGCTGCTGGAAGACCACCTGTTCAAGTACCACGTGGACTTTTCCCACCTGGAGTCCGCCGGGAATATCGGGGCCCTGTGCGTATCGCGTCCCACCAATCCCACCGGCAACGTGCTCACCGACGAAGAGATGACCCACCTGGACGCCATCGCCAGGGCCCGGGACATCCCCCTGATCGTCGATGGCGCTTACGGCCTGCCCTTTCCCAACATCGTGTTCACCGATGCCACCCCCCACTGGAACGACAACACCATACTCAGCCTGAGCCTGTCCAAACTGGGCCTGCCCGGCGCGCGCACGGGTATCGTGATCGCCCGGGAAGACATCATCCGGGCGTTTACCAACGCCAATACCATCGTCAGCCTGGCCTGCGGCAACCTGGGGCCGGCCCTGGCCAGCGCCCTGTTCGACAGCGGCGAGATTCTCAGTCTCAGCCGGGACCATATCGAGCCCTATTACCGCGAGCGCTCACAGCAGACCGTGCAGTGGTTCCGCCAGCAGTTGGGGGACCTGCCCTACCACATCCACAAGCCCGAGGGCGCCATCTTCCTGTGGCTGTGGTTCGAGGATCTGCCGATCAGCAGCCAGCAGCTCTACCAGCGCCTGAAACAGCGCGGCGTGCTGGTGGTGCCCGGCCAAAACTTTTTCGTCGGACTCGATGACGACTGGCCCCATAAGCACCAGTGCATCCGGGTTTCCTACGCCAGTGATGCGGATACGGTGAGGCGCGGGGTCGATATCATTGCCGAGGAAGTCGCTCTCGCTTACCAGGCACCTTAAGGAGCCCAAATGACCCGGACAAGAGCGCTGTTGATACTTATTCCCCTCGCCCTGGGTGTGGGGCTGCTGCTGTTGCTGCCACTGTTTCTCGACAAGGACAAGATTCTCGAACTGGCTGCTGCTGCTTTGCAGGAAAAAACCGGCGCCACCCTGACCGTGGCCGGGGAATCCAGGCTGTCAGTCTTCCCCGGGCTCGGCGTCACCCTGGGCGACGCGAGCCTTGAGATGGCAGGGGAAGAGCAGGCGAGCCTGCAGGTTCGCTCCCTGGACATCGGGTTGAGGCTGTTGCCCCTGCTGTCGGGCCGCGCCGACATCGATTCGGTAGCCCTGGACGGACTGACGGTCAAAATAGCCTCAGGGCAAAAAGCGCCCACCATCAATACCGCCGGGCTCAGCGACGAGGAACTGGACGCGCTTTACGACAGCCGGCGCAGGGCGGCTGCGGAGGCAGGCGAAGCCGCCGGTGCAGAGACCATACTGGCCCTGCCGCTGGCACTGAATGTGCAGCACCTGAGCGTCACCGATTCCCGCATCGAGCAGTTGGACACCGCGACGCAGGAGACCACGGTCATCGAGCTGACCACCCTGGAGGCGACCGGCCTGAACCTGGATGGGAACCCGATTGCACTGGATGTAAAAGTGACGCTGGCGGGTGAGAAGCCGGTGAAGCTGTCAATTGGCGGCTCGCTACGGGTGGACCAGCAAAACCAGAAGGTGATTCTGGACAAGATCGACGCGCAGATCTCCGGCGCTACCGCCGAGCCCATCGGGCTGCAAATTCTCGGCGATGTGGATCTTTCCCGGCAGGTGGCCGACCTCAAGCTGAACCTGGCGACGGGCGAGACACGCGGCGATGGCGCCCTGCGCTACGCCCGCTTCGAGAGCCCGCAAATAGATACCAGACTGAAGCTCAACCTGTTCAACCCGGCCCTGCTTGCGCTGGCGGGCCCCGGGGTCGCCGCCCGGTCCGGTGACGGCAAGGCCGCGGCCAGCGGCGATGAGCCCCTGCCGCTGGACGCAATTCGTGCCATCGACACCCGGGCTGAGCTCGCCATCGACAAGGCGGTGTTCGACGCCCATACCGTCAGCGACCTGCGCACCAGTCTGCGCATTGTCGATGGCGTCGTCGAGCTGAGCTCACTGACAGGTATCCTGCACGGGGGCAAGCTCGACATGCGGGCGACCTTCGACGGCAAGCACAATACCGCCACCCTCGATACCTCGGGTCAGCTGGCCCAACTGGATATCGCGAGCGCCTGGGCGGCGACCGGGGCAAAGCCGCTGCTCACCGGCAATGCCAGCCTGGACTGGACACTGGCCGGAAAGGGGCGTAGCCGTAACGAACTGGTGGCGGCACTGACCGGCCCGATCAAACTGACGACGCAGGAGGTGGTTCTGGGGGAGGTCAGCGTCGAGCACCTGTTGTGCCAGGCAGTGGCGCTGACCAATCAGGAACAGCTGACAGCCAGCTTCCCCACCAGCACCACTTTTACGACCCTCGGCGCCGACATCCAGCTGGCCGGGGGTAAAGCTCAACTGGCCCCGCTGCGCGCCGGGCTTCCCGGGATCACCCTCACCGGGAGAGGTAAGCTCGACCTGCTGAGCAGGGATTTCAGGGCCACTTTCAAGGCCCGGCTGTCACCTGAACTGGAAAACCTGGATCGGGCCTGCAGGGTGAGCAAACGGCTCACCGCAATCGACTGGCCGGTGGAATGCAAGGGCAATACCAATGGTGAGCCGGCCAGCTGGTGCAGCGTGGACACCGCGGAGATTATCGAGGACCTGACCAAAAACGAGGCCCAGCGCAAACTGAAAAAGGAGGCGGGCAAGTTGCTGGACAAATTGTTCAGGAATTAAACCCGGGGCCTCAGTTCAGTACCCTGTAACCCCGGCCCCGCAGGCACTGCTTGACCACCCTGACCTCGTCCTGGGTCCCCTCACTGGCGCCCCTGGCACCGCCACCGACAGCGCCAACGCCGGCCGCCTTGCCGGCATCGCCGGTGATCGCACCGATAAGACCGCCCACCACGGCACCGGAAGCCGCGCCCTTGACGACTTTCTCGCCGGTCCTGACCTCCTCGGAATAGGCCCGGCACTCGGCCAGGTCCTGTTCGTAGCGGGCGATGTCCACGCCCTTTTTGTCGATGATGATTTCGTCGGTGGTGGTGCAGGCCGATAGGACCGCCGCCACTGCCACCAGAGTCATGTAGTGCTTCATGGAAACTCCCGGAGCCGTCTGTTGGGTAACGGTGAACCCGCCGCATGCGACTGCCGGATGAAGGGTAAACGCCAGCCCGATTAAAGCCGCAACGATCAGGGGGACACCGACCCGGCATTATAGGACAGCAAGGCGCCGTAAAACACGTAAACCGGTATTGGCGGCACCCGCTGCGAAATAAAAAGATATAAACGATATTTTATCGAAACAGGTCAATTTTCGGGCGAACCGCAATTGTTATGCTCGCAGGCTGACAACGAAGAGACCTGCGTGAAAGAAAC
>JAZBNW010000398.1:0-6500 GCA_036350855.1 Halieaceae bacterium
GAACAGCGTGGCTGCCAGTTGGCTGATAGCCTGCCGCGAGGTGCGCTCGCTCATGCCGATAAGCACATTGCCCTTGCCGATGGGCATGACATCGCCGCCTTCCAGCGTGGCCAGGCCATGATCCTGAGTCGGGTCACCCCACCACACATTGACCTTGCCCGCAAAATCAGGATGAAACTTGTAGATCGCGGTGGTAAGGATGGTCTCTTCATGCCGTGCGGGCCAGTAGAGAGGGTTGAGCGTCACACCGCCGTAGATCCAACAGGTGGTGTCGCGCGTGTACAGGGTGTTGGGCAGCGGCGGCAGCAGGTATTCCGTGGCGCCCGCGGCTTCCTTGACAGTTTTAAGCGCCTTGCCGCCCGCTTTCTCCGGGAAGTCGTGTGTCGACAGGCCGCCGATCAGTGTTTCGGCCAACATGCGGTCATCCAGGCCTTCGAGGTAGCTGCGCAGCTCGGAGATAAAGCCCAGGCCAACCTGGTTGGGCACAATCTGGTTGTCGAGGATCCATTTCTTGCCCTCGGGTACGGCCACGGTCTGCGCCAGCAGGTTGTGCATTTCCACCACCTCTATGCCGCGGTCGCGCATCTTGGTGACGAAATCGAAGTGGTCGCGCTTGGCGTTCTCGACCCACAGCACGTCGTCGAACAGCAGCTGGTCGCAGTTGGACGGCGTCAGGCGGCTGTGCGCCCGGCCCGGCGCGCAGACCATGACCTTGCGCAACTGGCCGACTTCGGAATGCACGCCGAACGTCGACTCAGGCACTTTTGCCTTACCCGCTTTCTTTGCTTTCGGCTTTGCCGGGGACTTTGCCTTTGCCATACCAGACTCCTTTAGTGGGGAATAGACGTGTCAGATAGAAATCGTGCCGGTCGCGAGGCCGTACACGCCGTAAATACCCGCGGCCAGAATGACCCCGAAGGTGATCCATTCCGAGGCCTTTTCAAACACGGGCTTGCCCTGCTCGCGTCGCGCGATGACGTACAAGATGGTGCCCGGCGCGAACAGGACTGCGGAGAGCAGGATGAATTTCAGGCCGCCGGCGTAAATCATGAACAATGTGTAAGCCACTGCGAACGTGGCCAGGATCAGGTCACGCCGGCGCTCTTCGGGCCGCACCTCGTATGTGTCACCGCGCCCGGCGATCATAAGGCCGTAGGCGGCCACGAACAGGTACGGGATCAGCGTGGTGGCACTGGTCAGGTTGAGCATCAGGGAGAACGCGTCGCGCGACCAATAGGTCGTGATCACGATCAGCTGGATGATGATGCTGGTGGTCCACATCGCCACCACCGGCACTTTATTCTTGTTTTCCCTGGCGAAGGCCTTGGGCATATCCTTCGACTTTCCGGCGGCGAACATCACCTCGGCACAGATCAGTGCCCAGGCCAGGTAGGCGCCAAGCACCGAGACCAGCAAGCCCACACTGACGAAGATCGCACCCCAGGGACCGACCACCGACTCCAGCACTGCGGCCATTGACGGCTGGCGCATACCGGCTATGTCGGCTCGCTGCAGAACCGCATAGGGCAGCAGGGTCACCAGCACCATCAGTGTGGTGACGATAATGAAGCCCAGGATGGTGGCCTTGCCCACATCAGCGCGTTCCTTGGCGAAACGCGAATACACGCTGGCGCCCTCGATACCGATGAACACAAACACCGTCACCAGCATGGTCGCCTTGACCTGTTCATACAGGCCATAGGTCAGGTCACCACCGTAGAGATTGAAGCGGAAAAGGTCCATCTTGAAGGCGACAAAGGTAATCACGATGAACACGATAATCGGGATAATCTTGGCCACCGTAACGACAGTATTGATGAATGCCGCCTGCTGGACACCGCGCAGGATCAGGAAGTGGAACATCCAGATGCCGACCGAGGCCACCATGATGGCAACAGCCGTATTGCCGTCACCGAAAACCGGGAAGAATGCACCCAGCGTCGACTTGATCAGCACCCAGTACGATACGTTGCCGATGCAACTGCCGATCCAGTACCCGAAGGCCGAGAGAAAACCCGGGTAGTCGCCAAATCCCTCTCGGGCATAGGCGTAGACGCCGGCATCGATATCGGGGCGGCGCTCAGCCAGTGCCTGGAATACCCTGGCAAGCATGTACATGCCAGTGCCTGCAATGATCCAGGCGATGACCGCACCCAGTGGACCGGTAGCGGTGGCGAAGGTGCGCGGCAGCGAGAAAATGCCGGCCCCGACCATGCCGCCCACCACCATGGCGGTCAGCCCCATGCGCGACATTTTTTGTTCGGTTGTAGCCATCGGTGCGCCCTCGCCGGGTAGGAACCGGGTTCGCGGTTTGCAGGCAGAACCCATTGTAGCGCCCAAATCTAACTCAATAGCTGCACGCTAGCTAGTAGCCCCAGGAAAAAATAGGGGGAGGGGAAGCGGGCCGCGGCAGCTTTTCTGCTTGATGCCGGATTGCTGATAGTTATATGCTTCATGGCAACACGACAAGTTCCCTACTTGCGCTCCGTTGGGTCGATTCTGAATGTTGCATTTCTGTTACAGGGCCTGCGAGCAGCAACATCCCGGTCAGCGGAGTGCGTCTGCAGGCTCAACTATGACCGGAGGCCGTGAGCCTATGGGCACGCAACGACGTCACCGCGGAGCCCTGTCCGGGCTGTTCATTGCCCTGGGCCTTGCCGGCGCCAGTTACGCGTTCGCCGCGGGTGCCGACCTCGCCCGCGCCAGTCAACTCGTCGCTGACAGCAGGTACCAGGAGGCCTACGACCTGCTGGCACCTTTTGCGGCCCAGCATGCGGATGATGCCGCCTTCAATGCGCTGCTGGGCGAATCCGCGCTGCGCACCAATCGCCCCGGCCTGGCGGTGACCTACTTCACGCGCAGCCTCGCCATCGCCCCGGACTCGATTGACACCCATCTGGGCCTGGCCCGTGCCTACCTTGCTGTGGGCAATTATGCGAGCGCCAAGATCGAGTTTGAAAAGGTGCTGCGCATCGACGACCTGCCGCCCGATCTGCACCAGCAGGTTGAATTGTACGCCAGGGCGGCGCAGGACTATGCGGCGGGCAAGCGCCTGGTTCTCAGCGGCTATGGCATAGCGGGGTACGGCAATTATTCCGTCAACGCCACGGACGGCACCGACGAGTTCGGTGGCAGCGATACCGACGACAACTTCGTCGCCCTGCGCGGTGGTGGCCGGGCCAACTACCGGCTCAATGACGACTACGCGCTCAATGGCAGCATCGATTATCGCTTCCGGGATTACCACGACAACGGCGACCGCCGGGACGACAAGGACCTGCGCTGGAATGGCGCCGTCAATCGCAGCATGGGTGATGACAACCTGGTGGTCGGCCTGCGTGGCCGCCGCAGTTATCGCGGCAACGGCGACTGGCGCGACGACTATGGTATTTACAGCGACTGGCGCCATGCATTCAGCTCCGTCGACCAGTTTAACGTCGAGTTCGAGTTCAGGCGTCGCGACTACCCCAGCGGGCGACTGCGCGAGCGCAGCCGCAATATCGCGGAGCTGACCACGGGATGGACGCGTTCCCTGTGGGGCGGCACGGCGAGTTTCAAGCTGCAGGCCTTCGGCGGGCGCGAGTTTGCAACGGATGACCGGCCCGACGGCGATTCCAACTTCTTCGGGCTGATGCCCACACTGAATTTCACGTTGACCGAAACGCTGGGCGGCTTCGTGTACGGCTGGTGGCAGCACGATCGCTACAATATCGAACGCATTAATGTCGATGCCGCTGACAATATCCTCGGCATCGGCGAGCGGGAGGATAATCTCTACGAGGCGGGCGGCGGATTGACCTGGGAGTTCGCCAATTCCTGGTCGCTCAACCCGGAGATCCTGTACATTTACGACGATACCAACTTACTGGCCAATGAATACAGCTCCACTGAAATCTGGATGACCATCCGCAAGGATTTCTAGCGCGAACTACATAACCAAAGGAGATCGAAAATGAAGCCGGGATCCCGCTTTGCAGCAATCCTTTTTTCCGCAATGTCACTGTTGGCACCGTCCGGATTTGCCGCCACCGTCTATACCGGCGACACGATTGAAGGCAAGCAGGTCATCAGCCAGCTCGACGTGGACGACCTGGCGCCGGGACAAATACACAAGTTCCTTTTTGAAGGCGTGGAGATGGGCACCGGTCAGCACTGGTATGTCCCGGTCATGGTGGCCAAGGGCGTCAAGGAGGGCAAACGCCTGCTGCTGGTCTCCGGCGTTCACGGTGACGAGCTCAATCCCATCGCCACCGTGCAGAAGGTATTCGCGGAACTGGATCCGTCGAAGCTTGCAGGCGCGGTTATCGGTGTTATCGGATCCAGCCGGCCCGGGGTCGAACACACCACGCGCGGGTGGCTGTGGATGGACCTTGGCCACAGCCAGATCAATCCGAACCGTACCTGGCCGGGCATTGAAAACGGCAATACGGTCCAACGGCATTCCTGGCTGCTGATGAACCGTCTGATCAAAGGCAATGTCGATATCGGCGTTGACATCCATACCGGCGGCAATGGCATCGCTTTCGGTCTGTTTTCCTTCACCGATAGCAAGGATAAGGAAGCACTGCAGCTCTCGAAACTGTTTCCGCTTGACCAGATTTATCTCCATCAGGGCACTGGCGGCTCATTGGCAGCCGCGTTGGTCGCGGCGGGCATCCCGGCTTTCACTCTGGAACTGGGCGGACCCCGCAGCCTCGATCAGGACATGATCGACGCCGGCGTCAAGGGTGTCGAGAATGTTTTCTCCTATTACAAAATGCAAGACCGGCCGATGGGCCAGACAGCCATGGATAGAAATGTCTTCATCGGAAATGAGCTGGTCGATTTGTTTGCCGATAACAGCGGCTACACTGAACTTTTTGTCAAAATCGACGATATGGTGACGAAAGGCCAGAAAGTGGCCGTGCAAAAAAATGCCTTTGGCGAAATCATCCACGAATACATTGCCCCGACTGACGGGCGCGTGGCCATCATCGGCACCGATTACGTTCGTGAAAGAGGCGTCGATGTCGTCAGTATTCTGACCAACAGTGACAAATGCGAGGATGGCGGCTGCGAGTACAACGGCCACGAGTGATGGCCGGCTCACTCCAACCATAAATCCAGTCGCCGAAGCCATTTATTAACCCACGGAGTAGTGCCCCGTGTTTGCCGCGGATGTACCCCCCGAAAAATCCGTACTCTGGTCAGGGCTGTGCGGGCATCAGCGCGATATGGCGTAGCCGATCCGCACGCTCAGGGACTCGCGTTCGTTATAGTCCAGCAGGTATTCACCGTACCCGCTGAATGCCTGCAGCATGAGGTAACCAGCGACACCCGGGAACCACTGGTTGAGTGGATAAGTCCCCTGCAACTCGGCGCTGAATTTCTCCGTGCTGGTGCCCTTGCGCAGGATCCAGGCGGCCTGCCAGTCGTTGTCCTTGCCGTAGCTCACATGGAAGTCACCGTAGCCCCGGTAATCGGCGATATCGGAGTTTTCGTCCTTCTCTATATAGGCATAGATCTTGGGTGAGACCGTCCAGTGGAAATCACGCGTATCGCCAAAGGAGAAGTAGGGCCTTACGAACAGCACGTCGATGCTGCGTGTCTCAATCCCGTCCTTGCCGTTGGACTCATGCTCGTATCCCGCCGCGATGCCGACCGCATTGCCATCGACCCGCCAGTCGGTGTTGGGGATATAGTAGAAAAAACTGGGGATGTAGTTGGTGTCGATGAACGGCTTTGAATAGGACGACAGGTCCCAGAAAGCCGGCTGTGTATAGCCGAAGTAAAGATTGTGGAGAAATTCCCGCGAGGTTTTATCGATCGGTTCATAGAGGCGCAGCTTGAAGCTCAGCTGAATCTGGGCGTTGGCATCACTGCCGTCACCGGCCGCGAAGAACATCGGTTCGAAAAAGCTCAGGCGGCCGTCCATCTGCCGGTTCGGGTCATCGTTGGCGCGCACGCTCAGCATGGTGGTTGGCGCGGGAGCGGCAGGCCCCGCCTCGTCGGCTTGCGCAATACTGTCGCCCATTCCGGCTTCGGGCTGGGCGGGCTCTGTGGGGGTCCTCGGGGTTGAGAGCTGCACGAGCATGGCCGGTGCGTCCAGGTCGACAGGGTCCACCCGCACCCTGCCGCGCAGGTTCGGTGGCAGCTCACCGACATAGTCGATACGTATGAATTCGCCGCGCAGCAGATTGACCCTGTCGGCCACCGCCGTTTCACGACGCAACTCGATACTGACCGCAGCGCCAATGTCTGGCGTCAGGTTGACCCGCAGTACCTCGGGTAGGGCGTAGTAGCGGGAGTCTTCCTCTCCGGTCACCATCAGCGAAAGCCTGAACGGGGCGACCGGATCTATGACGCGGCTCGGGGCAACCAGGTTGATGTCTGCTCGACCCAGGCTCGGCCCGAAGGCAAGCAAAAGGCCGAAGGCTGCCGCAAAAAGGCCGGCGGCAAGGCGGCGCCCTGGGGGGTTAGTAGCGTAGTGTGTCATCGGGGTGCATCAGTAAGTGGTCCCA
>JAZBNW010000399.1:0-4825 GCA_036350855.1 Halieaceae bacterium
ATCGACCAGCTCCATGTGCTCCTTCACTCGATTGGTCAGGTCGAAAAAGACATCACAGGTGACATCCGAGTCACACATGGCACGATCCCGAACCAGATAAAGGAACACGTTCGAGAGTTCCGTGATTTTGTGGTTCTGGGCGTGTAACTGGGCGAAGGCGACCATAGCAAATACTCCTCCGGTCGATGGGTGGCAAGCTTTGATGGTTCAAGTCGGTGGTTCAGGCCAATTCGGCCGATAGGCCTGGCTCTTCTGTGGTCGCCCATGGCTCAACCACATCTGGACTGCCAAATATGGCCTGCTAAATCTTGTTAACAACATTCTGCACCGGTAATTCTTTGCCTTCCAGAACTGCAATAATATTTCTCGCCACCGATAGGCCCATGCGCTGCAAAGATTCATGCGTCGCAAAACTGATATGCGGAGACACAAGCACATTGGGTAAAGCAAATAGAGGATTTTCACTCGTGGTCGGTTCGGTCTCAAAGCAGTCCAGCCCTGCCCCGGCAATGTCACCGTTTCGCAATGCTGCAAGTAAGGCCGCTTCGTCAACGATGCCCCCACGTGCGGTATTAATAATGATGGCGGAGTTTTTCATTCGCTTGAATTGCTCCGCTCCAAACAACTGGCGCGTCGTCTCGTTTAGTGGGCAATGCAGGCTGACAATATCTGCATCGGAAAGCACAGCATCCATGTCAGTAGACTGGTAAATACCTTCCAGTTCGGGGTCGTCACGGACCTCGCGCACATAAGCGGTCACCTTCATATCGAACGGTTTCACCAGCCCCGCCAAATCCCGCGCAATAGCACCTCTGCCAATCAGCGCCAGATGTTTACCTGTCAATTCAGTGCCGCGATAGCAGGCCTTGTCCCAATGCCCAGCGCGCATGCGTGACTGCAACGAATAAATCTGCTTGTACAAACTAAGTATCATGGTCAGCGCTAGCTCCGAAACCGAACGGGTATTCACGCCCGCAGTCACCATGACCGGAATGCCCAGTTCGCTACTGCGCCCAAGGTCAATGTTATCAACCCCGACGCCGTGTTTGGCAATCACCCGCATATTCGGAGAAGCATCGATCACATCTTTGCTGATCTTACCGACACGCACAATCAACCCGCTGGCCTGATGCGCTTTGATAACCTCAATCAGCTCCTCAGTGGGCATATAGGGAGTCGTTGATATGACCTCGATATCATACTCACTCAAAAGCGCCACAGCATCATCTGCAATGGCTTTGCCGGTTACGATGACCTTGTGCCCCATACCTAAAATAGTCTCCTCAGATGCGCTTTAAACCAGTTGGCGGACATAACCACGTTTGGGACCGGATCAGTAAGACTAAAGAGCTGGAACACATAGCGGGTATGCATTAGGCTTTTCAGCCACTCAAGCGTAGTAATCTCGCCTTTGGCTCTTAAGCCCCGAAAAGCCAAAAAGTCCTTGCGTAGCGACCACAGATAAACATTTTCACGATAGGAAACCACTTTCACGACTTCACGGCCGGTAAGGAAGCAATAGATCATCCACGCGATATCGACGCCACAGCCAGTCGGCAACGGCTGACCGGCTACAAAACGGGCGTTGATTTCCATGACTTTGAGCACGCCATTACGCGGATCTTTTTTGAACTCGATAACCGCGTGACCGGTAAAACCGAAGCTGCGAAAATACCGATCGCCTTGAGCCGCAGTCTCGGGCAGCCAATGCGATTTATGGAAACTCGCACCGCCGAAATTGGGCATGCGGCGGATAATAGATTTGGTGTACTCAAACAAACTGTTGCCATCGTGATCGTAATGGCAGTAGAAGCTGGAAAGCAGCGTGCTTGGCCCTGGCACATATTCATTAATCATGAATTCAATCCCATTATCGAAGGCCAGCTGAGCCTTTTCCAGTAATTCTTCTCTATCCTCCACCAGAAAGAGTTTCAGGCCATCAAACTTCTGCTGGAACAAGTGTGAATAATGCGGCTTGATGGCTGCCGGGAATTCAATGTCATCGACAATATCGCGCACATCCTCCATGGTTTCCACATGCCAAAACTCGGGGATGGCGACGCCGGCTTCTTTCGCCAGTTGCAACGCGAGCTCTTTGTTAAGCATGGCGCGCTGCTGGTCCGGCTGGTGCACATCCAGAATGTAGTGCTCCCGTAATTCATCGTTAAATTCAATGGCGAACTCGATCGCGTCATCGCTGCATAAAAACACCACGCTTCCTTTATGCTCTTCCAGACCCTCACCCAGCAACAGGTTTCTAAAATGATCGCGCGCAGACACACCGGCTACAAACGGAAAGCCTTTGGTACAGTAACGCGATGAATAAACGGGAAACTCTGCAACCGTAGCAACAATGACCGGAACACCCTGAGAGCCAAGACTACGCACCATGGATAGCGTATTTTCGAGCCCACCCAGAATAATAACAGGGGTCAGGTTTTCCCCATTTTTAGCCATAATGGTTTGTGATTATCAACGAGCCTCACCCAACTTGAGCAGGCGGTAGGGCATAGGCAGGGTAGTTACCGCCGCGACGGCGACGCAACATGGCCGCAAGCTTGAAGCGGCGATTGAACCGGGAGCAGAACTCCGCGAGGTACCGCGGCAGATGCCGAGGGCCTGAAAGCAGATATCGGCAAATCGAGATAGCCGGCAAGTTCGCCAGTGCGCTGCTTATCCAGCATCGCGCTGACCAGCTCCGGTGAGTATTCGTCAAGCAGATAACGCGCTTGCAATGCGTCGCGGTGTCCGCCGTGAACTCACGCGCTTCATCGCTACAGGGCAGCATCACACTGCCCTGAAACGTAGCCCGGTCCGTAGCCAACAACAAGTCTCCCCATAATTACAGTGCCGATACGCCTATGGGAATGGGATAGCTTCCAGCACAAGAACGCGAATGAGGAAAAAGTTCGTCAGGCTTGCACGACACGCGCGCGAGAATTCCACGCCTCCTGAGGCTACGCGTGATGGCTATGTTGTTGGCGTCGCCCCCGAGTAACATAACAGCTGGCGCTGTGGAGGTATCGAGTGCGGCTCTCTTCCATACGAGAAGCATCGTGTGGCCCGGGTAAATGTGTTTCAATTTGCTCTCCAATAACCCGCACCGGATTGTCCGTCTTCAACTCCCCTCCGAGATGCTCCGTATGTTACATCGAGGCGGTATGAATCTGCTTATTCGGAACCGAGGCGATCCCAGTGTCAGTCAATCTGGAGACAGCCCGAACCGTTGAGAATGTTATCAACCCATTCGTTTGAAAAGATGCCCTTCGCTACGTTCACGACATAGGGTGCGAGCGAATCACGTTGCGTATAGGCAAGCTGAAGAATGTCGTCGGCGAAATCGGAGCGGACGACGGTCACCCCATTCCTGTCGCCGAGGATGATATCGCCCGGCATGACAACGATGCCCCCGCAACTCACGGGGAAGTTGATCTCCCCCGGGCCCCGGTGCAACGGCCCAATTGGCGACACGCCCCTTGCATATGTCGGGAGGCCAACCTCCTTGAGGCCGGGAAGGTCGCGTATTAATCCGTCGATCACGAAGGCCTGTATCCCACGATGTCTTGCCTTCGTGGCGACAAGATCTCCGATGACGCCGTTCATCGGAGTCGAGCCCGCGTCGACCACCAAAACGTCTCCGGGTTGCGCAATATCGAGGGCCTTATGCACCATCAAATTGTCGCCCGGAAAGACCTTTACGGTAACGGCTGTTCCGCAGACGGCCTGGTCGTTGACGAGGTTTTGAATCCCTGATGCCATCGTGTAGAGACGGTTCATTAGATCCGAAATGTCGGGCGTGCTGAATTGTTTGAACTGCTCGACGATCTCGGGCCCAGGTCTGGAAATGGTTCGCCGAATCCGGAATCCCGGGCCTGGCTTAATTTCGGCCGACTGGGGTTTCGTTTTACCCTTATCCATCGCGATACCTCGTCTCATGCAACAATGTCGATTCCGCCGGGCGCAATCAAATGGCGGACGCTCGCGTGCGAGAAACCGCTTTTGGTCTCGGACAGCCCGAGCCGATGCAGAGTCCCGCCTCGGAGCTTAGCACTAACTTTCGATCTCGCCCGAGCCGATCGGCAGGCCTTCGGACATCGGACCGGAGTCGTCGAGATGGTCACGGCGGTTGGTGAGGTAGCGGTGACGGGCGCGCACCGGGGCATCTTCATCACTACCGTGGGCGGCTCGATGGCGCCGAGAAGAGTACCGAGGACAGCAGCGTTGCGGTTGGTTTGCAGGCCGCGACTTCTGCCGCTCCAGCCAGGTTCCGGTGTCTTGGGGGGCCGCACACCTTGGCGGCAGCCGCGAGGTTGTCACAGTCATGTAAGTAGTCTACCAGGTAACTCCCCCGGCGCCGTTCTGCGAGGCCACCTGATCGGCCATCCAGGGCAGGCATCTATTTTGGCAATCGGTTGCCACCACATTTTAATGTATCACATCAGTCTTGCTCACACCCTCCGTAGCACAATTGGCCCGCGAAATCCAGTAGACCGCCCAGATGCAGAGCCCGATGAACTTTAGGGAATCTTCCAGCACCCAAGCCTGAGAGATCAGGACATCGACCGCAACCGAGGCGCCTAATAACACAAAGGCCAACCAAAGCGCGCCGTTTTCTCGCCCTATGAGATCACGCCAGAATATCCATCCGATTGCCAGGGCGGCCAGCCCGATGGTAGCCAGGACCGCGAGTTGGGGGATACCAACCATGGTCGGAAGCACCCTTTCGTGCAGCATCAGTAGATCGTCGACAGCGATGTACAAGGTGAAGGCCCCGATGGCGAGTAACAGGCGCTGATCCCGATGCGCATGGCGCGATGCGAACAGG
>JAZBNW010000400.1:0-14738 GCA_036350855.1 Halieaceae bacterium
CGCGGTTCAGGCAAAAATTGACTGATTCACGCTTGCGCTGCCCTTACTCCATCATTCGTTTGAGTTTGTCCAGGCGTTCCCTGGCATCGCGCAATTCATTCTCGGCCTTGGCGAGAAAGTATTTACGGGCTTCACCGTCTTCTTCCTGCACCTGCGCCATACGAGCGTGAAACGGCACCGACTCGCGCAGGTAATCATTGATGCGTTCCCGCAATGTACTCATGCAAATCGCTCCTGAACCCACAGTCCGAAAAACAGATGCACCAAGATTCGTGCCACGCATAATAAAGTGTCATTAAAATAACCGCTTATTGCCCACAGCTAAGGTCAAGCCGGACATTCACCACCACGCGTTTGTAAAATAATTCGACAGATCCGGCGACACGTGTGCTGGGGATTTACGCCTTCCGGGTATAGCACCGGGCATCAAGGCGCGACAGCGCAAACCCCAGCGATAAGCCCATAGTCACACTTGCCAGGGGAGCTTGTGTCATAATGCTGTTTTTGAAAAATACCCACCCCGGTACCCGGCACAAGTCCAGTGAGCACGCACGAAGACCCCGTCAAGGAACAGAAACGCATGGGCATGACCATGCAGGTGCTTGCCTGGCTGACATTCCTGGCGCTGGGCGCCTTCCTGTTCGACGATCTGCTGGATAAGCAATACAACCCCAACCAGAACCTGCAGACTCACTCAGGTGAAGCGGGGATTCGCGAAGTCGTCCTGCAACGCAACAGGTTCGGTCACTATGTCACCAGCGGTGAGATCAACGGCCAGGCCGTGACCTTCATGCTGGACACAGGGGCCACCGGAGTGGCGGTGCCGGATGCCGTTGCCCGGCGTCTGGGCCTGCAGCGTGGGCGGGCATTTTCCACCCAGACCGCCAACGGCACAGGCATCAGTTACGCTGCGATGCTCGATAGCGTGAGTGTCGGTGGTATCGAACTACAGGATGTGCGGGCGGGCATCACACCCGGGCTCCAGACCGACCAGATCCTGCTCGGCATGTCATTCCTGAAACATATCGAGTTCACCCAGCGCGGCGATACATTGACCCTGCGCCAATACCCTTGACCGGCGCGTGGTGCCGACCGGGTTGCGGGTACACCGCCCGCCCGGTATCAGAACCCCACATTGCCACTGGGCATGGGGGGATAGTCGCCGACATTGGCGCCCTTGCGCTGCACCGTATCGATCGCCTCCTCCATGATGCTCAGTCCTTCCAGCAGGGTCTCGGGGGGCATGTTCAGGGCCGGATACATGCGCACCTGGGCCTGGTTGTCGCAGATGGCCCAGACCCCGCGGCGAAGCATTTCGTGGCGCACGGCCCGGGCCACGAAAAACTCTTCTCCCGGCTTTGACTCCCCGGCGAAGGAGACGCCCATCAGCAGCCCCAGGTTTCGCACCTGGGTGACGATGTCGTAACGGGACGCCCAGGGCGCCATCCGCTCGGCTGCGATAGCCGCAAGTCTGGCGGCGTGGGCCAGGATATTGTCACGCTCATAGATTTCCAGGGTTTTCAGGCAGGCGGCGCAACCGGCGGGGGTACCGGCAAAGGTGCTGCCGGCCGTCGCCCGGGGATTGTCGCCGAGAATATCGTCCCTTGCGGCCACTCCGGCGCAGGGCTCCACGCCGCCGGACATATTCTTGCCGGCCACCAGGATATCCGGCACGACGTCGTAGTGCTCCACACCCCACATCCTGGCGGTGCGACCCAGCCCGGTCAGCACCTCGTCGGCGATCATCAGCCAGTCGTACTTGTCGCAGATCCTGCGTACGCCCTGGACGAAATCGCGGCTGGGAATCCAGTTGCCTCCCTCTGCAAGTCCCGGCTCTATCAGGATGGCGGCAATATTCTCCGCCGGCACCACGAATTCGGGCAGGTGGGTTTCCAGGTACCACAGGCAGTACTCGCTGTACTGGGCGTGGCTCATTCCCGCGGGAATGTTTTCCGAATAGGGGAACGGCGCCTTCAATACCCCGCCGGACCAGGCTTCCATGTAAAGGTTGTTGTTGCTGTTATAGGCGCTGACCATCTTGGTGCCGAGGCCCTCACCGTGAAAGCAGGAGGTAAAACTGATGATGTAGCGTCGCCGGGTATGGCACAGGGCGAGATGGATCGCCGATTCGACTGCCTCGGTGCCGGACACTTCAAAACTGAAACGCGGCAGTGCATTGCCGGGCATCAATGCGGCCAATTTCTCGGTCAGGGGAATGCGCAGGGGGTGCTCCCACTGGAAGCCATAGCGCTTGTGCGCCTGGTGCACCGCCTCGATGATCTCGGGGTGGCAATTACCCAGCGGGTTGGTCGCCCAACCACCCTGGAAATCGATATAGCGGTTGTCGTCCAGGTCCCACACGTAATCCCCCTCGGCCCTGCCCACGATCATCTGGGCGGGGGCATCGTAGCCCCTTGCGGCAGCGCGCTGGGCGGCGGCGGGATAGCGCAGGCCGTTGCGCAGGTGTGGCAGGCCGCGCTCGAGCAGCGCGCGGGACTTGTGGCCGGGTAGTTCGTAGCTCATGAGGTAAATACCACCGTTCGATTGCCGCGCACGATCACCCGGTCCTCCAGGTGGTAACGCAGGCCCCGGGACAGTACGGATTGCTCTACGTCGCGCCCCAGCCTGACCATGTCGTCCTTGTCGCAGCTGTGGTTAACCCGTATCACGTCCTGCTCGATGATGGGGCCCTCGTCGAGATCCTCGGTGACGTAGTGGCAGGTGGCCCCGATCAGCTTTACGCCGCGCTCATAGGCCCGCAGGTAGGGGTTGGCGCCGATGAAGGAGGGCAGGAAACTGTGGTGGATGTTGATCAGCCTGCCCGCATATTCCCGGCACAGCTGCGGCGGGATGATCTGCATATAGCGCGCCAGCACGATGGTTTCCGCGCGGTGGCGCTCGATGATCTCCGACATCTGCCTGAAGGCCTCGCTCTTGTCCTCCTTCGGCACCGGCACATGGTGGAAGGGGATGCCGTGCCATTCCACCATGCTGCGCAGGTTCTCGTGGTTGGATATGACACAGGGGATCTGGCAGGCAAGGTCACCGCTCTTCCAGCGATGCAGTATGTCGGCCAGGCAGTGGGAGGCGTGGCTGGCCAGTATCACTACCCGCTGCAGCTGGCTGTTGTCACGCAGCGTCCAGAGCATCCCCAGCTCTTCGGCCAGCGGTTCGAATTGCTGCCGGAACTGCTCCAGGCTCACGCTGAGCGACTTTGCGCTGATCACGTTGCGCATGAAGAACCAGCCCTGAACCACATCGGTATGGTGATTGGATTCGGTGAGTGAGCCGCCCCGGTCGGCGACAAAACGGGAGACCGCCGCGACAATGCCCACCCGGTCCGGGCAGGAAACCACAAGGGTGTAACTCGGTAATCGTTTCGCGTCGTTCATGTATCACTGTCCCTACCTGGAGCGCGGCCAGTTGCCGCCTTTTCTAGCCTATCGCCTCGAGTTGACTGCCGGCCGGGACAGGGCGCGCGCCCCGGGGTTTTTGTACTTCTGTTCAATTTTTTGTATGGGTATATAATGCCAGCTTGGCAGCGCTTTTCCAAGCCACTGCTGCACAGACAACGGCCAGACAGGTAGGTTCGCATGGGCACGAAGAAACCCGGTATCAGCAGCTCGATCCAGGCCGAGCGCAGGCGCCTGCTGATCGACGCGACAATAAGCGCCATCTCGGAGCACGGGCTGCCCAAACTCACCCTGGCGAAGATCGCCGCGATTGCCGGGCTCAGCGCCGGCTCGGTGAACTTCCACTTCGACAGCAAGGAAGCGCTGCTGCTGGCGACCCTCACCGAACTGGCCCGGGAGTTCGAACAGCGCATACTCAACGCCCTGGAGTTCGCCGGCCCGAGTCCGGCGAACAAGCTGCTGGCCATGTTCGAGGCGTCCCTGGACCCGAATATCACCGAGCCGCGCAAGACTGCCGTTTGGTTTGCCTTCACCTCCGAGGCGAGATCCCGGGCAGACTACCAGCGCATCTGTGGCGAACAGGACCAGAAGATCTTCGCCATCACCCTGCAACTGTGCGACGAGATCATCCACCAGGGTAACAAACAGGGGCAGATGAATCCCCGGGCCATGGCCAATGCGGTGCAGGGCCTGATCGACGAGATCTGGGAGGAAATACTGTACGCCGGTGAGGGCTACGACCGGGAAGATGCCCGCTTCATGTACCTGGCTTTCCTCGCCAGTGTATTTCCCTGGGCGTTCGAGTTGCCGGACAACCAGGCGGACACGGCGCAGCGCCTGGCGACCGCGGACAGGTCCCTGCGGATCGTCAGGGCGGACCGGGAGCAACTGGAGCCACTGGTTGCCCTGTTCGACCTCTACCGCCAGTTTTACCGGCAGAAACCGGATGCGGCGCTGGCCAGGAAATTTATCGGCGACAACCTGAAGAAGGAGCGCTCGGTGGTCTTCATGGCCCTGGACAGTAGCGGCCAGGCCCTGGGATTCACCCAGTTGTACCCGGGCTGGTGCTCGGTGAGTGCGCGCCCCACCTGGGTGCTTTACGACCTGTATGTCGATGCCTCCGTGCGCCAGCGCGGCGTGGGCCGGGCACTGATGCAGGCCGCCGGGAAGATGGCCCGCAAGACCAGGGCAAGCCGTATCGACCTGGAAACGGCTGTAGACAATTACACCGCCCAGGCACTGTACGAATCCCTCGGTTACGAGCGCGAGCGGGACTTCTACAAGTACTCGCTGAGCCTGGATTGAAACAGGGATGAGTCGCGACGCGGCTCCGCCGGTTCGTACCGTGGCACGACGAGGCAGGGCTCATTCCAGGGGGAGAATATCCGCGTGTTCGCCCGCAAGCAGTTCCTGCTGGGCGAGCAGCAGGGCCTTGCGCAGCGCCCGCACCAGGTCGTCGATCTGTTCCCGGGTAATGATAAGGGGCGGCGACATGATGCAGACATTGATCAGCGGACGAACCAGCAGGCCGAAGTCGTGACAGTAACTGTCCACCAGTTCCCCGATGGCATAATCCTGCGCCAGTAATTTCTCACCGCTGGCACCGGTTTCCAGGCGCATCTCCACAGCGGCCATCAGACCGGTGCCCCGCACATTGGCCACCAGCGGAATGTCGCTTAGAGTGCGCAACTGCTGCTGGAAATACGGGCCGATTTCCCTCACGTGCGCCAGCAAACCCTCCCGCTCGATGATATCCCAGCTGGCCAGGGCGGCGGCGCAGGACACGGGGTTGGCCGACCAGGTATAACCGTTGCTGAAGATATTGCCTCCGGATTCCTCCCCGGAAATCTCGTCGATAAACCGGTCAGACACCGCGAAGCCTCCCAGTGGCACATAGCCCGAGGTCAGGCCCTTGGCGAAGGTGATGATATCGGGTACAACCCCGAACACCTTCTCGGAGGCAAACCAGTGTCCCAGCCGGCCGAACGCGGTGACCACCTCGTCGGCGATGTAGACAATGCCGTATTTCTTGACCACTTCCCAGCAGCGCCGGTTGTAGTCGGCGGGCGGCACGATCACCCCGCCGGAGCCCATCACCGGCTCGGCGATAAAGCACATGACATTTTCCGGCCCCAGTTCCAGTATCTTGCTTTCCAGTTCATTCACCAGGAAATCACAGAACGCCGCCTCGCTGAGTGCCTGGTGGTGATAGAAATGGCAGGGTACGCTGAGAAAATGTACCGTGTCCTGCAGGGTATCCATCGCGGTCTTGTCGCGCTCCTTGCCAGTGACCGAAGCGGATAAAAAGGTGCTGCCATGGTAGGCATGGTAGCGCGACAGTATGTGTTTGCGCTGCCGCTGGCCCTTGATGTTATTGGCCAGCTGACAAAGGCGCAGGGCGGAATCCACCGCGGTGGAGCCACCGGTGGTGAAGAAAATACGATTGAGGTCTCCCGGGGTTTCAGCGGCAATGCGCTGGGCCAGTTCGACCTCCCGGGGGTTGATGGTGGAAAACGCCGTCGCATAGCCCAGCTTCATTATCTGCCCGGACACGGCGTCCGCGATCTCGCGCCGTCCGTAGCCCGTCTGCATGCACCACATGCCGGCTGGACCGTCGATCATGCGCCGCCCCTGTTCATCGGTGATGTAGACGCCCTCCCCGCTCATGATGACAGGGGTGGACTCGTCCTCCCCCAGGCCGGGCAGGTCCGTCCAGGGGTGCAGCGAATGGCGGTTGAACTGGCGTCGAAAGGACGACACAAAATGCTCCTACAGGCTTGCTGACAGGGTCGCCAGGTACCAGTGAATGAATTGCTTCAGGGTATGTTCGAACTCCGGGTGATAGGGGCCCGGTTCGAAGAAGAGGGAATTAACGCCCGCGCTGTTGCGGGTAATAATGTATTCGTCCTCCAGCGTGGTGTTGTGCCACAACCAGGTGACCTTGTCGCGTTCGTAATCCACGCCCTCGCGCGCATCGCCGTTGACGAACCACACGACCTCCATGTCGGTCGCCGTGAGCGTGCGGGGAATGAAGCGATAAAGCACGCAGTGGTCGGGATAATTGAGCATGAAAGACAGGGGCCCCATCTGGAAATCACCGGCGCCGCCGTCATACCCCCGGATATGCCCCATCAGGGGGGCCACCGGCTGGCCGTCCTCGCTGCCGGTCAGGTAACCGTCGAACAGGCCGTAGCGGCTGGTATACACGCAGCAGCCAAAGCCCTCAGCCTCGAGGTAAATACCGTGGTGTTCCGTGCCCATTCCCTTCACTCCCGTCACGGACTCGGTGCGATCGAGCATGGCCTGCACCACGTCCGCCACTTTGTGGTCCAGGTCCTTCAGGGTGTGCATACGCGCGTAGCTGCGATGGGACGTCGCGCAGTGATAGCACTCCAGGTAGTTCTCCAGCACCAGTTTCCAGTTGGCATCCACCCGGTAGGTCTGCTTGTGTGCCACTTTTGCGTTGGCCAGGTCATAGGCGCCAAGGGGCTCGTTCAGGTGCTGCAGGGGAGCGAGGAAATCGGCGGCGTCCGTGTCACAGTTGATGAATACCAGGCCCATGTAGACCACCACCCGCGCCTGCTTCAGGCCGTGGCTGGCGATGTCGAAATCAGGGCGCATGTTCATCTCACGCGCGGCCTTGAGGCTGCCGTCGGTGTTGTACACCCAGCCGTGGTAGGGACAGACAAAGGTTTTCCTGTTGCCGCTGGCATGTTCGCAGACGCGGGCACCGCGGTGGCGGCAGATGTTCATCAGGGCGCGGATCTCGCCGCTGTCATCGCGCACGATGATCAGCGAATCCTCGCCGATCTCCAGCAACAGGTAGTCGCCCGGGTTTTGCAGTTCCGACACATGGCCGGCGTAGATCCAGCTGCGGAATACCAGGTCCTGCAACTCCCGCTGATACACGAGATGTGAGCGATAGAAATAGGAGTCGATGGCATGGTCTGGACGCAGCGCCGCCACACGCAGCTTTTCCGCCAGTTTAGCCACGGAATCGTCCACGTCGGTCGCTATAAATTTCATGCCATCACCACAGATTACTGGATTGGTCAGGGTGGAGACAGGGAGTATAGCAATATTTTATACAGACATACAATTTTCTAAACAGGCATTCAGATTTCGATACTGCTGCTGACAGAGAGTTGACTCGCGCCCTACACGGCCCGCAAATACCACTCGTAATCCAGGTTGGAGATCCGTGCGTGATAGGCCTCGCACTCCGATCGGCGCATACTGCCGAACGCGCTGCAATAGGCCTCCCCCAGGTAGTCGGGCATCACCGTGGAGCGATCGAAAGCTGCCAGCGCCTGTTCCCAGCGCGCGGGCAGGCTGACGTCCCGGGCGGCCAGCTTCGTCCCCTCGGCCACCATCGGCTCCGGCTCGCAGCCACTGGTAATCCCGTAATGTATCCCCGCAAGTACTGCGGCCGCCACCAGGTAGGGGTTGGCGTCCGCACCGGCCACCCGGTGTTCCACACGTCGGTTCTGGTGACCGGACACCGGAATGCGCAGGCTGACATCGCGATGGTTATAGCCCCAGCTGGGTGCCAGCGGCACATAATTGCCGGGGACGAAACGGCGATAGGAGTTGGCATTGGGGGCGAAGATGGCCATGGCATCACTCATGGTTCGGGCCAGGCCACCGACGGCATGCCGAAACAGTGGCGACACGGCTGGCGGCAGATCGCAATCGGGGTCCGCAAACACGTTTTTGCCCTCCCCGTCATACAGGCTGGCGTGAATGTGCAGACCGTTGCCAGCGCTGCCGGCAAAGGGTTTCGCCATAAAGGTGGCTGAGAGGCCGTGCTGCAGCGCCACCCCCTTGACGATGCGTTTCAGCAACAGGGCGTGATCGCAGGCAAGCAGCGGGTCGTCGACGTGGTGGGTATTGATTTCCCACTGCCCGGGTGCAAATTCCGACAACATGGTGGTCATCGGCACCGCCTGCTGTTCACAGGCTATCCGCACCGCATCGAGAAAGGCGTCGTGCTGCCACATATCCTCCGCCATGGAATACTGGATGCCCTGCTGTTCGAGGCGGGTACCCGGTATCCGCCCCAGCAGCGGTCGGGGGGCGATCCCATCACCCGGGGCAACAAGGTAGAATTCCAGCTCGGTGGCGATCACCGGTCTCAGCCCCATCGCCTCGAAACGTTCCAGTACCCTGGCCAGCACGTGGCGGGGATCCATCCAGGCGGGCTCACCGCTCATCGCATAGTGACTGGCGATGACCTGTCCGGTGGGGGACGCCAGCCAGGGCACCGGTGCCAGGCTGCCGCCGACCGGCCGTATCTCGTTGTCCGGTTCTCCCGCCACGAGCCGCGGATCAACCTCGTGATCGTACTCTCCCATGGTCGTCACCAGCGGCTGGGTGGCGGGACTTTTGAGGGCGCCGTCGAACAGCGCGCCGAACTCGCTGCGATGGATGCGCTTGCAGCGGAAAATACCGTTCATATCCGGCATCAGCACCTCGAGCATGGCGATGCCCGGGTGGCGCTGCTGAAACGCTTCCAGTTCTGCCTTGTCACCTGCCGGCATGGCTACCTCACTCCAGTTTCAATTGAGGGCCCGATGGGTGGATTTCGAACTGCTCGCGGCTGCTAATGTCCTGCATGAGCCTGGCCACCGGCAGGAATGACAAGCGCATCGAGACCCACGCAGGCGTCGACCATCAGCCTGACCGGGTTGATGTCGACCTCCGCGATATACGCTTGCAGCGCCACCGCCAGTACCGACAGCTGCGATGCCATCTGGCAGAACGCCTGCACTGCCAACGGTTCCCGGCCACGCGTCGCGCCGAGCAGGCTGAACATTTTCAGCCGGCGCAGCGCCCGCATCGCCTCCTGTGGTCCAAACGGTGGCAGCAGGATGGCGCTGTCGCGCAGTATTTCCGCGTGTATCCCCCCCAGCCCGATCACCACTGTGGGCCCGAACTGGCTGTCCCGGGCAATCCCGAGAAGCATCTCGACACCGTCTCCCGTCACCATGGGTGAAACCAGCAGCCTGGGGCCCAGTCGCGCCGTCATCGCAGCACAGGCCGCGTTCAATTCCCGCACATTCGCCAGGTTGAGCACCACGCCACCGACATCGGACTTGTGGGCGATGCCGGGCGCCGCGGTCTTCAGAACAACGGGAAAGCGCAGGCCGTGCAACACCTCAGGGGGCACTGCGGGACCGTCGAACACGGTGCCCTCGGCCACTGCAATGCCAAAATCCCGCAGCAACTGCCCGGCGCTCGCCTCGTCCAGCACAAGGCCGCCGCCCAGGGACTCGCGCCAGCGGGTCACTGTCTCCGGCGCTATTGCCGGCGGAGGCGGTTCTTCTGCCCTGGCGTGGTAGTCACGGAAGGCAAGCACACTGCGTACCGCCACCTGGAACTCCCTGAGGCCGTCGAGCACCGGAAACCCCTCCCGGGTCGCCGCGATTGCCCCGGGATCAGCACCGGACCCCGCCCAGTTGGCCACCAGGCAGACCGGCTTCCCCGTGGCCTGGTGCGCGCCACGCAGGTACTGCAGGTAACTGCTGTAGATGGCGCCGTTCGGGCCCCGGTCGTGGACCACCGCACCCAGGGCGATTCCCGGATCGCCGACAAGCGTGGTAAAACAGGCTTCCATGGCCGCTCCCGCCCCCGCGCCACCACTGCCCCAGGCGTCCAGCGGATTCACCGCGGGCAAACCCTCGTCCAGAGTGGCTTCCAGGCTCGCCACGGTAGCGGGGGCAAGGCCGGGATAGTCGAGGCCCAGGCTATCCGCCAGGTCGATGGCCAGCTGCCGCTCACCCCCGGAATCATGCATAGTGGCGAGGCCTCCCGGGGCTACCGGGTGGGGCTGGGCGAACAGGATCAGGCTGGCCGCCAGTTGGGCCATGTCGTCAACCCGCTGCACCCCGTAGCGCCGAAAAACCGCGTCGTATACCGCGTCACTGCCGGCCAGGGCGCCACTGTGGGATACGGCCAGCCGGGCAGCCAGCTCGGTCCTGCCCACTTTCAGCGCCACGATGGGTATTTTCCGGCGCCGGGCTTTCGCCAGTGCGGCCAGCAGGCGCTGCGGCTGGCGGCTGGTTTCCAGAAACAGGCCGACTACCGCGGTTTGCGGCAGGTCCAGCACATAGTCCAGGTAGTCCTCCACTCCCAGGCACAGCTCCTGGCCGGTGGAGGCGGCAAACAGGAAATCCAGGCGCTCCTCGCTGTCCAGGATGCCCGACATCCCGGCACCTGACTGGCTGAGCAGCACCACATTGCCGGGCCGTGCATGGCTGCGGGTGTCAAAACCCGACACCCACACACCGCCACTGAAATTGAAAAAGCCCATGCTGTTGCCGCCGTGCAGCAGCAAACCTGCCGCCCTGGCCTTGTCGCCGATGCGCCGGGCCAGGCCCTCCCCCGCGTCCCCGGGGATGGCCATGCCGGAAAAGACGGTTGCCGCCTCGACTCCCAGTGCGAGCGCTTCATCAAAACAGGCTTCGAGCCGAGCATCATTGACCGCGAATACCACGTGCTGCGGCAGCTCGGGCAAATCCGAGAGGGAGGCATAGCAGGGCAAGCCCTCGACCGACTCCCGGGTGGGGTTGATCGCGAACACGGATCCCGGGTATGCCCCTTTACGCAGGTTGAGCAGCACCTCGTTGCCCGGGGAACCGCCCCGGGCACTGGCGCCCACCACCGCGATCGAGCGCGGATGCAGCAAGGGGTCGAGTCGGTGCCCGGGCACGTGCTGCCCTAGAAGCTGCCGGGGGGCACTGCGCGCCGCCGGGGGGGATTGAATACCGGCGCACCGATCACCGTGCAGGGCGCGAGCACCCGGGTCCACTGGAGTTCACGCTGGTAGTAGATTTCCGCGACCAGTTCATCCCCCACCGCCCCGTGGGGCATTTCGATCTGGGCGAAGGCGACATTCGTTTTGGCCGTGGGACACCAGGCTGCCGAGGTCACCGTGCCCACCTTTTTCCCGCCCTTGAGAATGAACGAGTGCTGTGCGGGCTTGTTGCCCTCCACGTCGAGCATGGCGAAACGGTAGCGGGAACCCTCCGCCTGCTCCCGTTGCAAGGCCCGGCGCCCGTTGAACACCGGCTTGTCCATGTCCACCAGCCAACCGAGGCCCAGCTCGAAGGGTGAGCGCGAGCGACCGTTGCGGACAGCCGATTCCGCCGGCACAAAATCCACCCCCGCCTGCAGGAAGCCCGCCTCGATCCGCGCCATCTCCAGCGCATCGGAACCGAATGGCTTGATGATGTAGGGCCTGCCGGCCTCGAACAGGCGATCCCAGAGCAGCTCCGCCTTGTCCGGCGCAATCCACAATTCGTAGCCCAGGTCGCCGGTAAAGCCAGTGCGGCTGACCGTCAGGGTGTCGCCCTCGAAGGGAAACGAAGTGAGGCCAAAGGGTTTCAGCTGCTCCAGCCCGGCCAGGCCCATGGCGAGCAACACGGCGCAGGAGGTCGGGCCCTGCACCGCCAGCGCTGCCACCTCATCGCTCTCGTCCACCACCGTGACGTCAAAACCGAGGGCGCACCAGTGCAGCCAGTCGATCGCCCGGGCAAAGGCGCACAGGCGGTAGTCGTTGTCTCCCAGGTGAAAGATGGTGCCGTCATCCATCACCTGCCCCGCGTCATTGCACCAGACCGTGTAACCGACCCGGCCCACCCGGATCTTGCTGACGTCCCGGGTGACCATGCGGTTCAGGTAGGCCTCGGCGTCGGGCCCGGTGATGCGGTACTTGTTCATCGGCGTGAGATCGAACACGCCCGTGGTGCTGCGGATGGCGAAGTACTCCAGTTCGACATCCGTATAGGCCGTCGGGGTGGTATAGCCCTTCCAGCTGCCCCAGGCGTTCAATTCGCAGGCGGCGGCCACCCGCGAATGAAAAGGGGTGCGCAACATCATGGTCTGGTCACTTGCGGATTTCATGCCCCTGCCCCCCGCCTGATAATTTCCCCCGCCGCATTCCTGCCCGCCAGGCCCATCACCCCGCCGCCGGGATGCGTTCCCGCGCTGCACAGGTACAGGCCGTCCAGGCCGCTGCCGTACTGGGTAGCCCCGGGGAAGGGACGGGCCATCAACACCTGGTCCAGGCTCAACTCGCCGTGGTGCCAGTGCCCGCCCTTCATACCGAAATCCCGCTCCAGGTCGGCGGGAGTCAGCAACTCGCTGGCCACCACCTGCTCGCCAATGCCCGGCGCGTACTCCGCGATTTTCGCCAGCACAAGCCGGGTGAAATGCTCCCGGTGGCTTTCACCGGGGGTCGCACTGGCGCCGTCCCAGCCGCCTGCCGGCTCGAGTGGCGCGAACTGGACAATGGCCGACAGCACATGACACCCCGGCGGCGCCCCCGCAGGATCATTCACCGTGGGAATGCTGATATCCAGGGCGGGAGCGGCGGAGTACTCGCCGTATTTGACCGCGTTGAAGGCCCGCTCGATGTAATTCATATCCGGCGCGATGACGAGCCGCTGGCCCAGTTGCGCTTCGTCCAGCCCGGTAAAGCGCGGCAAACCCTTCAGGGCCAGGTGCAGCTTGGCGGCCCCGCCGGCGCTGCGCACCTGGCTGACCCGCCGGGCCATCCCCGTTTCCATATTGCGAAAGCCCACCAGCTTTTCAAACGTGGTGACCGGGTCGGCATTGGACACGATCACCGGGGCCTGCAATTGCTCCCCCGAGGCCAGTGTCACGCCCACCGCCCTGCCGTTGAACATGTCGATACTGCTTACCCGCGAGCCCAGGCGCAGCTGCGCCCCGGCAGCCTGGGCGCTGGCGGCCATGGCTGCCCCAAGGGCGCCCATACCACCCTTTACCTGGGCCACCCCGTCGTAACCGAAAACGTCACCGACGCGCCGGTACAGGTAAGCAAACACCGTGTTGGGTGTGCGCGGCCCCATGCGTGAACCGAGTACGCTGTCGAAACTCAACAGGGCTTTCAGTTGCTCGCTGGTGAAATGCTCCTCCATCAGGTCATACATATTGCCCAGGACGATACGCATCAGCTCGCTCATATCCTCCCGCCCCAGCAGCTTGAGCCCCAGGCCCAGCTTCACCAGGGCGAAACGGTCCGCCAGGTCCGCCTCCACCAGTTTAGGCGGGCGGGCCTCGAACACCCTCGAGAGCAATCTGGCGTATTTCAGGGTTTTCCCATGAAACTGTTTATAGGCGTCGCGGTCCTCGTCGCCCAGCCCGGCTCCCTCGGCCAGTGAGCCCAGCACACTCAGGTGCCGTCCCCCGAGGTCGAGCAGCACCGAGGGAATATCCCGGGCCGCCAGTGCCAGGCCGTGCTGCTCCAGCTTGAGATCACGCGCCACCTGCGGGTGCAACTGGTACAACCACTGGGCACAGGATGAGACCGAATAGCCGGGGGCGAATTCACGACTGGCCGCGGCGCCACCGGGACTGTCACTGGCCTCCAGTACCAGCACCTTCCTGCCGGACCTGGCCAGGTAGGCGGCGCACACCAGACCGTTATGGCCGGCCCCCACCAGGATCACGTCATAGCTGTCAGTCATCGGCGTAGCCTCCTGGCACCACGTCGGGGCGGCGCAGGTCCATGAGGATTTCCCGCGCCGCGTTGGCGCCCGGGGCGGCCATCACGCCACCACCGGGGTGCGTGCCCGAGCCGCACATGTACATGCCGCGCACCGGGCCGCGGTACTGGGCGTAACCGGGAAAGGGCCGGTTGAACAGCAACTGGTCGAAGGTCAGCTCGCCCTGGAAGATGTTGCCCTCGGTCAGGCCCACCTCGGCTTCGATCTCCCGCGGGGTGCGAGTTTCGCAATGGAGAATGAGATCCCTGAAATCGGGACTGTAGGCCGCGATCTGGTCGATCACCGATTTCTCGAACCCCGCCTTGTCCGCGTCGGTCCATTCGCCGCCGTTGATTCTGGGGGGCGCGTACTGCACGAATACGGTCATCATGTGCTTGCCTGGCGGCGCCATGGTCGGATCGGTCTGGCTGGGAATCAGCATGTCGACATAGGGATCCTTCGACCAGGTACCGTCTTTCCAGTCGTCGTAGGCTCGCTCCAGTCGCTCCAGGGAGTCGGTAAAGTGCATGTCGCCGAGCATCAGCGGGCTGTTCCTGTCCAGGCCATTGAAGGTCGGCAGCCCGTCCAGGGCGATGTTGAGCTTGCCGGAGGAGCCGCGAATCTTGAAGTTCCTCGCCTTGCGAACCACGTCCGGCGGCAGGTCGCTCTCGTCCATCACGTCCAGGAAGGTCCGCTTGGGGTCCAGGTTGGAGACAACGACACCGGCGCGATACTCGGTGCCGTCCCTGAGGGCAACACCTTTCACCTTGCCGTGGCTGACGATGATCCGGTGGACATCCGCGTCACAAATAATCTC
>JAZBNW010000401.1:0-3362 GCA_036350855.1 Halieaceae bacterium
AGTGCCAGCTCATCGCTGTTGAGCTTGACCCAGTGTGCCCCCTGCAGTAACTCCTGCACTGCCTGCGGGGTCCACCAGGGCGGCCGCAGGTTGACGTCGACGAATACGGTTTGCGGACCGCTTGCGCGCAACTGTCGCAGAGCCCCGGCGGAGCCCGCGCCGCGAGCCGCCAGGCTGCCGTGGTAGAGCAGCTGGCAGGGAGCGGCAGTGATCGGTTCGATGTTGTCGTATGCGCAATCGGCAACGATATCATAGGCGGGTTCGCCATCGGCAAAGGAGACGGCAACGCGGCCGGTGGGTCGTCGCGGGTCGGTTTGCAGGTCGTCGGTTGACAGCCCCCAGGCTTGCATGGCTTCGCGAACCTGCGACCCTTCCCGGTCGCGACCTACCCGGCTCACCAGGCGCGGCGACTGGCCGAAGGCCTGCAGGTGCCATGCGACATTGAAGGGCGCCCCGCCGAGGACCCGGTTGCCATCCGGAAAATGGTCAAACAGCACCTCGCCAAAAATATAAACGCTTCTTTCCTCGTTCATTCCAGCACCTCCGGGTCGGCCTGCTGCAGCAGTGAGGGGTGGTAGTGGGCGATACCCTCCAGGATCCCGGCACTGTAGTTGCCGTTCATCCCCCTGAATCCTCCGCGGGCAAGGTAGAGCCGGTCACTGTAGCCCTGCGCCGCGGCCTCGCGCAGGGCCTGCTCCCTGACCTGCGCCTCGCAATTGGCGACCAGCACCGCCGGTACCGGGCTGGCCAGTACTTCGATATCGTTACCACTGTCGCCGCTGAAGACCGTGTCGTCATCGGTAAAGGCCAGTTGGCGCTGCAGCCAGGCTATCGCGTGGTATTTGCTCGCCGCGCGCGGCAGAATGTCGAGCAGGCCCACACCCTCCGGCTCGTCCACGCTCCAAACCAGCCTGGCCTTGACACCACGCGATTGCAGACGCGTCTCGATGGCGGAGGATGTCGCCTCGAGGTCGCAGTCCAGGGCGTGGTAATAGCTCAGCTTGTGGCTGTTCTGTTTGTGCGCTTCCTGCAGACGCAGGGCGCTGAGGTCGCCCAGCAGTCCCTGCAGATCGGGGTTGGTCATGCCTTGCCAGTCACTGCCTATTTGCTTGTCCCAGGAGGGGTCGGGCTGCCAGCGGCCAGCGGACTCCATCCGGTAAATGGTAGTGCCGACATCGCCGATGACGAAGTCGGGTTGCGGCAACTCGTATTGTTCCAGCGCCTCCTCGACCAGTTGCCGGTGCCGCCCGGTCACGTAGACCAGCACCACCCGGGTGTCCCCGACCAGCCTGGTGAACGCGTCCCGGGCCCCCGGCGATTCCGGCTGCGGCCCGTTGGGAATGAGGGTGCGGTCGAGGTCGGTGCACAGCAGCAGGCGTTCAGGCATCGGGAACGTCACACCTGCCGAAAAAGTCATAGTATTCCATCGCCTCCAGGATACCCGCTGCATAGGACTGCCTGGCGAAATAAATCCTGTCGCGACTCGGCAGCAGGGACAGCTCCTCGTGGTGCCGGTTGGCGACCACCACAGCCAGGGTATTGCCGCGCATCATGTCCTCGTCGGCGCCGGAGCCGCCGGCGACCAGCATCTGCTCCAGGGGAATTTCCATGCGCTGTGCCACATAGCGCAGGGCCTGGCCCTTGGACGCGCGAGCGGGTATCACGTCGAGAAACTGGCCGAAAGACACGATGACATGCGCGGAAATTTCCTGCTGTCTGAGGGTGGCGATGAGTTCCTCGGGAGAGGGCGCGTCCTGCGGGTTGTAATAGTACGAGATCTTGAAGGCGGTCTGGTGCTTTTGCTCCTGCGGTAACAGGCCCGGGATGCTCGACAGGGCCTGCTTTATCCGGCGCACCGACCAGTCGTGATCGATGTGGTCGGCCCACAGGTCGTCCTCGGTCAGCTCCTGCCCGTACTGGATACGGGTGCCCAGGCTGGTGATCAGAATGTCCGGGCTGGGTATACCGTGTTTTTTCATCAGCGCCAGGGCCGAGTCGACCCGCCTGCCGGTGGCAATCGTAAAGGACACATCCTTGCGGTTTGCGCGGATGACCTGCAGGAACTGATGCAGTGCCTCGCTGTCGCCGATCAGGCTCTGGTCGAGATCGGTCACGATGGCTCGATCGCGGTAGCGCATTTTGCGTGATAGCGGCGGCGCGCTGGCCAGCGGCGTGTATTTCCCCGACAGCTTGCGAATATTCCCGAGATAGGCGTCCGCGTGGGTTTGCCAGGAGTAGAGGGCGCGTACCTGGGTAATGCCGTTGTCTGACGCCCGCTGCCATTCGTCCCTGTCACCCAGGTACTTGAGCAGGGCGCTCGCCATCTGTCCCCGGTCCAGGGGGTCGATCAATTCGCCGCACCTGCAGTTGCTTATGATATCCACGGGGCCACCGTTTTCGGTGGCGACCAGAGGCAGGCCGCAGGCTGCCGCCTCAAGCAGGGTCAGGCCGAAGGGCTCGGTGAGCGCGGGGTTGATGAATACCCCGTGACCCGCGGCGACCATCCGATATATCTGCGGTACCTCTTCCGGGGTGTGGTGCTTGGGCATTGCAACCCGCCCGTAGAGATCGTAGGCGTCGACGATCAGCAGCAGGGCTGTCAGCACGGCCTGGGGCCCGGTATCGAGATCCCGTATGTCGGAGCGATTGCCGGCGATGATCAGCAGGTTGGCGGCGGCCTGCAGCTGTGGTGATTCACCGAAAGCCTCGATCAGTGCGGCGATATTCTTGCGTTCATCTGCCCGGGACAGGGCGAGTATCAGTGGCTTGTCGGGGTCTGTCAGGAAACGCTCGACCTGGGCGCTGAAGGGATAGCGTTCACCGGGCCGGCCCGGGTGAAATTGTTCGAGGTCCGTACCGGGTGGAATAACGACCATGCGACTTGGGTCGTAGTAGTTATAAAGGCCGTACTGTTGCTCGATTTCGTTGTGGGTACTGGTGATCACCAGGTCCGCGTTGGCGAGTACGTTTTCCTCGGCATCGATGCGTCGCTCGATGTTATAGCTGCGCTCGATCTGTTCGCGGCTGATACCCCTGGCCAGCAGGCGTTTGCGCTTGTCCCGGCCCAGTGAGTGGCCGGTATGGATCAGGGGTACGCCGAGCAGGTTCGACAGCCTTACGCCGACATAGCCCGCATCCGCATAGTGGCTGTGAATAACTCCGGGCATATGTGTCTGGTTCTGCAACCAGTGCATGAGGTTGTCGGTAAAGCTGTCGAGGTAGTCCCACAGTTGTTCTTTCGCAAAATACTCCGGCGGGCCACAGGGGATACGGATGATGCGGGCGCCATCGGCCAGCGGCTCCTCCTCCCGGGCGTAGTCGGGCCCCACGGACTCATCGATAATCAGCCGTGTGATCAGCAG
>JAZBNW010000402.1:0-46682 GCA_036350855.1 Halieaceae bacterium
CCACGCCCTGTCAATGCCGCAACCAGAGCGCGTCCGACACCAGGCAGATACCGCCGCTGCTGGAGAGCAGCGGGCGCACCGCCTCGAGGATGCGATCGACAGTAGCCTGACTGTCGCAGGCTATCAGGATCAGACAATTACTCGAATCACCCGAGAGTTCATCCGCCCTGCGCTCGCCGCGATCACCCGCGCCGCGCACCTCGGGTATCAGGGTGAATCCCGGCGCGCCCAATTGTCGCAAGCGCTCTGCCAGGCGCTGCGCCAGCGGAGCTTCGATGACGATTTCAATGCGCTTGCAGGGTTTCATAGCAACCACCTTATCATGGCATGGTAAGTCGGGATGCCGACCAGCAGGTTAAAGGGAAAGGTGATGGCCAGGGACATCGTGAGATAGGTCCCGGGATTTGCCTCGGGCAAGGCGAGTCGCATGGCGGCGGGCACCGCTATGTAGGAACCGCTGGCAACCAGCACGACAAACAACAGGGCGTCCCCCTCCCCCAGACCCAGCAGCGAGGCCACGAGCAGACCGAGCATGGCATTGAGCAGGGGCATACCCACGCCCGCCAGAACCATGAATCGCAGCGCCCGGCCCGATGTCGCCCCTTCCGCTGAGTGCCGGGAGTCCCGGAAGCGTCGAGTGGCGACAATCCCCATATCCAGCAGGAACAGGCACAGCAAACCCAGGAACAGGCCCTTGACCAGGGGTTCCACCTGGCTCATGCCTGCGGGACCGGTAACCCAGCCGATCAGCATGCTGCCCAGGATCAGGAATACCGAGGCGTTGAACAGGGACTCGTTGAGCAACTGCTTCCAGGAAAACAATCCGGTGGCGGCGCTGCCCCTGTCGCCGAAATGCTTGTAGAGCAGGAGACCCACTATGATCGCCGGCGATTCCATCAGGGCCATTGCCGCTACCAGGTAACCGTTCCAACTGACACCCTGGATATCCAGGTAGCCGGCTGCGGTGACGAAGGTGACCGCGCTGACCGATCCGTAGGTGGCTGCGATCGCTGCGGCATCGGCAGTAGACATACGCCTGCGCATGAGGAAAAAAGTGTACAGGGGTATCAGGGCCGACAGGGCGATGGCGGCAAGGAGGGTGAGCAGCATGCCGCTGTCGATACTGGACTCCGCCAGGGCCACCCCGCCCTTGAAGCCGATGGCAAACAGCAGGTAAAGCGACAGCGCCTTGGCTACCTGGGCCGGAATCTCCAGATCCGAGCGAACCACTACCGCCATCACGCCGAGGAAGAAAAAAAGCAGTGGCGGCGATCCCAGGTTGCTTAAAAAGGCCGCCATCAGGTCGGGAATTCGCCCTTCACGGCCAGGGACTTCTGCAGGACCTTGTCCCGCAGGCCGAGCTTGTAGTCCCGCAGCCGTTCCCTCAGCTCGAGATCGCCGGTGGCGATCATCTGCGCTGCCAGGATCGCGGCGTTGGCTGCATTGTCTATGGCCACGGTAGCCACCGGCACCCCGGCGGGCATTTGCACGATGGACAGCAGGGCGTCCATGCCCTCCAGCCGGGTGACACCAATCGGTACGCCGATCACGGGCAGCACACTGATCGCGGCGGCCATGCCGGGCAGGTGCGCCGCTCCGCCGGCGCCGGCAATGATCACCTTCAGGCCCCGGGCCTCTGCCGAACTGGCGTAATCGTGCAGCTTGTCAGGCGTCCTGTGGGCGCTGACGACATCCAGTTCCCAGGCAACACCGAGCTCGTCGAGCATGGCCGCGGCGGCACGCATTGTCGGCAGGTCTGAATCACTGCCCATGATAATTCCGACCTGCGGGCTCATGCCGCTTGCTCACTGTCGGCGACAGGCAGCTTCTCGAGCGCGCGCGCTGCCAGCGCCTGCGCTGCGGATTCGCTGGCGCCCAGGGCGTTGATATGCCCCATTTTCCTGCCGATTGTGCCGGGCGCCTTGCCGTACCAGTAGAGCGCGGCACCGGGATGGCTCACCCTGTCCACGACAGGCGCGGCAGGGCACTGCGCCCTCAGGCTCTCGCTGTAGAGAATGTTCAGCATCACGGCGGGGGACTCCTGCGTTATGGCAACCAGCGGCAGCCCTGTCACAGCACGCACATGCTGCTCGAACTGCGAGACGTTGCAGGCATCGAGCGTCACATGCCCGGAATTGTGCACACGGGGTGAAATTTCATTGATCAGCAGTTCCTCTCCGGGTGTGACAAACATCTCCACGGCAAACACGCCCACCCCGTCCAGCGCCGTTACTACCCGCTCTGCCAGTGCGATTGCCCCGGCTCGAATACCGGGACTGATCGCGGCGGGCATCGCCACGGTTTTTACCGAGTTCAGTTCGGCATCGAACTGCATACTCACGGGCGGGTAGGTCTGTAGTTGCCCCGACTGGTCCCGCACGGTGATGACCGCAATCTCGGCGCAGTCGGGCAGAAAAGGTTCGACTATGCTGGGCACATCCCACAATTGCTGTTCCGACACCAGGGAACGCAGAATCTGCACGCCGCGACCGTCATAACCGCCACAGCGTGTCTTCTGCACGACCGACTCGCCGAGTGTTGCGACCAGGGATTCAAGCGATGACGCCCTGCCCGACAGGATATGAAACGGCAGGGTCGGCAGGTTCTGTTGTTGCAACCAGGTTTTCTGCAGCGCCTTGTCTTTCAACATCAGCAAGGTGTCCGCACCGGGGTGGATCGCCACGCGCCCCTGGGCCCGGGCCTCGATCAGCCAGCCCAGGGTCTCGTTGGGTATCGCCTCCTTGTCGAAGGTAATGACATCGCAACCGTCAAGTAACTGCGCAATCGCGGCCTCACTGCCCAACTCTGCGACAATGGCCCGGTCCGCGTAGCGCAAGGCCGCATCATCGGCGGCGTCGGTAATGACAGACACGTGCACGCCCAGTGCCTGGGCCGCCTTGCAGAGATACAAACCCAGTTGTCCGCCGCCGATGATTCCCAGCCGTGTACTCATATCCGCCCCTCCAGACGATTCAGTGCTTTGAGTTGAGGTGTTATCCCCGACGTCTGCCGCGATTGCGTCCAGACGGTGCAATGGCGCCAGCATATAGCGTCTGAATATTCCGACAATTCGAGTTTTGAGTTGTATCAGTACGCTTTTATCGATGTATTGGATGATTCCGCTGCAGCGCGATCGCGCTGGGTAGAAGGACAGATCTCAGCCGGCGGCCGAGAGGGCCTCCCCTACCGCCGGCACTGGCACCCCGAAGAGCATGGCCAGCAGGGGACCGAGAGCGACCAGCGCTGCCAGTGCAAGCGCTACCCAGGGTGCGGGCGCCAGGACTTCACGGGACTGGCCGGCGCGTATGGCGAGGTAGAGCCAGCGAGCCATGAGCACCGCGGTACCCGCGGTGGCCAGTGTCAGCCATGGCGCCAGCGATACCAGCCCGACCCCGGGGGACGTCACGACCTCGACCAGGCCCGCCTTGGCCAGGGACCCGGTACTCAGGGGAACACCGATCAGCGCCAGTCCAGGCAGGCTGAAGACCAGCCACCACAACCAGCGCGGGCCGACGGCGGGCAGATGACCCGAGCTGGCACAAAACAGGGCGGTCTTGGCGATCGCGTGGTGCAGCACGAAGTAGCCGAGCAGGGGCAGAAAGAGCGGCCACTGGCCGGGCGCCAGGAATCCCGCACCGATAAAAAGCATCATCAGGCCCACCTGGCTTATGCTGGAGTATCCCAGCAGCGCCGTGGGCGAGGCCTGCCGCACCCCCTGCACGACCCCCCAAACCACACCGAGCAGGCCAGCACCTGCGAAAAAGAGACCCCAGTCGCCGAGTTCGAAGGAGCCCAGTGGCAGCCATCGCAACCACCCCAGCAGTCCGGCGTTCAGCATGGCGCCGGCAAGGGCCACACCTCCCGCCAGCGGCGCGGCGCCGTAGGACAGGGGAATACTCATATGCAGCGGCAGCATGCCGGCCTTGACGCCAAAGCCCAGCACGGCGCAGGCGATAGCCCAATCCGCTGGCGGCGCGTCGAAGCGCAGCGGAAACTGGAACTGCCCCACCCCGTGGACCAGGCCGATCAACGCGGCAAACAACAGCACTTCGCCGGTGATAGCGAGCACTATGTAGACCCGACCCGCATAGGTCGACGCGGTATCACCGCGGTGGTTCACCAGGCCATAGGCGGCCAGGCTCATCAGCGCAAAGCCGGTGAAAAAACTGACCGCGTCCTGGCTGAGCACGAGCGCGAAATTTCCGCCCATGGCCAGCACGAAACAGGCCAGGAAACGCCTGGGACGCACGGCGGTGCCGAGAAAGGATACCGCCAGTACCGAGGCGGCCAACCATGCGAGCGCGGTGACAGCGAGAAATACGCGATTGACGCCGTCCACGCCAAACTGGCTTCCCAGCAGCAATCCAGGCAACTCGAGCGGCGCGGCGGGGGCTGACAGCGCCAGCAGGAGACAAACGGCCGGTGGAACCACCAGGCAGCGCCGCAGCCAGGGGGTGATGCGGCTGGCGGCGGTCAAACACAGGAGCAACCAGGGCAGGATCAATACGACCGGCAGCAGCAGTCGCGACAGATCGACGGTATCCATCAGCGCAGGTACTCCCGTTCGGCAATCAGGCGGGCCCAGGCAAGGGGGCTGCCATCCATATTGGCAAACAGGCCGTACAGCAGCGCCAGGGCTGCGGTCACCAGGGGTGGCATCAACAGCATCCAGTGGGTTTCAAAGCGGCCGGGCTCGAGCCGTTCCTGCCAGGCGATCGCTGCCGGCCTGAACCAGGCGCGATACAGAATGGGCAGGAAATAGGCGGCGTTGAGCGCGCTGCTGGCGGCCAGGACGACGAGAATCCACGGCAGGTTTGCGTCCAGGGCACCCGCACCGAGATACCATTTACTGATAAACCCGGCCACCGGCGGAACACCGATCATGCCCAGGGCGGCCACGGTAAAGGCCGCCATGGTCTTCGGCAGCCGCCGGCCCACCCCGTCCATCTCACTGACCCGGTGGATGCCGAGGGTCTCAGCCAGGTTACCGGCACAGAAAAACAGGGTGATTTTCATCAGTCCCTGGTGCACCAGGTGGACGATCCCGCCGATAGTCGCGACCGGGCCCACAATCGCGGTGCCAAGGATAATATAGGACACCTGGCTGATGGTTGAATAGGCGAGCCGCGTCTTGAGCTTGTCCTGGAAAAGCGCGCGCACCGACCCGTAGACGATGGTGAACGACGCCACGATGGCCAGCGGCATCAGGACCCCGAGGCTGGCGGCGAACTCGACACCGTAGACGTCGTAGACAAGCCGGGTGATCCCGAAAGCGCCGGCCTTGACCACGGCAACGGCGTGCAGCAGTGCACTGACTGGGGCCGGCGCGGCCATCGAAATGGGCAGCCAGCCGTGCAGCGGCACCAGTGCGGCTTTGACACCGAAGCCGACAATCAGCAGCAGGAATATCCAGCGCAGGGTATCGGGGTTGAGGTCGGTGCGCCCCGCCAGTATGCCGGTAGCGGTAAAGTCCAGCGGGCCGGCCAGGGACTTCAGCCAGACCACCCCGACCAGTAACAGGGCGCCGCCGGCCAGTGTGTAGGTGAGGTAGATCCTGCCCGCCCGCCTCGAATCGGCAGTACCGCGATGCATCAGCAGGGGATAGGTTGCCAGGGTCAGCAGTTCATAGAAAATCAGGAAGGTGATGAGGTTCCCCGCCAGCGCAATGCCGACCGTGGCGGTGACGCACAGGCTGAAGAAGCCGAAAAAGCGGCTCCGGTGCGGCGAGTGCTCCAGGTAACCGATCGCGTACACGGTGGTGACAAACCACAGCACCGTCGACAGGCTGACAAACAGCAGCGACAGGGCATCCGCATGCAACACCAGTTCGATATTGGGCAACAGCGGCAGTCGGGCTTCAAAGGTCTGGCCCTGGTAGACGCCCCACATCAGAACACCGACCAGCACCAGCTTGATGCCGGCACCACAGAGGTTGAGGACCGTGCGCAACAACACGGACTGTTCCTTCAGGAAGAAAATGACCAGGCCGGTCACCAGCGAACTGGCGACGATCAACAGCGGCAGCGCGGCACTCCAGCTCATAGCGGGACCTGCGGCAGGCCGATGTTCAGCAGGTCGAGCATCGGCAAGGCGTTCAGGCCCAGCAGCAGGGCGATCGAGGCGAGCAGCAGGCTCGCCCATTCGCTGCTTTTTGCCACCCGGGGGCCCTCAAGCACCGCTTCGACCCCGGGTTCAGCAAACGACAGGGCGAGCACGCGAAAGATGTAGGCGGCAGATAACAGACCACCGACAACCATTACCACCACCCAGACCCAGCCGCCGCTGCCGATCGCGGCATTCAACAGGGTCCACTTGGCGATAAAGCCGCCGCTGGGCGGCAAACCCATGATGCTGACCCCACCGATGGCAAAGGCAAACATGGATACAGGCAGCGCCCGCGCGACAGGGGCGAGGGAAGCCAGCTCATCGTGACCTGCGGCGCGCTGCAGATTACCGGCTGCGAGAAACATGGCGCCCTTGGCGCAGGCATGCGCGAAGATGAAATAGACCAGCCCTGTCAGCGCGGTATCGCCCCACACACCGGCTTCGCTCAGGGGAAAGAAAAGTGCGAGATAGCCCAACTGCGCCACGGTGGAATACGCCACCAGCATTTTGAGCCGCGTGGCCCTGAACGCCTGGAGGGAACCCCAGATAATGGCGCCTGCGCCCAGGCCGCCCAGAATCAGCGAGACAGCGTCCGGCATCGCTGCCGGCACCAGGTCAAACCACAATCTCAGCAGAATATAGAACGCGCCCTTCACCACCAGGGCCGATAAAATCGCACTGACGGGGGCCGGCGCCGAACCGTGGGCAGCCGGCAGCCAGAAGTGCAACGGGAACAGAGCACTTTTCACCAGCAGGCCGGCGGCCATCAACCCCAACGCCACCCAGACCTCGAGGGTGGGCTGCGTCAGCTCCCGGAGCAAGGTGAGGTCCAGCACGCCGTAGGCCTTGTAGATAAGCGCGACCCCCATGAGGTAGAGGAGCGAGCCGAACAACCCGGTGAACAGGTAGCGTTGCGCCGCATCCAGGGCCGCCTTCTTGCCGGACAAGGTCACCAGGGCAACGGCGGACAGGCTCAGCAGCTCGAGGGTGACATACCAGTTGAACAGGTCGTTACTGAGGAACAGGGCGCACAACGCGGTCAGGAGCAACATCCACAGGGGCCAGAAATGGCGACCAGCGGGCGCATCGCCGAAATACCCCCGGGCGTAGATGGTTACCGGCCACCCCACGATACCCGCCATCAACAACAGGGTGACCGTGAGGCCGTCAATCCGCCAGGCGATACCCAGCGGCGCACCCCAGCCGCCGATTTCGATGAGCCGTGGACCACTGGCATGCAGCACCGAAGCCAGGCCCAGTGCGCCGGTCAATACCAGGCTCACGGCGACCAGGGCGATGACAGCCGGCCACTTCGGCCTGAGAACAAGCACCACGGCAGCAAGCAGCGGCGCGGCGACACAGAGGGTACTCCACCACAGCGTCATCGCCGCCGCTCCCTCGCCAGGCTCAGCGCCAGTGCAAACGCGGTGGCGCTCACTGCAACCACGATGCCGGTGAGGACCATGGCGTGCGGCACGGGGTCCGTCACCTCTCCGTTGCCGGCAGCACTCGTCACGAGCACCATGAAAACCCCGGTGCCCATGATATTGAGCCCGAGAATACGCTGCAGGTCGCGGCTGCGCAGGATCAGCGCGCACAGACCCATCACGAACAGGGCCACCCCGACCAGGGCGTAGAAATCAGTCACTGTCACCGGCGGGGCTCCCCCGGCTCCCGGGCGATGAACAGGGAGGTCAGGATGGCGGCAATGGATACGGTGGCGGCCGTTTCAATCAGCAGAATCCAGATTCCCGCCGCGGCGGGGGGGTACTGCAACAGCCCGCCGGTCAGGAACGGCATGGCGAGTGCCGTGGCAAGGAATACCAGCAGACCCACCGACACGGCCCAGCGCAATATCACTGCAGGCGGATGCCACAAGCCTGCCAGGCGCAACAGAAGGCAGCCTCCTGCGAGTACCGCGCCTGCCTGGAATGCACCGCCGGGTGCGCTGGCGCCGACCCACAGCAGGTAGCCTGCGACCAGGACCAGAAGGGGGCCGCTCACGCGCAGCAAGCTGCTGAACAGCGGTGAGGCCGGCAGTGTCTCGGCCCCGGGCAGGCGCAGGTCCAGCGCCCACACGGCGATAAGGGTGAGCAACAGCACCCCGACCTCGAGCAGCGTATCGAAGGCCCTGAAGTTGAGCAGAACCGCCGTGACCGGGTTGCTGACACCACTGTCAGGCAGGGCTTCCAATACCTTGCCAAGCGTTGCGCCCTCATGGTCGGGAGGCTGCAAAACCGCCAGGGCAATAAGCACACCAAGCGCCACCGCGCCCAGGCTGACAAGGGCGGGCAGACAGCGTTCAATCCGTTTCGGCATGACGCTCATCCGGCACCCCGGCCCGGCGCTGGTCCTGCAGTCGCCGGATAGTAATCAACAGCAGCGCCCCGGTCAGGCCCGCTCCTATAGCGGCCTCGGCGATGGCGACGTCGGGCGCCCCCAGCCGGGTCCAGGCGATGGCCACCAGCAGCCCGAAGACCACGAACATGGCTACCGCGCGCAATAGATCCGCCGATGTCAGGGCCTGCCAGGCGAGCCACAGCAGCATCAGCCCCACCAGGCCGTCAACGAACCATTCGATCATCATTGACTCCTGAGGCCCCCGGGCTGTTGCCCAGCGCATCGCGGGCAATCAGGTGGCCGACGACCGCACTGGCGGCGAGGGTGACAAACCATGCCAGGATCACTTTCGCCGCGAAGGCGAGACTGCCCGCCTGCGCCAGCACACCCAGGGCGATCAGGCCAAGGCCGAGATTGTCGGCTTTGGTCAGCGCGTGCAGGCGGCTGCACAGGTCGGGAAAACGCAGCAGGCCGATGGAGCCGGCCAGGAAGAACACGGTACCGGCGAGTGTGGCCACAACGGTGAAGAGATCAGCCATCGTCCGCCTCCCCCGGCTCCGGCCGGCGCCTTGCGGCGACAAACGCGACTCCAAGCACCGGCGCCAGTACCGCCAGCACCAGCGCGGTGTCCAGCGTGGCACCATCCCCCTCGATAGTCGCGAGGATCAACATCACGGCCACACCCGTGGTGCCGGCGAGCAGCACACTCGCCATACGGTCACCCGCTGTGGGACCGCGCCGGACCCGAACGAGCCCCAGGACGAGCGTGCCCAGCAGGACCACGGCGATAGCGCTCAGGTACAGCGTCATGGCTGGGATCCAGCTTTCTCAAGGCTTCGATTGAACACCGCAGCCACGCGCCGCTCGCAGGCTCTTATACTCTGCAGTGCCGCCATATCGCGGCTCAGGGCGTGGACCGTCAGCGGGTCGTCCTCACTATCCACGGCGAGCGTCCCGGGCAGCAGGCTGACCGTATACAGCAGCAGGCTTCTCGGCAAACCGCCGTCAATGGCAGTGCGATAATGGAAAAAGTAGGGGTCGACAGGTCTGCCGGGCAGGAGAACCCGCCGGGCCACATCGACTCCGCCGCGGATCGACTCGACCACAAAGAACAGCAGGTAGCGAGCCAGTCCCGACAGGGAGACGCGCAGCGGGAGCTCAGTGGCCAGCGACACGCTTGCCCAGGTCGCCAGCAACACAGCGGGGGCTCCGACTATCCAGCTGCCACTGTCGCCGGCACTGAGCAGCCACCACAGCAGGCCGAACACGCCGAGTCGAGCCAGCCACTGGCCGGGCCTGGCCAGGGGATGGCGCAGCGCTTTGCCGCCCCCGGGGTTGTCATAACTGTTCGCCGCGACTGTCATCGCAGGCTAGGATATAGACCGGGATAATTCTGACAATTCGCGTTTTTACTGTCCCGAATTCGGAATTACCGATGAATGGCAGCGGCGCGCAATCATCGCGCAACCGGGAATCCGGCAGGTCGCGGTAGCGCGACACCGCCGATCCCCAACTGGCAACTCGTCTTACTAAGCCGATTTCACGGCGATTTTCTTTACTTTCTTCTGCGCTTCCCTGGTCTTGGGCAAGTCGATACTCAGCACACCCTTCTTGAATGAGGCCTGTATCTTCGCTTCGTCCACCGCGACAGGGATCGGCAGAACACGACGGAATGAGCCGAAGGAGCGCTCCTTCCGGTAGTAGTCCTTTTCTTTCTCTTCCTTCTCCTGTTTTTTCTCCCCGCTGATAGTGAGCAGGCCGTCGGCATAGCTGACGTCCACATCACTGTGGTCCATTCCCGGCAGCTCTACCTCGATGTGATAGGCCTTCTCGTCCTCGGTTTCATCGACGCGCGGGGAGAGACCCGCACCGTTCCAGGATCCGAGCAGGCTGGGCGACATGCGCCCGTTCTCCCAGAAATCATCGAACAGGCGATCCAGCTGCCGGTGCAGCCCGTCGCGCCCGCGCAGCAATATATCGAAGGGGCTGTCGGCAAGATCATTCCAGCGGCGCAGGCCGCGTTCCCCCGCGGGAACCACCTCTTTTTCTGTTGTTTTTTTCATGGTTACTCTCCTTGGTGTTGTCAATCAGGCTGCAGCGACGCTGCCGGCAGCCTGCCTTGTTTCCTGCATTGAGCTGCAAATTGCAGCCAGGGTATCGCTGACGTCCTTGGGCTTGATCTGCCTGCTGCCGGACTGGCAGACACTGGCAATATCGTTCAGGGAGACGATGCCTACCGGCTGCAAGCTGTCGTCTACAACCGGGATCCTGTGCAGCCGGTGAGTGCGCATCATGTGCTGCACCTCGCGGATATCATCCTGCGCATGGCAACAGACAAGTTGCTGTGATTGTGCGGTTTCCAACGGGATATCGGCGAGATTGCGACCTTGTATGTAGGCCGCCATCGCTATGTCGCGGTCGGTAATCATGGCGACTACCTGCCTGTCCTCGTTGACAACCGGCACACTGCCACAATTGTGCTCCCACATCAGTTGCGCTGCGTCATTCAAGGACCGCGCGTCACCAATACAGAACACATTTTTGGTCATGACTTCCTGGACTTTCACAATGACTGACTCCTCTGGTTCTCCACCGGATAGGGAGGCGTAGTGTCAGCCAGGAAGGCCTGCGGCGATATAAGGTGATTCCCTAAAAGAGATATCAGGCAGAAGCCTAGTCGCCCCGGCTGCTGCCGTTTATCAGGGAGTAGCGATAAATCCGGCGGCTCCGCCGGGGAGGTCGAACACGCAGCTGACCTGCGTGCCGCCTCCGGGCATATCGGAAATAGCGAGCGAACCGCCTATGGTGGCCGCGCGATAGGGCATGATATGCAGGCCCAGGCCAGTACCACCGACGCCGGAGCGGTCGAAGCCCACCCCGTTATCCTGCACACGCAAGCTTACAGCCTGTCCCTGCCCCTGCCGCTCCAGCCGGACGAACACGTGGTCCGCCCGGGCATGATTGACAGCATTGAGGATCGCCTCCTGGGCGATAAGGTATAGCTGGTCGGCCATGAAGTCGTCATCGATGCGGATTGGTCGCGGGCAGACAAAGTCAACCGCCAGGCCGTGGTCCTGGCTGGTGCGCTGCGCCAGGTCCGCCAGGGCCTCCATCAGGCCGCCGCGACCGAGGCCCACCGGCACCAGGCCCTGTGCCAGCGAGCGGATATCCCGGTTCGCCTGCGAGAGCTCTTCGGCGAGCCTGGCCGCCGCCGCCGCCGCCGCCGCCGCATCAGGAGTATCCGAGCGCTTGAGATCCAGCGCCAGACTCCTGGCGGTCAAACTGAGTCCGGCCAGGGTCTGCTGTGGACCATCGTGCAGGGCCTGGCCTATCTGCCACTGCACTTGCCCCGCGGCGCGCAGTACCTCCCGCTGCAGCCGGCGCAATTCCCCGATGTCACTGATTATCCCGGTATACAGGCCGAGATCCGCCATCTCCTCGACAGCAAGCGAAACCGGAAACGTATGGCCATCCCGGTGCAATGCCTGCATTTCCCGGCTGGTCCCGATGATATGGGCCTGTTTTGTCTGCAGGTAGCGACGCAAATAGCCGTCGTGCTTTTCCCGGTGCCCGGAGGGCATCAGCATACTGATGTTCCTGCCCAGAATGTCGTCTCTCGAATAGCCGAAAACCTTCTCGATTGCCAGGTTGCAGTCCTGCACGATACCGGCCCGGTCGATGGTAACGATCACGTCCCGCGCCGCATTGAGGATCGACCTGAGCCGCTCCTTACGTTCGAACAGGGCAAATTGTGCCTGCTTACTCTCGGTAATGTCCCGATGTACCGCGACATAACGGGTATAGCGGCGATCGGCCTCATGCAATGGGGTGATATACAGCCCCATATCGCGGCGTTCGCCATCCTTGGTCTGGTACAGCAATTCGCCCCGGAAAGATTTATCGGTTGCCAAAGCGCTGTCCAGTTCGGCAATGGCCGTCGAATCCATGTCGTCACACAACAGCATAGCCGGTGACTGGCCGATCATTTCCTGCGCGGTATAGCCCACCATCCGGCACAGGGCTGCATTGACAAATTCGATGCGGGAACCGAGCCAGTCCCGCTGGTCCCTGGTGATCAACACGCCTTCGCCCAGACTGGCGATGGCGTTGGCCAGAACGCGGATTTCACCGACCTGGTCCTGGACCCGCTGTTCCAACTCCTCGTTCAGCGAATGCAGGGCTTCCCGGGCGCCTTTCAGGTCACCGATATCCAGCAGCCCGACCCAACACAGGGGAGCGGATCCCGCCGCATTGTGAGCCTGCATGCTCTCCAGCCTCACGGTGAGCGGGCAGTTGTCGCCGCGCTGTAATTCGAGCTCACACACCTGCCTCCGGGCGCTGGAAAACACCTCCTGCCAGTGGAGATAGGCAGTGTCCTGGTAATCAGGCGCGACAAAATCGGAAAAGACAGCACCCAACAGCTCACTGCGCCGTATACCCAGCAGGGTCGCGACGGTAAGATTGGCCTCGACAACGCGGCCCGCGCGGTCCAGGGTCAGGTAACCCATGGGGGCGAAGTCGTACAGGTCCGCGAAACGATCACGGGCAGCCGCCAGTTCCATTTGAGCTTCGCGCAGTTCCTCATTTTGCAGTTCCAGCTCCACCTGGTGAACCTGCAGCTCATACACCAGGTGCTGGGTTTCCTCTTCCGTCATGGAACTGATGTCCGCAGGCGAGGCGCGCACCATGGACTCCGCCTGCCGACGCAGCTTTTTTTTGCCTGATTCGGCCTTGCTGTTCGGTTTTCGCTTGCGCATCAGCCGGGACCCTGTTCGTCGGACTTTCTGGCAACCAGGGCAATGGCATCCGCCTCTCCCCGCTCGCCGGTCAGCACATGCAGGGTGAGCAGTACCGGGATATCACCCGACGCCCGGGAGTGAAGTGACCAGGGTACGGTTCGGACCGCTGCACCGCCCCTGCAGCGATCGATCAGCTCCGCGGTCATTTCCCGCTGCCGCTGCGGAATGATCTCGAACAGGGACTTGCCAACCACTTCCTGTGGGGAATAGCCGTAACTCCGCATCGCCTGCTCGTTGAGGTCAATGATCTCGTTCCTGAGATTCACGATAATGGTGGGGTCGGCCCCCTCCTGGAAGACCTCCGTCATATGCCGCAGGTCTTTCTGGGCCCGCTTCAGGCCGCTGATATCGACAAAGGTCAATACCAGTCCGTCGATCGCGTTCCTGGCAGTGCGGTAGGGCATGATTCGCATCAGGTAGATGGTGTCGTCGCTGGTGATCACTTCCGCTTCCCTGAATACCAGCGTCCTGAGTACGGAACGGCAGTCTGCCGCCAGGTCCTCATGTCGCAGCTTGGAGGCCAGCTCGGAGATGGGGCGACCCACGTCCGTCTCGCGCAGCATGATCAGCTCCCGCGCCTGGTCGGTGAAGCGCTTGATCTTCAGTTCACTATCGAGAAACACCGTGGCGATTTTCGTACTGTTAAGCAGGTTCTGCATGTCGTCGTTGGCCTGCGACAGATCCTCCAGTTTCGACTGCAGTTCCGAGTTGACGGTGGTGAGCTCCTCGTTGAGGGACTGCATCTCCTCCTTGGAGGTCTCCAGTTCCTCATTGGTCGACTGCAACTCCTCATTGGTCGACTGCAACTCCTCGTTGGTCGACTCGAGCTCCTCGTTCGAGGTTTCCAGTTCCTCCAGTGTTGCGTAGTGGGTTTCCCGCAAAAACCTGAGTGTCCGTTCCAGTTGCTCGACCTGCTCGCCGTTATCGACCTTTGCCCCGGAAACGGCTTCTTCAGGGCCTGCCACGTCGGCAGTCGACGGTGTGGGTCGGAAGCTCACCAGCAGGAGATCTCGCAGCGCCTCCGGTTGTTCGAGCTTTACCACACTGATGTCGACGAGTGCACCACCCCCGTTGCTGTCGATACGGATGCTGTTACGCCGGATTTCAGTATCGCTGCCAAGGCATTGACGCATCGCCTCGGCCAGTTCCATCTGCAGGCCCTCCCTGGCCATTTCAAGGATGTTGTTTCGGGGCTGGCCCTCGGACGGTTCGAGATAGGCGCCGGTCCGTCCGTGCACATAAACGATATCGCCCTTGGCATCGATGATAACGCTGGCCGGCACAAAACGGCTCAATAGCGCGTGCTCGATCAAATGCTGCATATTGGCCTCCCTGCCGGGCAGCCGGGCAGCAGCGAGTGGGCGGGCCCGGCTGGCCATGCCCGGCGACTGGATAGTGAAGTCCGGAAGCAACTGGCGGCCGGTCTCGCCCTCTTTGCGGCGAAATATTTTCCAGCGCTTGTCCAGCGGCTCGAACAGGTCGCTGAAGGAGCCGGTGCTTTCGGATGAACCGAGAAACAGCAAGCCGCCGGGCCTGAGCGCATAGTGGAACATGGGCAAAAGCTTCTTTTGTATGCTCGCATTCAGGTAGATCATCAGGTTGCGACAGGAAATAAGATCCATCTGGGTAAATGGTGGATCCTTGATGACGTTTTGCGGCGCGAAGACTGTCATGTCGCGAATATCCTTGCGGATACGATAGCCGCCCTTCTCCCTGGTAAAAAAGGTAGCCAGGCGCTGCGGCGTCAGGTCGTCTGCGATGCCCTCCTCGTAAAGCCCGGTACGGGCTTTATCGATAGCCCTGGAATCCAGGTCGGTGCCAAAAATCTGGACATCCAGCTGGCGCTCACTTTCATCCATGCATTCGTGCAGCAATATGGCGATACTGAAGACTTCTTCTCCGCTCGAGCAACCGGGAACCCAGATCCGCAAGGTGGAGCCGTCGGGGCGTGAACTGACAAGAGCCGCAAGGCTTGTGGCCAGGACATCCCAGGCCTGCGGATCGCGAAAAAAATTCGTGACGTTGATCAACAGTTCCTTGAACAGGACGTCGGCTTCCTCGGGACTCTCCTTTAGGTAGCGCACATATTGCTGGTGACCCTCAATCTGGTGCACATTCATTCTGCGGGCAATGCGCCGGTGAATGGTATTGCTCTTGTACTCGGAAAAGTCATGGCCGGTTCGCCTGCGCAGCAGCGCGAAGATTTCCTGCAGCGGACCCTCGGCCATCTCGTGCGCCGGCGTGTCTGCAGACGCCTCACTCAGGAACGGTGCGTGGATATAACGGATAAGCTGTTCAGGCATGGCGGCAGGTGCCAGTACGAAGTCCGCCATGCCGGTGGCGATCGCGCTGGTCGGCATGCCGGCATGCCTGGCCGACTGCGGTCGCTCGACCATGACCATGCCCGCCTGGGCCTTGATCTCCTGCAAGCCGAGCGTGCCATCGCTGCCGGTACCGGAAAGAATAATACAGACCGCCCGTTCCCGCTGGTCCTGGGCCAGTGAGCGCAAAAAGAAGTTGATCGGCATTTTGGGAGAGTGGCTCTCGTCCCTTTCCAGACGTTGCAGCCTGCCATTGCGGATTGACAACTGCCCGCCCGGCAGCCCGACGTAAATATGATTCGGCTCAACTGCAAGGTCATGGGCCGCCGCGAGTACCGGCATCCCGGTGATCCTGGCCAGAAGTTCCGGCAGCAGGCTCTTGTGGTCGGGGTGCAAATGCGTCACCACAACGAACGCTGCGCCGGTGTCTCCCGGCATACTACTGAACAGCTCCTCCAGGGCTTCGAGTCCGCCCGCAGAGGCGCCTATTCCGACAATTGCTGACGCCCGGGAGCCGCTCTCTTCAGCCGCGCTCTCCACCATCCGGCTACCGGTGTCTGCATCTGCGGACCTGTTCTTATTGTTGTTACCAGCCATTGTCCAGGCCTCCGGGCCTAATCCTGCCGGGACAATACCCACTCCACCGCCCGGTGAATCAGCCGCGTATTATCCGCCACGCACATCTTGTGCTTTATATGATCGCGATGCGCGTCCACGGTCTTCGGGCTCACATTCAACTTCGACGCGATTTCCTTGGTTGAAAAGCCATTCCCTATCAGGTCAAAGACCTGCAGCTCGCGCTCGGACAAAATATCCGTGGGTTCGTCGGTATCCAAAGGGGTACCGGACAGTCGGCTTTGCAGCATACGATTAGCCAGCGCCCTGCTGATAAACATCTCGCCCCGACTCACCAGCTCTATCGCCTTGGTCAGCTTTTCCGGCTCGTCCTGCTTGCAAACGTAGCCATTGGCACCGGCATTGACGGCCCGCTCGCCATAGCGGGATTCATCATACATCGAGGCCACCAGGATACGCAGCGCCGGGTAGGCCTTGCGCGCGCGCTGGATCAACCTCAGCCCACTGTCGTTGCCCAGGCTGAGATCGGTCACCATCATATCAAGGGGTTCAGTCTCCAGCACACTCATCGCCGAACCCTCGTCCTCTGCCTCGGCGCAGACGATGACGTCATCCAGGTGATTTATAAGTGACCTGAGGCCCGCCCGAAAGATCGGGTGATCATCCACTATCAATATCCGCAACGGCTGTGCACTTTCAGTTGAAATTGCCATCATCCGGGCCCGCCTCCCGCTATTGCTCCCGCCAGTGAAGGACACACCGGGCGGACTGCCATTTTCAGCGCAACCAGGCCGGTCCACAGATCATCATCCAACAGCATAAAAAGGCGCGCCTGCGGGCGCCACCCGGCGAGACGGATCAGTGTAATCCGCCGGTCGATGATATGGAAGATACCGGGATAACACCGGTTGTATGTGGCGCCGGTGCCTGGGGATACACTACACGTCATGGCAGGCTCTGGTATCTGCGTCCGGCTTGAGGCAGGCGCGGAAGTCCATCAGCTCGACGGGATAGTTGGTGGCGTCGCCATAACTGAGGAAGGCGTCATAGCGCGGATGGACACCGGTCATTTTCCGAGCATGCTTGATCGGGCACCAGTACTGTTCCGTGCGCGAGCTGATCTCTCTCGCGTAGTTGATGACTCCCACACCGTAGCCACAATAAACGCAGTTGAGTTTTTCGACGATATTGAGATAGCCAAGCTGATGTCGGTCGATAACGACAAAATCAGAGCGTTTTACTCGCGCTATATCGTAGAGGCGAAAGCAAATGTTCTGATAAACCGTAAGTGAAAGATCAAAGAATACTATCGGTATAATCATGCTGTAGACGACCGGGGCAGAGAGGTAGCTCTGCAGGCGGCTGTCACGAAGCCAGCGAAAAAGACCTGTTTTGACGCTGCGATGGGCAGCCTTGACGGCATCGTCGAACCAGATCTTCGAGCCCTCGATACGGTAGGAGACCCTGGCCTCCTGCTCCTGGAGCGTCGTTTTCAGCTCATTCTCGAGTTCGCGAATCTGCCCGAGAATGCTCCGCAATTTTTCGCTCATATTTTCGCTAATAGTCTGGTCCATGAAATCTCTCCATCAGGGCACGCAAACTCTCGACGTTAAACAGAGCATGGCACCATTACAGGCTTGGCGTGCACCTGTTACCCGCTCATGCTGCGCCCGACAGAGGTACGGCTATATAGGGGGATTTCCTATTTTCGTACCGGGCGAATCCTGCAAAAGTAGTCAATAATTATTGTTGTAACCTTGCAGGAAAGGTAAAGAGAGCCTTCTTTTGCTGAACCCTCCATTGAACTAACCGGCAGGCAGGGCGACACATGAGATCAGCCAACATCGCATCATCCTCCCGCGCACAGCACCAGCAGGACAGTCGAGCGCCTGCCCTGCTGCGCAGCATAGCCGACAAGGCGGGAGTCAGTTTCAACGGCGACGCCCCATGGGACATTCAGGTGCATGACACCGCTACCTATCGGCGTATCCTCACCCACGGATCGCTCGGCTTTGGCGAGGCCTACATGGACGGCATGTGGGATAGCCAACGGCTGGACGAGCTGTTTTATCGACTGCTGGGCTGTGGCACCAGCGAAACCATTCGGGAGTTGACCCGCTGGCGATTTTTTAGCGAAGCCATGCGCCACCGCCTGCGCAACCTGCAGTCCCGGAGTCGCTCGTTCCAGGTGGGCGAACATCACTACGATATCGGTAACGATGTGTTTGAGGCAATGCTCGACCCGACAATGAGTTACTCCTGCGGCTACTGGTCGGAGGCGTCAGACCTCGCACAGGCCCAGCGCAACAAACTCGACCTGGTTTGCCGCAAACTGGAGTTGCAAAAAGGCGAGCGCCTGCTCGATATCGGCTGTGGATGGGGTAGCCTGGCAAGGTTCGCTGCCGAGGAATACGGCGTCGAGGTCACCGGTGTCACGGTCTCCCGGGAACAGCTGAGACGGGCGCAGAATGACTGCCATGGCCTTCCGGTACGGATCGAACTGCTGGACTACCGCGAGCTGAGAGGTCGCTATGACAAGATCGCCTCTATCGGGATGTTCGAACATGTCGGCCCGAAGAACTACACGGTCTACCTCGATACGGTGACACACCTGCTGGAGGATCATGGCCTGTTCCTGCTGCACACTATTGGCAGCAGCCGTACATCGGCCTACTGCGACCCCTGGATAGATCGCTACATATTCCCGAACGGGCACCTGCCCTCCGCAAACCAGTTGGCAGCAGCCCTGGAGGACCGTTTACTGATCGAGGACTGGCACAATTTCGGCCCCGATTACGACCGCACACTCATGGCCTGGTGGGACAACTTCAATGCCGCCTGGCCGACCCTCAAACGGCGCTACGACCGGCGCTTTTATCGCATGTGGAAATACTACCTTCTCTCATGCGCTGGAATGTTCCGCGCCAGACAGGCGCAACTGTGGCAGCTGGTACTTGGCAAGGGATGCAGGGAAGGAACGTATCGATCCGTCCGCTGACATCGTCCACTGTGCCTGCGGCCGGGCTGCTGCGCACATTCCCAGGGCAGGAAATAGGGAAAAATCCTATAGCAGGAGCGTGTAGTGTGACCTGTACACTGGGCTCGACAACAGCTGACTATACAGCTGCACAGTGTATGTTTAGCAGCACAGTTCGATTAATTTTCCGTAGCCACCAGATACAGACCAGCACATTTTCAAGCAGCGACTCTCAATGCAGACGTACCCCGGACGACGACCCTCGCGAGATCTGGTTATGGCGACGAATTCGATAGGACATATTCCGCTCAAAAGCCAGCTCTGGTTGACCGGTTTCCTCGTCCTGAATATCAGCGCCTTTACGCTGGTCACTTTCCTGGGCATGGGTAGCGCTTCGCTTGTGCTCAGCTGGGCGAAAACCCATTCGGACAGCTTGTTGATATTGCTTCTGGCGATGGTCGTCACACTGATATCCGGCAACCTGGTGAGGTCGAATTTAAAGGCGATACTGGTTTTCTGGAATTGGTCTGAACCCTGGCCGATAAAACGGGCTTTCACGAGATATCTGCCAAAGGAGGCCAGGCAGGGTCCCGGAGCTGCAGATACCGGCACTGGCCAACCGCCCATCGACCTGGAAGCACAAAAAAATCTTTGGTTCCAGATTTACCGCAAGTACAGTAGCGAACCAGCCGTAACAGAAGCGGGAACCCATTTCCGGCTGGCCCAGGAGCTTACCTGGCTATCCTTCGTTATCCTGCTTTTCTTCGGCCTGGGGTCGATGGTAATCGGCGATATTACGCCGCAGACGCTGGCTTATACTGCCTGCCTGCTCATTCAATATATTTCAGCGTCGATGTTGGCAAGAACAATTGGCCTTCGCTTTTTCAGCGACGTGCTTGCAGTAGCGCAAACCCATAAGATCATTGCCAAAGGCCTGTCGGACCCGGGCTGATTCTACTGCGGCCATCAAGCCCGTACAGCTATCCCGGCGCCAATATCAAGGCTTGCGCAGCGTATAGCGCCCCATCACCCCGGAAAGGCGTCGCACCAGACTCTTGGGAAACACCCGACCGCCCAATGTCGCGGCCAGGTTGACTGCGCCCGGAATACAGATGACATCGCCCTTGAGACAGGCACGGTAACCCTGCCGGGCAACATCGCCCGCTTCGCCAATCAGAAAGTCAGGTATGGTCAGGCCGCCACTCTTGCGCTGTGCGCTGCTGATCATATTGGTGGCGGTAAGGCCAGGACATAAAGCGGTGACCGACACGCCGGTGCCTGCCAGTTCTTCCGCGAGCGATTCTGTCAGGGACAGAACGTAGGCCTTGGTCGCCGCGTAGGTCGCCAGGCTTGGTACCGGCTGGAATGCCGCAATCGACGCGACATTGAGAATCCGTCCACTCCCCCTCTGCAGCATGCCCGGCAGAAACTGGCTGATCATATCGGTGAGGCCGCTGACATTGAGGTTGATCAGATCCCGATGCGTCGAGGCCGGGATGTCACAGAAACGCCCGTGTTCAAGCACACCCGCGCTATTGACCAGTATATCTATCGCCTGCTCGCGTTCCTGCAGTTTTTTCGCCAGCCTGGCTGCCGCGCCAGAACGCGACAGGTCGACCACTTCAACCCCCACCTGAACCTGGTGCTTTTCCTCGAGACGCCCGGCAAGGCTCCGTAATTTCTCCCGGCTGCGAGCCACGAGAACGAGCTCGTAGCCGCCGCCGGCAAACTCTCCGGCCAGGGCTTCCCCGATGCCTGAAGAGGCGCCGGTGATCAAAACTGTTTCCACTATTGCTGATCTCCATTGTGGCCACGCATGGCGCTGTCACTTAACATAGACCCAATTCGTGCCGCTCGCAAAGCCGCCCAGGGACCTGGCAGCTGGTAGTCGGTAAACAGTTTCTTTCAGAGAATCCCTGCACTCGTGAAATGGTCATGGAAAATCGCCCGTATCGCCGGCATTGACATATACATCCATGCCACCTTCTTCCTGCTCCTATACCTGGTGGCGATCAGTTACTGGAACCAGCAGGGCACCGTAGGCGCGGTTATTGCAGGCGTTGCGTACATCCTGGCCCTGTTCTGCTGCGTGGTCCTCCACGAGTTCGGCCATTCCCTGACGGCCAGACGCTACGGCATCCAAACCAGGAGTATCACCCTGCTGCCGATCGGCGGCATCGCCTCCCTCGAGAAAATGCCCGAGGACCCGCGGCAGGAGATCAAGGTCGCACTGGCGGGACCCGCGGTGAATTTCGCGATCGCCGCTTTGCTCTATCTCTACCTCGATTTCCGCGGTGTTCCGATGACGGCCCAGGAGCTGGCTTCGACCGGGGGATCCTTTGCCTTTCGGGTGATGGTAGTGAATATTTTCATAGGCGTCTTCAACCTGCTTCCGGCATTCCCGATGGATGGCGGCCGCGTTCTGCGCGCCGCCCTCGCCATGCACATGGATCATGCGCTGGCGACTGAAAAAGCTGCCCGCGTTGGCCAGTTCATGGCGATCGGCCTGGGCCTTCTGGGCATCATGTACAACCCGTTTCTGGTGTTTATCGCGATTTTTATCTGGTTTGGCGCGTCCATGGAAAACACCGTCGAGCAGCTCAACTCGATACTCGGCCAGTCCAGTCTGCGGCATGCCATGCTGCGTGAATTTCATATCCTGTCACCGCATGACACGCTGGCAAAGGCTGTCGACCTGACTCTGGCGGGCAGCCAGAAGGACTTTCCCGTGGGAACACGCCACAGGCTCGACAAGGTGCTCTATCACAGCGACCTCATCAGGGGCCTGCAGGAAAGAGGCGAGCATGCCCGGATATCCGAGTTGCCACTGCGGGACATCCTCGCTGCCGATATCAACGAGCCGCTGGGAAAACTGCTGGAGCGATTGCAGGGAAGCCCCAACCAGATCGTCTATGTCAGCGACTCGGGGCGAATCGTCGGCCTGCTCAATCTCGAAAACCTGCTGGAGCTTGTCAGGATTCACCAGGCACTGGAAAGTCACAACAGGGGACAAAAATGGCAGGCGTGAATCTCACGCTCGGCCAGCGACAACCCGCTCGATCACCTCCACTATCGAGTCAAGCGTCAGGAACTGGCCGCGGATCTTTCCTTCATCACCGGGGCGGTATTTGCCTGTCCGCACCAGGCATCCCTGGAGACCCGCATTCAGGGCGCCCTCTACATCGCCGAACACGTCATCTCCCACCATCAGCGCCGCTTCAGCGCTGGCGCCCGCCGAGCTGATCACCTGCCGGAAGAACTCGACACTGGGTTTACCGACAATCGTCGCCTCCGTCGCTGCTGCGAACTCGATGGCTTTGATGAACGCGCCCGCATCCAGCCACAACTGGCCGCCTGACTTGAAGTAACGGTTGTAACCCAGGCCCAGCAAGGGAGCACCCTCCACACAGAGCTGAAAAGCGCGGTTGAGGTTCTGGTAGTTAAAACCCTCCGCCGCATCGGCAATGACCACCGCATTGGGATCATGCTGGTCAAAATCGGCAAACTCGCTCTCGATATCGCGGTGCACCAGGCAGAATGGCCGCAGTGTCTGTTGCTGCAACCACTGTCGTGCGGCATCAACCGCTGTGAACAGTTGACCCGCCTCTACCGAAAACCCGAATCCCCGCAGGTGCAGGAGCAGCTTTTCACGGGTTTTTCGCGAGGTATTGCTGACAAAAAAGACAGCCATACCACTGCCCTGCGCCCGCTCTACCGCCTCCAGCGCGCCGGGGATAATCTCATCGCCGTCGTACAGTACGCCACTGAGGTCCAGTAGCAAGGTATCGATCATTCAACGCCTCCCGTTCAAGCCGCTGACGCCAGCTACGGTCAAACCTTATTTGGGGGTCATGCCATTCCCCCGCATTATAGCCAACTGCCGGGAAATACCCTGTCCCCGCCGTGTGCAGTCGCAGGACAAGGCGGGTGACATCTCACGCTGCCGGTACCGCCAGTCACAAGCGCTGTCGCTGCACGGGTCTCTGGGACAATTTCTTATACCCAAGTTAGGGAAAATCCCCATATGCCCGATCAGTGACAGGCGTAACACTTACCGATGACATTTCCCGGGCGAGTTGCCCCAGGGAAATGATACCGGGAGCCAATCCAATGGAAACACGTGTCATCGTCGCCAATAACGCCAGGGCCCGCATCTTCGCCAGCCACGACGTACTCAATCACCTGGCGGAACAAGAGGACTTCGTCCACGCCGAAGCCCACCTTTCAAGCCATGAGCTCGTTTCCGATGCGGCGGGCAAGTCCCGGGACCCACACGGCTCCTACGACCCAAGGACTTCACCCACCAAGCATGAGGCCGATAATTTCGCGCTGCTCCTGGCCAGGCGCCTGAAAGAGATGCACAACGACCAGCATTTCGACCAGCTTATCCTCATCGCTCCGCCGGCATTCCTGGGCCAGTTGCGCGGGCACCTGTCCAAACCGCTCGACAAGCTGGTGGAACGCTCCATCCACAAGGATCTCACCACGTCTGCGATCGAGGAAATTATCGATTACATCCGGGCCTGAGTCATTCAGCTGGTGGTATCCCGGTATTGCCAGGCCCCTGTGGGAACGACGGTGTTGGGACAACGTGTCGTGAGTTCGCCATACAATCCCCGAAGATCGCCGATGTAGCGCTTTGAAAAATGAAAAGGCAGCAGGTGTCGCACGCCGGCCTGGTTGGCAATCGCCGCGCAAGCCTCTGTCGTAAGATGCCGGGTAAGGCGCGCCTGGTCCGCATGCCTGAGCATGAAGGCAGCTTCACAAAACAGGCTGTGCGCATCACGGGCCAGGTCCACCAGACGACGCCGATTATCCGCGGTATCGGCAAAATCGGTGGCGTAGACGAGCTTCTGCCCAGGGCAAACCAGCATAAACCGTTCCGCGAGTTCCCCTACTGTCGCAGAAGCGCCATTGGGCAGCGCCACCACGTGCGTGTGGTGGCCTGCGAGATACTCCCTTTTCAGTTCCTGCAACCAGGGCCCGGTACCCAGGCCCAGCTGCTCCAGCCGCTCGCGACAGATATTGAGCCTGGCGCGCGGCTCGAAGGCGTAGGCCAGGACAGGGGTGCCGTGGTCCAACTGCGTTGCCCGGACGGTGAAGCCGGGTTCGCGCCACACCACGCCGTCTTCGATGGCACAGCTGCCTGTTTCCTGCGCGCTCCCCGCTCCTGCGTTAACAGCGAAACAACGAAGCCTGCCGTCGTGCCACTCCCTGACCTCAAAACGGGGACCGCGAGACTCGGCACGATCCCAAAGAATGCCGTCCACCATTCCCGCGATCTGGCGGGCAGTACCCGCGGGACCAAAAATCCGGCAGGCGGGCCAGGGGCCGACGCGGGTGCGCAGGAACCACATAAAGCCGCCGATATGGTCCGCGTGGGTATGGCTCAGGAAGATGTCGCTCACCTGGTGGGCCACCCGGGCGGAAATGCGCCCCGCATCGCCGAGATCGAACAGCAGCACCCGGCGCTGGTGCAGCAGTCGCAGTTTTAACAGCGGGTCGCCGAAGACGCCGTTGACCAGGCAGGCCGCAACATCGCCCATGCGTATCGCAGGTACCGGACCGCTGTGAGTACCCCTGGCGAAACCGTTGGGCGCAAGCCCGGCGGCTGCCCCGGGGCACGGCGCCGCCGGACTTCGGGCGCAGCTATCGCGCGACTCCAGTACGGCGCCGGATGATGTATTGGGGCGGTAAGTGGTACAGCCTTTCAGACCGAGCCGGTAGGCCTCGTCGTAGAGCGACTCGAATTCTGACAGCCCGCAGTCCGGCGGTACGTTGATTGTCTTGGAGACCGCGTTGTCCACAAATGGCTGCACTGCGGCCTGCATGGCGAGGTGCTCCCGCGGCGCGAGTTGCTGCGCGGACACGAAGCAGCCCGGCAGGGAGCCCTCCGGGTGCCCGGCGCGCCAGCGGCGCAGGGCGTAGTCCTGCAAGTCGTACCAGCGGTAATCGCCGGCGGTATCTCGCACCCGGCGACGGTACTCGAAATCGAAAACCGGCTCGATACCGCCGGAGATATTATTGGCCAGGAGGCTGATGGTACCGGCGGGCGCGATGGCGATCAGGTGGCTGTTGCGCAGTCCACCGCGGGCTATATCCCGCCGGATATCGTCGGGCAGACGACGGATGAAGGGTTGTTGCAGGCAGGCCCCGGCCTCGAACAGCGGGTAGGCCCCCTTCTCCCCGGCCAGGCTGGCCGATGCCCGATAGGCGCTGTGACAGACGGTCTTCATCACCAGCGCCGCCTGCTGCCTCGCCTCGTCGCTGCCGTAATGCAGGCCCAGCATGATCAGCGCATCCGCGAGCCCGGTCACACCCAGGCCTATGCGCCGGCTCGAGCTGGCCTGCTCTTGCTGTTGCGGCAGGGGGTAGCGTGACCGGTCGATGATATTATCAAGCAGGCGCACGGCACCGGTGGTCAAGGCCGCCAGCGCCTCGAGGTCCAGGCGGGCCCGGCTGGTGAAGGGCGCGCGCACCAGACGCGTCAGGTTGAGCGATCCGAGATTGCAGGCGCCGTAAGGGGGCAGCGGGATTTCGCCGCAGGGATTGGTGGCGCTGATCTGCTCGCGGTAGCCCAGGTTGTTCTCGCGGTTGATCCGGTCGATAAATAGCACACCGGGTTCGGCGGTGTCATAGTTGGCGAGCGCGATGCGCCGCCACAGGTCTCTGGCGCGAACCCGGCGGAATACGCGACCCGGTACTGCTCCACCGGTGTCATCGTCGCCCGGCCCCGGTGCTTTCGCCGGGAACAGCAGTGGCCACTCGGCATCCGCATGCACCGCCTCCATGAAGGCATCGCTCACCAGCACCGAGAGATTGAAATTGTGCAGCTTGCCCGCCTCGCGCTTGGCATCGATGAATGTCTCTATATCGGGGTGGTCGCAGCGCAGGGTCGCCATCATCGCGCCCCGCCTGGGACCGCTGCTGAGCAGGGTCTCGCAGGCGGTGTCCCAGATATGCATGAACGACACCGGGCCCGAGGCCGTGTGCCCGGTGCGAGCGGCGGCCGCCCCGGCGGGGCGCAGGGTGGAAAAGTCATAGCCGACGCCACCGCCGAGCTGCATGGTCAGGACGCCCTCTTTCAGCGCGTCAAAGATCCCCTCCATCGAATCCCGGATGCGCCCCATGACAAAACAGTTCAGCAGTGTGACCCGCTGCCCGGTATCGGCTCCGGCCAGGATGCGCCCGGCAGGCAGAAAGCGAAAATCTTCCATCAAGCCAAGGAAGCGCTGCTCGTGCTCCTGCCGGTCGCGGGTTTCCACCGAGGCCGCCGCACGGGCTACCCGCCGCCAGCTGTCGCGAATATCCCGGTCACCGCCACCATCGGGCATGCGGTGGCGGAAACGGCTCTCCCAGATCATTGCGGAGATATCGGTGTCGAAAAATCCGTCGCTCACAGCATGCCTGCCTGCATCACTCGGCCGCGCCGGAGCGCGACCTGTTTCGACTGTTCGACAGTTCTTTCAGCAGCGCGATCTCCTCAGGCCAGAGCGTGTCATCGACGGTCTCCAGCACCAGCGGAATTCCGTCGAAGCGTGAATCCCTCATGATGTATTCGAAGACCGTCATCCCGAGAAAGCCCTGCTGCAGGCTGTGGTGGCGATCCAGGCGACTGCCAAACTCCGCCCTGGAGCCGTTGAGATGCATCCCGCACAACTTGTTGAAACCGACGAGTCGACCGAACGCCGCGAAGCTTTTCTCGCAGTCGGCAACTGACCTGAGTTCATAACCCGCGGCGAACATATGGCAGGTGTCCAGGCAAACGCCGACCCGGGACTTGTCATCCACAGCGTCGATGATCTGTGCCAGGTGCTCAAACCGATAGCCGATATTGCTGCCCTGGCCCGCGGTACACTCAATCACGGCCGTCACGCCACTGGTAGCATCAAGCGCGATATTTATCGACTCCGCTACCCGCGCGATGCACCGGGTCTCGCTGATTTTCTTCAGGTGGCTGCCGGGGTGAAAGTTCAGGTACATCAATCCCAGGCTCTCACAGCGTTGCATTTCATCCAGGAAAGCCCTGCGGGACTTTTCCAGCCCGTCGCTGCCGGGATGACCCAGGTTGATCAGGTAGCTGCTGTGGGGCAGGATCTGCCCCGGGCTGAAGCCGCAGTCGGCACAATTTGACCTGAATGCGCTGATGCTTTCTTCTGTCAACGGCCTGGCGTGCCACTGTCGCTGGTTCCTGGTAAAGAAGGCGAAGGCGGTTGCGCCGATTCGCCGCGCATTGAGAGGGGCATTCTCGACACCGCCGGCTGCGCTGACATGAGCTCCTATGTATTTCATGGTTCAAGCATAGACCCATCCGGGACGACAACGGCAATAATCCGGTCACGGGCTTCGCCAGCGCAAACCATCAGGGCGCCACCACAAGGAGAAAACCCAGCCCCAGTGCGAAAGACGCCAGGTGGATGAGATTGGCCCCGATATCGGAAGTACCGTGTTTGTGCACTTCCGGCACCAGGTCCGCAGCGGCAATATAGATGAAATTGCCGGCAGCGAAAGGGATCAACCAGGAAAGATTTGACTGAAATGAGGCGCCATAGGCTACCAGGCCCCCAAGCAGGAAGGTCAAACCCGACAAGACGTTGAAGATCAGGGCTCGCGGCTTTGACCATCCACTGCGGACCAGCACACCAAAGTCCCCCAGCTCCTGCGGGACTTCATGCAGGGCAGCGGCAATCCAGGCGGCTATGCCAGCGCGAATATCGGTCAGGAATATGCCGGCTATGGCCAGTCCCCCGAGGAAATTGTGCAATCCGTCTCCCACCAGCAACAGGTAGCCCATCGGCTGCCTGCATTCACTCGAAGCAAGGTGGCAATGATGCCAATGCAGGAACTGCTCGAGCACGAAAAACACCGTGAAGCCGCCTGCGACCGCTACGCCGATAGATACGGGGTCCGGATTGGCCGAATAAGCGACGGGAAGCATGTGAAAAAAGGCGCCGCCGAGGAGGGAACCAGCGGCGAAAGCCACCATTGGCAACAGCAGGCGGTCGAGCGTCTTCGCAGACAGTAGCAAACTTATGCTGCCCACCAGCGCGATGGCGCTCATCAGCAGGCCACTCGCGATAATCCAGCCAAGTACGCTCATCATGCACCACACGGTCCGCAACCTTTGCCAGGTACCTTCTTTACCATCCGGACCCCTGCGCGCGGCTTGATATAAATCAATAACAGCTACAGGGGACAGTGACTAGACTGAAAAGAGAGTCTGCTCCCCGTTGCCCACGGGTGACAGGCAGGCGCACCCTTATTTCACCATTTCACCGCAACCGGTCGACAGCAGCCATGCCCAACGCAGCCAACAGCCTGATCGCCGAAAGGCTCAACGAATACGCCGACGTGCTGGAGCAGCAGCAGGCTAACCGGTTCAGAATTGCGGCATATCGCCGCGCCGCCCGCACCGTTGCCGCCCTGGAAGAAGATCTGGGCGATATCTACCGACGCGGCGGCAGCAAGGCACTGATCGAGCTGGAAAATATCGGTAGCGGTATTGCCGGGGCGATTGCCGAACTGCTGCGAACCGGACGCTGGAGTCGACTGGAGCGGCTCAGAGGCGCCCTGGATCCGGAGCGGATATTCCAGAGCGTGCCTGGCATCGGGCCGCGGCTGGCTGCCCTCATCCACGACGAACTGGATATCGACACCCTCGAGGAACTGGAGCTGGCAGCCCACGACGGCCGGCTGCGACGTCTCCCGGGGATCAGTGAAAAGCGCGAACGGATGATTCGGGGCGGTCTGGCGGCCCTGCTGGCCCGTCCGCGACCGGCCTTGCAAACGGATCAGATGGCCGGCCCCCGCGTGGACGAGCTTCTGGATGTCGACCGGGAATACCGTGACAAGGCGTCCAGGGGAGAGCTTGCCACCATCGCACCTCGCCGCTTCAACCCGGAGCGGCGCCCGTGGCTCCCGGTCATGCATAGCAGGCGCGGCAACTGGCTCTTTACCGCGCTGTTCTCGAATACCGCCCGCGCCCATGAGCTGCACAGGACCGACGACTGGGTGGTCATTTACTTTTACGACGGCGATCACAACGAGGGACAACACACCGTTGTCACTGAAACCAGCGGTCCCCTCAGGGGCCGCCGCGTGGTGCGAGGCAGGGAAGCGGAATGCCGGGACTTTTATCTCGCCGATGCTGCAAGACTGGCATCTGCCTGATGGACCGCCAACAGCAACCGACAGGGGGCGGCCCGCTACGTAGGGTGCGGGGGCGGCAAACTGGCCTGCGGAGAAACGAAAATTGAGCCGGGAGGGAAAGGCCAGGTGCCGATAGAATACGATGTGCTGATTATCGGCTCGGGTATCGCAGGCGCCGCCGCGGCGTTGCGGCTCGCTGGCGACAGACAGCGGCAGGTCGCCGTGATCAGCCGCGAAACTGATCCCCGGGAGACCAATACCCGGTATGCACAGGGTGGCATCGTCGCACGCGGCCCGGAGGACTCGGCTGAGCTGCTGGTGGAGGACGTATTGCGTGCGGGCGCGGGCCTGAGCCTGCCCGCTGCGGCAAGGGTAATGGCAGAGGAGGGCCCAGGCCTGGTCCGCAGCGTGCTGCAGGACGAGGCGGGAACGGTATTTGACCGCGACCCGGACGGGCGCCTGAATTTCACCCGTGAGGGCGGGCAATCCACCGCCCGGGTACTGCATGTCGGCGACACCACCGGCCGCGCCATCGAATCGGCTATGATCAAGACACTGGAGGCCTTACCCAATGTCAGACTCTATCGCGACCACACTGCCGTCGACCTGATTACTTCATCGCATCACAGCCGCGGTCCGCTGGATATCTATCAACCCATCACCTGCCAGGGTGCCTATCTGCTGGATCGACACGGCGAAAAAATAAGCCGCTTCCTCGCACCGGTAACCATTCTGGCGACCGGCGGCCTCGGTCGCATCTACCGCCACACCACCAATCCCCCCGGTGCGCGGGGAGACGGGCTGGCCATGGCCTATCGGGCAGGTGCCCGCGTTATCAATGCCGAGTATGTCCAGTTTCATCCCACCACACTGGCGCTGCCCGGCGCCGACAACTTCCTGATTTCCGAGGCGGTACGCGGCGAGGGCGCGGGATTATTCACACCCGATGGCCGGCATTTCATGGATGAATACGCTCCCGACTGGGGGGATCTCGCACCCCGGGACGTGGTATCACGCGCCATCCATAACGAAATGCTGGAACACGGCTACCCGCACGTCCTGCTGGACCTGGCCGCTGCGATGCCCCCGCAGCAGATACGCGAGCGCTTCCCCGGCATTCATGCGCGCTGTCTGCAGCACGGGCTGGACATTACCACTGCGCCGATCCCGGTGGTGCCGGCGGCGCACTACGCCTGCGGCGGGGTTCAGGTGGACTCGTGGGGACGCTCGACTATCTGCGGGCTGTACGCCGTGGGCGAGGTCAGCTGTACAGGCGTACACGGCGCCAATCGCCTGGCCAGCACCTCCCTGCTGGAGGGCCTGGTGTGGGGTGACAGGGCGGGACGCGATATCGCCAGCCGCGGCGATCTGGTTCCGGTGAATCCGGGCGATATCGCGCCCTGGCAGGCCGCGGGGCCGGACGGCAGCGCCGATCCCGTCCTGCTCCACCGCGACACCAGAACCATCCAGGACATCATGTGGCTCTACGTGGGCCTGGCCCGAAACGGCCGCCGCCTGGGCCGGGCATTGGAGGAATTGAATCACCTGTGGGGCACCATCGACGCCTTTTACCGCTCCACACGCCTCGACGACAGCCTGATAGGCCTGCGCAATATGGCACAGGTTGCCTGGATCGTGACGCTTGCAGCCCGCCATAACCGGGAATCGCGCGGGGTGCACTACCGAGAAGACGCCAGAACCCATGAATTTGCCGGGCTGTACGACACCGAAGGTCCGCTGCCCAGCGTCGTCTCGGAGTTCTAGCACGCGGTGGCGCCTTCGTTCCCCTGCCCGAACCCGCAAACTAACGGTCTGCAGCCCAGCGGGCCGCCAGCCGGATCATGATCGACGTGAACAACAGAACCCGTTTCGGGCGCCCCACATTGATCGCCCTCGTCATAGGCAACACGCTGGGAGCCGGCGTGTTCACCACCTCGGGATTCGCCATGGGTGATCTGGGCTCCCCGGTATATGTGCTGCTCACGTGGGTCCTCGGCGGCTTACTGGCCCTGTGTGGGGCGCTGAGTTATGGCGCATTGGCGAGGCTGATGCCTGTATCCGGGGGAGAATATTACTTTCTGTCACGCTCCATCCACCCCCTGGCGGGTTTCATTGCGGGCTGGATTTCGCTACTCGCGGGGTTTACCGGGGCCATCGCCCTGGCTGCACTCACCCTCGAAGCCTATCTGGTGCCGCCGGCATTCCGGCATGGCATGCCGGAGAATACCGTGGCAACCCTCACGGTGCTGCTCGCCGGCCTGACGCACGGCCTCCATGCCAGGTACGGCGCGGCCCTGCAGAATACCGCCGTAGCCATCAAACTGGTTTTGATTATCGGCTTTATCATTTACGCCCTGTTCGGCACCAATATCGGGGCCTGGGAAGGCGTCATTGCCTGGCGCAGCGCCGGGCCGGCCGAATTTTCCATTTCCGCCTTTGCGATGACGCTGATGTGGGTCTCTTACAGTTACTCGGGATTCAATGCCTCGACCTATGTTTCCAGTGAAGCAGAGAGTGCAAGCCGGAATGTGCCTGGAACAATGGTTCAGGGCACACTCATCATCATGCTGATTTACCTGCTGCTGAACGGCATCTTTGTATTTGCCCCAAAACCGGGTGACATTGCCTTTGCGCAGGACGTCGCCGCGCTGGCGGCAAGCGCCCTGGCGGGAGAAATGCTGGCCGGGCTGATGCGCGGGATCATTGTTCTCGCCCTGTTTACCTCCGTGTCGGCGATGGTCATGGCGGGGCCCCGGGTGTACGCACAAATGGCCGCCGACGGCTTGATGCCGGCGACCCTCAAGTTCAGGGGGCGGGCCCCCGCCAGCGCGATCGCCCTGCAGGCCGTCCTGGCCATATCCCTGGTATGGACAACCGGCCTCAGGGAGCTTTTGTCCTACCTGGGATTCACTCTCGGTCTGAGTGCGGCGCTCACGGTCACGAGCCTGTTCATTGCCCCGGGAAGACGGCAGCTCCCACGTGCTGATCTCCCGGGCTATCCATGGGCACCGCTGGTCTTTATTCTTTCCACCCTGACATTCGCGGGACTGGCGGCGATAAAAAATCCTGCCGAGATGCTGGCCGCGATCATCACAATTCTCTCTGCCGTGATCCTCTACCTCCTGTTCGGCAGAAAACACCAGACGATAAACAAGTGAGCCGAAAAAACGCCTTTGAAGAGCGCTCTATAGGGGTAAATCCTATAGCCTCACGCCTTCTGCATGGCGTATACCACACAGTCAAGTGGATCAGTCCTGCGGCGAGAAAACAACGCCAGGGCGAGCATTCCACAGGTGCACACCACGGGATGCGGGAAGGAAAATCCGCGCCCGTGTTTTTCCCGCCACCAGGCAAAAGGAGTTGACCATGACCCGGTTCGAGGACCTGAGAAAGCAGATGATCGATTACCAGCTGGCCGCTCGTGGCTTGCGGGATCAGACCGTCCTCAACGCGATAAAATCGGTGCCGCGTGAAGAATTCGTGCCGACGGAGCTGGTGGAGTTTTCCTACAGCGACTCTCCCCTTCCCATTGCAGCGAGCCAGACCATATCGCAGCCTTATATTGTCGCACTCATGACCGCGGCGCTCGAGCTTCAGCCGGATGATCGTGTACTCGAAGTGGGTACCGGCTCGGGATATGCCGCTGCGGTACTCGCCGAGATAGCCCGGGAGGTCTACACCGTGGAGCGCCACAAGATCCTCGTCGACTCGGCGCGATTGCGGCTGCAGGAGCTGGCCTATGACAATATCTCTGTGCTGCATGGCGACGGCACACTGGGTTGGCCGGAATACGCACCGTTTGACGCGATCGTTGTCGCCGCCGGAGGGCCGGTGGTGCCCGATAAACTCAAGGAGCAGCTGGCTATCGGCGGCCGGATGGTGATTCCCGTTGGTAAGGATTTACGCCGGCAGAAGCTCCTGCGTGTACGGCGTGTTGGCGCACTTGAATACCTGACGGAAGACCTGGGAGATGTCAGGTTCGTGCCCCTTATCGGTGCCGCGGGCTGGGAGGACGACACGGCCGTTGCAGCTGCGCCGTCACAGTCGCGAAAGTCGACACCAGAGCTGATCTATGAATCCAGTGAGCACTTCGCCACCATTGAGCACGCCAACCTGGATAAGCTGCTGGCGCGGATAGGTGACAGTCGCCTGGTGCTGCTCGGAGAAGCCTCGCACGGTACCGCCGAGTTTTACGACATGAGGGCGCGGATAACCCGGGAGCTGATCCAGAAGAAGGGTTTCACCGCCATCGCAGTGGAGGCCGACTGGCCCGATGCCGCTCGTATCGACCATTTTGTTCACGGTACATCCCCGGATCCACTGCTGGAAAGTTCCCCCTTCTCCCGCTTTCCCAGCTGGATGTGGGCAAACCATTGCGTACTCGAATTCACCCGCTGGCTGAAAGACTACAACGGTACAGTCGCGGCAGCGAATGAGCAGGTAGGGTTTTACGGACTGGACCTGTATAGCCTGAGCAGCTCCATAGAGGCGGTGCTGAGCTATCTGGATTCCGTCGATCCTGACACCGCGCAGGTAGCAAGAGTGCGCTACGGTTGCCTGACACCGTGGACCAGCGACCCCGCGTTATATGGCCAGGTCATGATCAGCAAGCGTTACCGGGAATGTGAAAACGAGGTGATCGCCACCTTGCAGGACCTGCTGAAAAAGCGGCTGGATTATTCACGCGCGGACGGCAAGCGTTTCTTCGATGCCGAGCAGAACGCTCGCCTCGTGACCAATGCCGAACGCTACTACCGGACCCTCTATTATGCCGAGAACAACTCCTGGAACCAGCGCGATCAGCATATGTTTGAAACGCTGCAGTCGATATTGGCATTTCGAGGTCCACAAACGAAACTGGTTGTCTGGGAGCACAATTCACATATAGGGGATGCGCGAGCCACCGAGATGAGCGCCCGCGGCGAGTTCAATATCGGTCAGCTGGTAAGGCAAGCCTACGGTGACGCTGCCTACAGCATCGGCTTCGGCACCGACCACGGCACCGTTGCGGCTGCATCCGAGTGGGGCGGCCCGATGGAAACCAAACAGGTACAGGCCTCGCATATCGACAGCTACGAACGTCTCTGCCATGAGGTCAATACCGACAATTTCCTGTTGCCCTTGCGCAAACCGCTACAGCAAATCACCCGGACAAGGCTTCTGGCCGAGCGTCTGGAGCGCGCTATCGGGGTTATCTACCGGCCTGAGTCCGAGCTGCAAAGCCACTATTTCTACGCGTCGTTACCCCGGCAGTTTGACGAATACATCTGGTTTGACGAAACTCGCGCGGTCACCCCCCTCACCAGGGAAAGTACCAGGGGTATGCCCGATACATTCCCCTTTGGCCTGTAAGTGCCCGCGTCCGGACCAGGGTAAGCTTCCATGCGACACGCTGCTGCCGTGCGCACCATCATGCGCGATTTCGCCCGCTCTACCGGGCTGTCCGACACCTCGCATAAGCCGCGCCGTTACCTGTGGACCGATGCCTTCGCGGTGTGCAACTTTCTTGAACTGTATCGAGAGACGGGGGAGGACAGCTATCTCCAAAGCGCGCGCGAGCTGGTGCAGCAGGTGCATGTCGTTCTGGGCAGGTTCAGCGATGAGGACTCCCGCAGGGGCTGGATTAGTGGTCTCGATGAGCAGGCGGGTTACCAACACCCGACACTCGGGGGCTTGCGAATCGGCAAGACACTGGCGGAGCGCGAACCGGACGAGCCCTTCGACGACCGCCTGGAATGGGACCGGGATGGCCAGTATTTTCATTACCTGACAAAGTGGATGCAGGCACTGGGTCGCATGGCCGCGGTTACCGGCGAGCTGCACTATCAGCAGTGGGCGCTGGAGCTGGCCGGGGCGGCGCACGCGGGTTTCACCTGTGAGCCGATTGCCGGCGGGCAAAAGCGCATGTACTGGAAAATGAGCGTCGACCTGTCACGCCCGCTGGTGGCCAGCATGGGGCACCATGATCCGCTCGATGCATTGATCACCTACATGGAGCTCAGGGCCAACAGCCGGCGCCTGGGTATACCTCCCGGTGACATCGCCCTGGAAAGAGAGATCGCCGAAGCCGCGACCCTGTGCGCGCGGACAGGCTGGGCTACCCACGACCCGCTGGGCACTGGGGGGCTGATGGTCGACAGCTATCGCCTCGCGCAGATTCAGGCCGGGTTCGATAGCCCTGCACCCCTGGAGCTGGCGCAGCTGTTAGCCGACGCCCACGCAGGGCTGGCAGCTTTCGTACACTCCGGTCTGCTGGATCAGCCTGCGCAGCACCGGCTTGCCTTCCGGGAACTGGGGCTCGCCATCGGGCTGCATGCGCTGGCCCGGTTGCGGAAACCGGGTGAGGAGGTGTCGGACAGGTTGCCACTCACCCGAGCATGCAGTCACCAGCTGGAAAAACTCGCGGGGTTCGCCGGTTTGGCCGAGGTGATCGAAAATTTCTGGTTGCAGCCGTCACAGCAGCAGGTCGCCACCTGGCGAGACCACCTCGACATCAACCGGGTCATGCTGGCCACCAGCCTGGCGCCGGATACCTACCTGGCTATCTTCCCCGGTAACGCCTCTCCCACTACAGAGTCCGGCACACCACAGTAGCGGACCAGAGCGCGACATGCCGTTTCCACCCGCTCGTCCAACGTCGCAAGCACTGGTATGACCACATCCCGGTAGCAGTGTGGCGCCAGCGCCCGAATAGTGATGCGGGGCGTGTTCGTTTGGCCCATTTCCCTTATCATAGCGCCACACGGACATTCCCAGCGCAATCACAATTAATGATATTTTCTCTTTGAACCAAGACCTTACACACACCCCGATGATGCAGCAGTTCCTGCGCATCAAGGCGAAGCACCCCCGCGACCTGCTGTTTTACCGCATGGGTGATTTCTACGAGCTGTTCTACGACGACGCCAGAAAGGCGGCGGAGTTACTGGATATCACCCTCACCGCCCGGGGCAAATCCGCCGGCGAGCCCATTCCCATGTGCGGGGTGCCCTATCACGCGGCGGAAGCTTACCTGGCGCGGCTGGTAAAGGCCGGCGTTTCCGTGGCGATCGCCGAGCAGATCGGCGACCCGGCCACCAGCAAGGGGCCGGTAGACCGACAGGTGGTGCGGGTGGTGACACCCGGGACCCTGTCGGACGAGGCGCTGCTGGACGATCGGGTCGACAACCTGCTGCTGGCGGTCTGCCAGCAACACCACAATTACGGCATCGCCTACCTGGACCTCAGCACCGGGCGTTTCCGGGTACTCGAGGTGAGCGGCGAGGAGGCCCTGGTGAGCGAGCTGCAGCGCCTGGACCCGGCGGAGACGCTGTACCACGAACACGTTTTCCTGCCCGAGATCACCACCCGCAACGGCGCCCGCAGCCAGCCGGCCTGGGAGTTCGACCTCGACAGCGCCCGCCGCGCCCTGAACACCCAGTTCCAGACCCACGACCTGCAAGGTTTCGGCTGCGACGACCTGCCACTGGCCATCGGTGCGGCGGGCTGCCTGTTACAGTATGTGAAGGACACCCAGCGCGGCAACCTGCCCCATATTCGCAGCATCAGCCACGAGAACCGGGCCCACAGCGTGATCCTGGACGCCGCCACCCGCCGCAACCTCGAGATCGACGTGAACCTGGCCGGCGGTGAGCGCAACACCCTGTACTGGGTCATGGATCGCAGCGTCACGGCCATGGGCAGCCGACTGTTGCGGCGCTGGCTGCATCGCCCTCTCACGGATATTCCGGTACTCCAGGCCAGGCACGGGGCCATCGGCGCGCTCTGCTCCAACTGCGATTACGAGGCGGTGCGTTCGGCCCTGAAACCCATCGGCGACATGGAGCGCATCCTGACCCGGGTGGCCCTGCGCTCGGCCCGGCCCCGGGACCTGACCCGGCTGCACGGTTCTCTCGAGGCCCTGCCGCAGCTGCGTACCGCCCTGGCAAAGACGGGTTCCCCGAGGCTGGCGGAACTCAGCCGCAGCGTCGGGGACTACCCGGGGCTGTGCGAGCTGCTGGGCCGGGCTATCATCGAGAACCCGCCGGTAGTGATCCGCGACGGCGGGGTCATCGCCGCCGGCTACGACCGCGAGCTGGACGAGCTGCGGGAGCTCAGCAGCAACGCCGGGGATTACCTGCTGGAGATCGAGAAGCGGGAGCGCCTGGCCACCGGTATCTCTACCCTGAAGGTCGGCTATAACCGGGTGCACGGCTACTACATCGAGATCAGTCGCGGCCAGTCCGACCGGGCGCCGGCCCAGTATATCCGGCGCCAGACCCTGAAAAACGCCGAGCGCTTCATCACGCCGGAGCTGAAGGAGTTCGAGGACAAGGCCCTGTCCAGCAAGAGCCGGGCCCTGAGCCGCGAGAAAGCCCTGTACGAGGATTTGCTGGAGCGCCTGAACGAGCAGCTGGCGGCGCTGCAGGATACCGCCGCCGCGGTGAGCGAGATCGACGTGCTGGCCACCCTCGCCGAGCGTGCCGACAGCCTGCGGCTGTGCTGCCCGACGTTCTGCAACGAGCCGGTGTTCGAGGTCAGCGAGGGCCGCCACCTGGTGGTGGAGCAGGTGCTACAGGAGCCCTTTATCGCCAACAACACCCTGCTCAATGACCGGCGCCGGATGCTGCTGATCACCGGGCCGAACATGGGGGGCAAGTCCACCTACATGCGCCAGAATGCGGTGATTGCCCTGCTGGCCCATATCGGCAGTTACGTGCCCGCCAGCGCGGCGAGGCTGGCGCCCCTGGACCGCATTTTCACCCGGATAGGCTCCTCCGACGACCTGGCCTCCGGTCGCTCCACCTTCATGGTGGAGATGACGGAAACCGCCAATATCCTGCACAATGCCACCCCCCGCAGCCTGGTGCTGATGGACGAGGTGGGCCGCGGTACCAGCACCTTCGACGGCCTCAGCCTGGCCTGGGCGGCGGCGGTGGAACTGGCCCGGTCGGTGCGGGCATTCACCTTGTTCTCCACCCATTACTTCGAGCTGACCAGCCTGCCCGAGTTGTGCCCGACCATGGCCAACGTGCACCTGGACGCCACCGAGCACCAGGACCACGTGGTGTTTCTCCACAACATCCAGGAGGGCCCGGCCAATCGCAGTTTCGGCCTGCAGGTGGCGAAGCTCGCCGGCATTCCAGCGCCGGTACTGGACGCTGCCCGGGAGAAGCTGCAGGAGCTCGAGCGCGGCGACCAAGGCCCGCTGCCAGCCAACGCGGTCGCCGCCTCCCCCGCCCAGGTCGACCTGTTCGGCGCGCCCGCGCCGCACCCGGTAGTGACAGCCCTGGAAGCGCTGGATGTGGACGGCCTGACACCCCGGCAAGCGCTGGAAAAACTGTACGAATACAAGGCCCGCCTGGGCTGAACGGCCCCCTTCAAATTCCCGGTCTGTCCGGGTAAACTGTCGCCCCCTGCCAGGGGCCGGGATTATTTCAAGAGGCATTTCAGGAATGACATTTGTTGTAGGCGAAGACTGTATCAACTGCAAACACACGGATTGTGTAGAAGTTTGCCCGGTGGACTGTTTTTACGAGGGCCCGAACTTCCTGGTTATCCACCCGGACGAGTGTATTGACTGTGCCCTGTGCGAACCGGAATGCCCGGTGGATGCCATATTCTCCGAGGACGAGTTGCCCGAAGACCAGCAGATCTTCCTTGAGCTGAATGCCGAGCTGGCGGAAGTGTGGCCCTGTATCACCGAGATGAAGGAAGCCCTGCCCGACGCCGAGGAGTGGGCCGGCAAGCCCAACAAGCTGCAGTACCTCAAGCGCTAGGGGCCCCTGCAGACCTCCGCACCTACTGCTGGTTTAACAAGCCCTCCCGCAGCGACCTCGCCTGTTCCTTTATCCGCCGGAGATTGTCCGGCCCCATGCGCAGCAATTGTTTCTGCATGGGGGTCAGCTGTTCCAGTTGCGGGTCCGCGTACTTGTACATCACCGACTTATGGGTCAGGGCGATAGGGCCCTCTATCTCCGGCGTGGCCAGCACGCGATCGAGTGCCCTGATAAGTGCGTTATCGAAGTCGTCCGGGTTGAGGCCCAGCTGGCCATAGGCCTCCTCATAAAGCGGGCGCAGGGTGTGAAAACTGTCCACCAGGGTCCCGGTATCCAGCGACGCGATAGTCTGCGCGTAGCTGTCATAGCGCTGGTAGCTCGCAGGGTTCATAAAGATCTGATCGCCCTCTTCTATGGCGGTGAAGTCGCCGCTGGGCGGGTCCAGCGGCAGCAGCTTGCGCAGTACCACGCCGCGGCTCAAACCATCGATCAGCGCCGTGCCCTGCTGGATCAGGTTCTGCTGCTGCTCCAGCGGGGCGAGTACACCCGCTACCCCGGCAGCCTCCATCTGCGCGCGCATGACCTCGTCACTTTCCGTCAGTGGCGGCAGCGGCGGTGGCGACGGCTCTGCGGGAGCCTCGGCTATCGCCTCGACAACCGGCTCCGGTCGCGGCGGGATATCCTCCGCCGGCGGCAGTGGCGGTGGCTCTAACGCGATTTCCTCGACGGCGACGGGTTCTGACACCACTTCCACCGGTTTATCGCCCAGTGATCGCCACAGTAGAAAAGCAGCGACGATAAGCGCCAGCACCACTGTCACCCGAGCCAAGGGAAACCCGCCCCGCCCGCTGTCGCCTTCCAGCCTGTCTTCCCGAACTGCCTTCATTGCTGTCGCTCCCGGCTATCGCCTGTAAGCCCGCCGACCTTTGCCGGGGGCGTTCACTGCCCCCCAAGCATAGCAGACGCAGCCTTCGTATTGCAGGGCTGCCCGGTCTTCAACCCGGCAAAGCGATTCACCGGACTGCAGGCAAAAAGGTCGTCGGCAGTTGCGCCGCATCATTGCGCCGCATCATACGTTTTCCTTCCGGGCTTTCACGGGCTAGTATGTAATGCTGTATGAGACTGCAGCGACGCGCGCCGGCCGCAACGGCCGGCGACGAAACCACCGTTAATGGAGAGCTATAAAATGTTCAAACTGACAGGAATCAGGGCGCTCATTGCTACATCGATGCTGGCAGCAACCTGCGGATTTTCCGCACCCGTGCTGGCTGAGGCCGTGGAGCAAACGGTGCGCATCGAGGTGACGAAAGCGGATGACGGCTCACAGTGCCAGGTACAGGCAATCTTCAAGGGCGACCACGACAACTGCAAGAACGATAACGCCAAGGGCCGGGCGGATTGCAGCAAGGAATCGGGCTGCGTCTGTACCCGCCAGGAAAAACATGTGTCCTGGAAAATTACCGAGAAGCAGTCCTTCGCCATCAAGTTTGACCAGGGCACCCCCAACCCCTTCGTCACCGACGGCCAGAGCGAGTGCAACTTCAAGAGCAACAAGAAAGGCCAGCTGCGCTGCCGGGTGAAAGGCAAGGACGTACCCAAGGGGGATTACAAGTATTCCATCGAGGTACCCGAGTGCCCGACCATCCAGTCACATATCAAGATCTACTAGGCGCGGCTTACAGCGATGTACCGCGTCGCGCCTAGCGGCCCGGAATCGCGGCATCGCAGCGTGACCACGGGCATCGCGGTACAGCGGGAACCGCAGCGGGCGGTGGACATCCTGGCCCGCGCCTTTCACGACGACCCGGTCATGAACTGGATGTCCTCGCATCCGGATTTTATCCGCACCTTTTTCAACATCACCCTGCCGGTATTTTTGCCGGAGGGGCTGACCTATACCGATTCCGAGGGCCGTGGGGCCGCCGCCTGGCTGGGGCCCAATACCCGGCTGCGCTGGCCGGTTACCCCGGCCAACCTCTGGCGCATGGCGAGAGTCTGCGGCCCCCGCGGGTTTTACCGTTTCGGTCGCAGTGGCCTGACGACAGCGAAGTTCCACCCGAGTGAGCCTCACTACTACCTGTTTTTGCTGGGCGCCCTGCCTGAATGCCAGGGCCAGGGTATCGGCAGCGCACTCATCTCACATGTCCTGCGAAAATGCGATGACGACATCCTCCCCGCCTACCTGGAGAACTCCAAACGGGAGAACCTCGCGTTCTACCGGGGGCACGGGTTCGACGTGGTCGATGAGATCCACTTTGCGCCCGGCGCGCCACCGGTGTGGCTGATGTGGCGGCAACCCCGGGCCCTGGAGTGACCCGGACAACACGCCCCGCAGTCAATCAGCTCTCGACGAAAGCCCGCTCGATCACATAGTGAGCGGCCTCGCCATGGCGGGCCTCGCGCAGGCCACGGCTGTCCAGCAACTCGCAGATTTCCTTCAACATGGTGGGGCTGCCGCAGATCATGAAACGATCACTGGCAACGTCGATAGGGCCCAGGCCCACGTCCGACTGCAACTTGCCGCTGCGCAGCAGGTCGGTCAGCCGGCCGTTGTTGCGAAACGGCTCACGCGTCACAGTGGGGTAGTAAATCAGTTTGTCACGCACATCCTGCCCAAGGTACTCGTGGGCGGGCAGGTGCTCGGTAATCAACTCCCTGTAGGCGAGTTCGTCGACGTGCCGGCAGCCGTGGGTCAGCACGATCCTGTCGTACTGTTCGTAGATCTCGGGGTCCCGGATGATGCTGAGAAACGGCGCCAGGCCCGTACCGGTGGCGATCAGGTAGAGGTTGCTGCCGGGCAGGAGGTTGTCCTGTACCAGCGTACCGGTTGCCTTGCTGTTCACCAGCAACTCGTCCCCCACCTTGATGGACTGCAGCTTCGAGGTCAGCGGGCCGTCGGGCACCTTGATACTGAAAAATTCCAGTTCGTCCTCGTAGTTGGCACTGGCCAGGCTGTAGGCGCGCATCAGGGGTTTCCCCTCCTGCTCCAGCCCGATCATGGTGAAATGCCCGTTCTTGAAGCGAAAGCCCTGGTTGCGGGTGGTTTTGAAGCTGAACAGGCGGTCGGTCCAGTGGTGCACCGAGGTCACCTGTTCGCGCATGATAGTCGCCATAAAATCTACTCCGGATAGCCGTATCTGAGGTCGGACAGTGTAAGGAGTTCCCATATATCGTCTAAACTGTTTTATTTGATAATATATATCGTCTAAATCAATATAGGTGCTTGACCATGCGTTACAGCCTGCGTCAGCTGGAGGTGTTTCTCGCTACCGCCCGGCACGAAAATATCAGCCGGGCGGCGCGGGACCTGGCCATGTCCCAGTCGGCGGCCAGCGGCTCCCTGAAAGAACTCGAGGGGCAATTCGGGGTCAAGCTGTTCGACCGGGTGGGCAAGCGCCTGCAACTGAACGAGCTGGGGCGGCAACTCCGCCCCCAGGCCGAAACCCTGCTCGCCCAGGCCCGGGCCTTTGAGCAGGCGCTTGCGGGAGAAGACGGCATGGGTCGCCTGCATATCGGCGCCACGATGACGATCGGCAACTACCTGGCAGTCGGCATGATCGCCGACTTCCGCAGCCGCTACCCCGATGCCGACGTCGCACTCTCGGTGGCCAACACCGAAACGATCGCCGAGGGCGTCGCGGGTTTCGAGCTGGACATGGGCATGATCGAGGGCGAATTCCAGCACCCCGAGCTGGAGACCCTGCACTGGCGCGACGATGAACTCGTGGTGTTTGCCGCGCCGGACCACCCTGCGGCCGGGGCTGGCGAGCTGGGCGATCGCGACCTGCTATCCCTGCCCTGGATCGTGCGGGAGCGAGGATCGGGCACCCGCCAGACCTTCGATCGGGCGATGCACGGACTTCTGCCATCCCTGGACATCGCGATGGAACTGCAGCATACGGAAGCGATCAAGCGGGCAGTGGAGGCCGGGCTGGGTGTGGGCTGCCTCTCCCGCATCAGCCTGGCTGACGCCTTCGGTCGGGGCTCTTTAGTGGAACTGCGCACCAGCACCCGGGACTTCAGCCGCGAGCTGTTCCTGATCACCCACCGCAGGAAGTTTCACGGCGTCGCCCTGCAGCGCTGGCTGCAATTGTGCCAGGAGAGCGCCGCGTGATGAGGCCGGCGTCAACCCGCCATGACCTACAGCGGGTGCAACCTCACCGGCAGCGTTTTGTAGCCGCGCACGAAGTTTGACCGCACACGCTCCGGCTCACCCACCACCTCCACCGTGTGAAAACGCCGCATGATTTCCTCCCAGAGGATGCGCAGCTGCATCTCCGCCAGGCGGTTGCCCATACAGCGATGGATGCCAAAGCCGAAGGATATGTGATGGCGAGGGTTCTTGCGGTCGATGATGAACGCCTCCGGCTGTTCTATCGCCGTTTCGTCGCGATTGCCGGAGACATACCACATCACCACCTTGTCGCCTTTGCGAATCTGCTTGCCGCGGAATTCGAGATCGCGGGTGGCCGTGCGACGCATGTGGGACAGAGGCGTCTGCCAGCGGATTATCTCGGAGACCATGCCGGGAATGAGCCCGGGATTGGCACGCAGTTTGTCATACTCGGCAGGATTCTGGTTCAGGGCCAGGACGCCGCCGGTGGCGGAGTTACGGGTCGTATCGTTGCCGCCGACAATCAACAGCATGAGGTTGCCGAGAAACTCCATCGGGCGCTCGACAATATCCGCGGTATTGGGGTCGCGCTGCAACAGGGAAATGAGGTCGAAACCGCCCTCCCTGCCCTTGCGCTCATGCCACAGCTGCGTGAAGGTCTGCAGGCACTCCATCATGCCGGCCAACTGCTCCTCCTGAGTCACGTCGCCGCCAACCATTTCCGGCGTCCCTGCGGCAAGGTCGGACCAATAGGTGAGCTTGGCCCTGTCCTCGAAAGGAAAGTCAAACAGGGTGGCGAGCATCTGGGTAGTCAGGTTGACCGACACGTTTTCCACCCAGTCAAAGGTTTCCCCCGGAGACAGGCCGTCAAGGATTGCCTCCACCCGGGTGCGAATCAGCCCCTCCATCGCCGCGAGGTTTTGTGGTGCTACCACCGGCTGGGCCGCCCGCCGCTGCAGGTCGTGCTTGGGAGGATCCATAGCGATGAACATTTCCACCGGCATGTCGTCCGGGATGTCCCCGATGACGATGGTCGGTTCGGAAGAGAACGACCCGTGGTCACTGTCCACCGCCACAATGTCGTCGAAACGGGTTATCGACCAGAATGGCCCGAACGGGCTGTCGGCCCGGAAGTGCACGGGATCTTCCCGCCGCAGCCGGGCGAAGAAAGGTCGCCAGGCATCCTGCTCATAGAGTCGCGGATCGCTGACATCGATATCGGCCAGCGGCATGGTTGACGCATCGGGTAACTTTTCTGCCACATTCATCTCGTCTTTCCTCTACGGTTTCAAGCCTGGTTTACATCTGGTACTCGGGCAGGCGCACGACCATACCATCGAGTGCCTCGGTCACCTCGATCTGGCAGCTCAGTCGCGATTGCCCGGTACGGTCCGGACGCATGCCCAGCATCGCTTCCTCCATGGCGTCGACCTCTCCGCTGGCGGGCAGCCACCGGGCCTCGACAAAGCAATGGCAGGTGCCGCAGGCACAGGCGCCACCGCAGTCGGCGTCGATGCCGGGGACACCGTTGTCCAGGGCATTCTGCATCAGGGATTTCCCCGTCGCGGCCTCTATCGTGTGACTCGCGCCGTTGTGTTCGATCAGGGTGATTGCTGGCATGGGCAATGGCTCCTCGGTGATTGATCGGCCCAGTTTACCCCGTGCTCCGATGCGAGGGAGGTCATTTTTTGACAAACAGGGGTCATTTAAAGACAATAACGCATGCCTGACGTCACCGAAGCCAGTTTCATCACCAGCAACTATTCGCGGATACTGGCCCGCGAGCTGCATCTGCAGGAGCGTGACCTGCCGCGACTGCTGCAGGGTACCGGGCTGCCGCGCAGTGTACTGCTGCCCGGGGATGACACCCGGCTCAGCGGAGCCCAGCAACTGCGAATCATCCAGAACGCGCGCAGTCTGAACCCGGCCCCGGAGCTTGGCTTGCAGATCGGTCTCCAGTTGGGCCCCTCTTCCCACGGCCCCATCGGCTATCTGGCACTGAGCAGCCCCGACCTGCTCACCGCACTGCAGGCCCTGCGCGACTTCCTGCCCCTGCGCATCGCCATCGTCCAGCTGGGCCTGGCACAGTCGGGGCCATGGCTGCAGTGTTCAATGCAGCTGACTATCAGCGCGCCGGCGGATGAAAAGCGCATGCTGCTGGAATGTTGCGCCCTGCTATTGCAGTCCCTGGTGGAATCCATCACGGGCAAATCCCTGGACAACGCCCGCTTCGAATTTGATTTCCCCGCGCCCACCTACCACCGGCTCTATCGCCACTACTTTCATTCACCGACCCTGTTTTCCCGTGATAGCTGCCAGTTGCTGCTCCCGACGAGCCTGCTGCATACGCCCAATGTGGCAGGCGACCCGGTCTCCTATGGCCTGGCACGGGACCTCTGCCAGCAACTGCTGGAACAACTGCCCGCCGCCTCGACGTCGCTGACAGACCGGGTGCGCCGCCGTCTGCTGTCAATGCCCGCGGGAACGGCCGGCGAGGAGGACGTGGCCGCGGCGCTGTTCGTATCCAAGCGCACCCTCGCCCGCCGCCTGCAGCGCGAAGGCAGCAGTTATCGCCAGATCAGGGACAGCCTGTACGCCGAGCTGGCGGCGCGGCATTTGCGGGAGAGCGGGCTGAGTGTGGAGGCGATAGCTGCCCTGCTGGGCTACCATGACAGCGCCAATTTCCGCCGGGCGTTTCGGCGCTGGTACGGGCTCAGCCCATCGGAGTTTCGCGCGGCGGAATAAGCACTTCGCAAAACAGGCCGGGGCTACATCTGGAATTCGGGCAGGCGCACCACCATACCGTCCAGTTCCTCGGTGACCTCTATCTGGCAACTCAGGCGCGATTGCGCGGTGCGGTCCGGGCGCATACCCAGCATGGCCTCCTCCATCGCATCGGGCTCACCGGTGGAGGACAGCCAGTCCTCATCGACAAATACGTGGCAGGTCCCACAGGCACAGGCGCCGCCACAATCGGCGTCGATGCCCGGGACAGCGTTGTCCAGGGCATTCTGCATCAGTGATTTTCCGACCTCGGCATCGATACTGTGACTGCTGCCGCTGTACTCGATAAGGGTGATTTTCGGCATTCAAACATTCTCCTGACATGCAGTGGCGGCCCGCGATGGCGGGCCCGGCTTCAAGGGGGTGAGGGAGCACCACACAGGGATCAGCTGAACAGGGAATCGCCGCTCAGGCCGTTACTTTCCATGATGCTGCGCAGGCGCCGCAGTGCCTCCACCTGGATCTGGCGTACCCGCTCCCGGGTGAGCCCGATTTCCCGGCCCACTTCCTCGAGGGTGCTGCTCTCGTAACCCCGCAGACCGAAGCGCCGCGACAACACCTCGCGCTGCTTCTCCGAGAGTTCATCGAGCCAGTCGGCGATACTCTCGCGGATATCGCTGTCCTGCAGCAGTTGGGAGGGGTCGGACTCCTGGCCGTCGGCAATGGTATCCACCACCGAGCGGTCGGAATCCGGACCCACCGGGGTGTCCATCGAGGTAACGCGCTCATTGAGACGCAGCACGCGCTTGACCTCCTCGG
>JAZBNW010000403.1:0-5423 GCA_036350855.1 Halieaceae bacterium
AAACGAACCATGCATTTCCGCGGCGATGTTCCTACATCCTTTTGGATAGAGCTGACTGCGGTGGAGGACGGGGCTTGCCTCGCGGAACGTAAAAGGCGCACGCCGAGGGAGTGGAGCGAGACAGCGAAGCGCTTTAAGGCTCGCGACCGACTGAGGGCACCCCGGAGGGGCGCGGCCATGGAGCCGGGACACACCCGGACCCGCTGCCGCGAATGGAACGCAACGGTCCGTACATTAATCGCCGACAAAGATTCGATAACACCCGGACGCAGCAAAACGTAACGGCCCGCCAGGTTACAAGAAGCTACAGCTCCCGAAGCAAGGCCACCGGCGGGCTGGACACCACCCGGCGGCAGCTGAAGACGCCGAGTCCGCCGATCAGGACGATGCCGGCGCCGATGCCCAGGGGCCAGACCCAGGGCGAGGGGGAGTAGCGCATATCCATCACCCATTCCTGCAACATGAACACCGAGGCCTCAGCTGCCACCGTGGCCAGGATCCCGGCGAACAGGCCCATGGTGGCAAACTCGATGAACAGGCCGCCCAGCACCAGGCCGCGGCGCGCGCCCAGCGCGCGCAGGATGGCGCTCTCGTGCATCCGCGCATCGACACTGGCCTGCACCCCCGCCACCAGTACCAGGGAGCCGGCGGCGAGGATCACCGCGAGCACCAGCTCAATCGCGGACGATACCTGCTTTACGATGGTACGGATCTGGTCGACCACCACGTCCATCTCGATGACCGTCACCGTGGGAAAACTGCGCACGAACTGATTGAGAAACGGCTTGTCACCGGGGGCGAGGTAAAAGCTCGTCATGAACGTGGCGGGGTAATCGGCCAGCAGCCGCGGCGGAAAAATCAGGAAAAAATTGGGACGCATCGACTGCCAGTCCAGTTCCCGCAGGTTGGCGACCCGGGCCTCCAGGGGTTGCGAACCAACCAGGAATCCCACCGTGTCGCCCACCTCGATACCAAGGCGTTCGGCAAACTCGCGTTCGACTGACACCAGGGCCTCATCGGACTGGGGCTGCCACCACTGGCCGGCGAACAGGCGGTTGCCCGGCGGCAGCGTGTCGGACCAGGTGAAATTGGTCTCGCGCTGGCGCCGACCCTCCTCCTGATCATCCGTGGTCGGCAGTTCCTGCCCGCCCACCGCCATGATGCGTCCGCGGATCATCGGGTACAGGGGTTCACTGGCGATATCCCGGGAGCGCAGCAGCTGGTCCACGCCCTGCACATCCTGTGGACCGATATTGATCATGAAGTGATTGGGCGTGCCCTCGGGCAGCTGCGTTTGCCACTGGTCGATCAGCGAGGTGCGCACCAGTACCAGCACGAGCAGCAACATGATGGCCATGGCGAAGATCACCACCTGCAAGGCATTGCTGGTGCCGCGCCGCTGCAGGCCGGCGAGAGCCAGGCGCCAGATACTGCCCGCCCGCATGCCGACCAGGCGCCCTCCCCGGAGCAGGGTCAGGGCCAGCACCAGGCCCAGCATCACGGTAATCGCCAGGCCCGCCAGTACCGCGAGCGTCAGCTGCCAGTCACGACTGTAGCCCCACATCAGGAATGCCACCGCCACCAGGCCCAGGGCGTAGTCACCCAGGGTGCGCCGGCTCTCCAGCGGCGTATCCCGGCGCAATACCCGCAGGGGGCTCGCCTGCCCCAGCCGGCGCAGGGGCGGCCAGGCGAAGCACAACAGGCAGGTGAGCGCGGTGGCGGCGCCGATGGCGTAGGGGCGTATCCCGCTGGGACCGGGTTGCACCGGCAACTGGTCACCGAACAGCGCAAAAAACAGGCCCTGGATGGCCCAGCCCAGAAAACAGCCGGCGGCGGTGGCGACGGCCCCCAGCAGTACCAGGCTGGCACCGTAAAGCCGGTTGACCCGGGAGGAGGTGGCGCCAAGGCTCTTCATGATGGCGACGTAATCGTTGTGGCGCTCGCTGAAACGGCGTGCGGCCAGGGCGATCGCCACACCCGCCAGCACCACGCCGAGGCTGCCCGCCAGCAGCAGGAATCGCTCCGCCCGCTGCAGGGCGTTGCCGATACCGGGCTGTCCCTCGCTCAGGTCCAGCAGGCGCTGGCCGCTCTCGAGTTGCGGCTGCAGCCACTGGCGAAACGTCTCGAGTGTCGCCGCCGGCGCCGCGTAGAGCCGGCGGTACTCCACCCGGCTGCCGGGCTGCACCACCCGGGTCGCGGGAATGTCCTCGTAATGCATCAGCACCCGCGGGCCGTAACCGCCAAAGCTTGCGCCCTGGTCCGGCTCGGTGCGCGCGGCGGCGGCCACCGTAAAATCCGCCTCCCCGATCGCCACCTTGTCGCCGACGGCCACATCCAACAGTGCGAACAGGCGGGATTCGAGCCAGACTTCGCCCCGGGCCGGCCCGCCCACTGCCGGCAATACCCCGCCAAAGGGCTGCTCGCTGTAGGTCAGCTCTCCGCGCAGGGGATAGGTGTCGCTGACCGCCTTCACCGAGACCAGGTGCATGCTGTCATCACCGGCGTAAATCATCGAGGGAAACACCAGGGTCGAGGCCTGGCTGATGCCCAGCCGTCCGGCCTCGGCCTGCCACTGCCCGGGCATCTCACGGCTGCTGCGCACCACCAGGTCCGCGGCGAGGAAACGGTGGCTCTCCTGGGTCAGGGCGCTCTGCAGCCGGGTGGCAAAGGCACTGATGCCCGACACCACCCCCACCGCCAGGATGAGGGCGAGCAGCAGTACGCCCAGTTCGCCGCCGCGCCAGTCCCTGGCCAGCATTTTGCCCGCAGTCACAGACACCGGGGCTACTCCACCACCAGTGCGCCGGCTTCCAGGCAAAAGCGCCGCTCACAGCGATCCGCCAGCTGGGCGTCGTGGGTGACCAGCACGAGGGTCGTACCCTCCTCCCGGTTGAGCTCGAACAGCAGGTCGATGATGTGGGCCCCGGTACGGGTGTCCAGATTGCCGGTGGGTTCATCGGCGAAGAGGATAGACGGGTGTGAGGCGAAAGCCCGGGCGATCGCCACCCGCTGTTGCTCACCACCGGAGAGCTGGCGGGGATAGTGACTCAGGCGCGGCCCCAGCCCGACCCGCTGCAGAAACACCTCCGCCTGCTGGCCGGCCTTTGCCTGCCCCTGCAGCTCCAGTGGCAGCATGACGTTCTCCAGCGCGGTCAGCGCCGGCAGCAACTGGAAGGACTGGAAGACAAATCCCACATGGCGTCCCCGGAACAGGGCCCGGCCGTCCTCGTCCAGCTCGCCCAGGTCGGTGTCACCTATGACCACCCTGCCACCGCTGGCCTCATCCAACCCCGCCAGCAGGCCCAGCAGGGTCGACTTCCCGGAGCCGGACGCGCCGACGATGGCCGCGGATTCTCCCGACTTGATTTCCAGCGTGATCCCTTTCAGTATTTCGAGTTCGGTTCCCGCCATCGGGATCCGCTTCTGGAGATTCTCAACCTTGATCATTGAACGATTCCTTTACCCCGTTTTACGCACCGCGGTAGTGGCTGGATTGCTGCTGCTGTGGCTGTCCTTGCCGGTGCAGGCCAATGAGCGCCGCATACTGGTGCTGGGGGATAGTATCAGTGCCGCCTACGGCATGTCTCTCGAGCAGGGCTGGGTGAGCCTGCTGGCCCGACAGCTGGCGGATACTGAACCGCCAACCGGGGTTATCAACGCCAGCATCAGCGGGGAGACCACCACGGGGGGCCTGCGACGCCTGCCGGACCTCCTCTCAGAGCATGCGCCCAGCCTCGTCATCATCGAGCTGGGGGCCAACGACGGCCTGCGCGGCTACCCGATCAAGCAGCTGCGTGCCAACCTGCAGAACATGGTGCAGCTGTCCCGGGACAGCGGCGCCGAGGTCATGCTGGTAGCCATGGAAATTCCACCCAACTACGGCTCACGCTATACCGCGGATTTCCGCGACAGCTACACCGAGGTTGCCCGCAACACCGGCAGCACGCTCGCGCCCTTCCTGCTCGATGGCGTCGCCACCGACCCGGCGCTGATGCAGCCCGACGGTATCCACCCCGCCGTTGCAGCCCAGCCGCTGCTCCTGCAAAACATCCTGCCCTCCATCCATTCCGCGCTGGCACGGCGATGAACGACCTGACCTGGGGTCAGTTGCAGGCCGCCGACCAGGCGACGATCTGGCACCCCTACTCCTCCGCTACCCATGCGGCGGCGCCTGTCCCGGTAACCGGCGCTGCCGGCGTACACCTGCAACTGGCCGACGGCAGGCGCCTGCTGGACGGCATGTCGTCCTGGTGGTGCGCCATCCACGGTTACAACCACCCGGTACTCAACCGGGCGGTGCGCGACCAACTCGGCCTCATGTCCCACGTCATGTTTGGCGGCCTGACCCACCCCCCGGCGGTAAAGCTGGCGCAACTGCTCACGCGCCTTACCCCGCCAGGTCTCAACCGGGTATTTTTCAGCGACTCGGGCTCCGTCGCCGTCGAGGTGGCGTTGAAGATGGCCATCCAGTACTGGTATTCCGTGGGCAAGCCGGACAAACGGAAGATGGTCGCCCTGCGCAGCGGCTATCACGGCGACACCTTCGGGGCGATGGCGGTGTGCGACCCGGTCACCGGCATGCATCACCTGTTCGGCGATGTACTGCCGCAACACTACTTCGCCCCGGCACCCGACTGCCCCTTCGGCCAGCCCTGTCCTGACGGCGACATGATCGCCATGACCGATCTGCTGAGTCGGCATCACCGGGAGATTGCAGCCGTCATCGTCGAGCCGGTGGTACAGGGCGCCGGCGGCATGCGCTTCTATTCGGCGGATTACCTGGTGCAAATGCGCGCGCTCTGCGACGCCTTTGACGTGCTGCTGATCTTCGACGAGATCGCCACCGGCTTCGGCCGCACCGGCAAGTTATTCGCCCTGGAACACGCGGGCGTCGAGCCGGACATCCTGTGCCTGGGCAAGGCCCTCACCGGCGGCTACATGACGCTGGCGGCCACCCTGTGCAACGACCGCATCAGCACCGGTATCAGTGAAGGCGAGGCGGGTGCGTTCATGCACGGCCCGACCTTCATGGCCAATCCACTGGCCTGCGCCACGGCGATCGCCAGCATCGAACTGCTGCTGTCGCAACCGTGGCAGCGCATCGTCCAGCGGCTGCAGAATGAGCTCGCCCGGGGGCTGGCGCCGGCGCGGCAGCTGGCCGCGGTGGCGGACGTGCGCACGCTGGGTGCGATCGGGGTCATCGAGCTGAAAGCCCCGGTCGACATGAAAAAAATCCAGCCGATGTTCGTCGAGCGCGGTGTCTGGGTGCGCCCCTTTGGCAAACTGGTCTACACCATGCCGCCGTTCATCATGGGCAGTGAGGATGTGGCCACGCTCACTGCCGCCATGGTCGATGTCGTATCCAGCCTGTAACCGCCGCGTCCGGTTCAAAAGCGATACCGGTGCCGGGCAACACCGGGTGC
>JAZBNW010000404.1:0-2016 GCA_036350855.1 Halieaceae bacterium
CTGGTGGTTCGGTTCGAAGATATAACTGTACAGGTGGTTGGCGGAGTCGACCTGGCAGCCCGGGTAGGTGTTTTCGTACCAGGTACCGCTCATTTCCGGATTCTTTTCCAGCATCACAAAGGGGATGCCGTCCTGCTGCAACCGGATTGCCGCCATGATGCCCGACATGCCGGTGCCGATGATGGCCACCCGGAAGCCCTCCGGCAGTGCGGCCTTGTCTATCGGCACATGGCGTTTATCCTCGTCAAATAAATTCAGCTCCTCTCGAAGGAACGGCACTTCCTCATCCGGCATGGCCGTTCCGGTGACATAGTTCATGGCCGCAACGACGTCCTCCCCGGTGGGCCTGGGCGGCTCGGCGCAGCCGCTATCGCGATACCGTATCAACGCGTCGAAGGCCAGCTGACGTGCCAGCTCGCGGTCCTTTTCGCTAAGTCCGTCCTCGTCCTCGGCGAACATGACAAACTGTGGTTTCACCAGGGAGAAATGATCCCGGTTGCCGTTGAGATGCATCAGCGCCGCCATCAGCGCGGGTATGTGAGCCCGCTTCAGCGCCTGCTGGATCTGCCCGTCGGATGCTGCACGAAGAGGGGATTGCCAGTCATTCATGTGATCGTCTCTCATATCCTTATTCTAAAAAGCCGAGTGCCGGGTTTCAGCATAGTCGGGCTCGCATCGGGATGCCATAGCCAGAGCTGGCTTCGACCGTGCTTTGATATTTTCCGGCCCCTTGCCGCCAGTGCATTGCGCGCAAAGCCGCACGGGAAGGAGAGCGCACTGACCGGTTATACTCGTGCTCCCCAGAACCCCCGTACGCCGGAGTCGCGCGCATGTTAATTCTCCACCACTACAGTCTGTCCCCGTTCTCCGAAAAAATCAGGCTGATGCTCGGTTATGCCGGTATGCCCTGGCAGTCGCTTGCCTCCCCGTAGATGCCTCCACGTCCCAATATCGACCCGCTCAGTGGCGGCTACCGACGTATTCCTATCGCCCAGATCGGGGCGGATATAGTCTGCGACAGCCGCCTGATCAGTGCCGAAATCGCCCACCAGTCCGGTAAGCTGGCACTTGATCCTGCTGCCGGCACCTCCGCGTTGCAGGACTATGCCAGACGGCTCGAGGGTGATGTTTTCTGGGCCGCGGTGCTGTCAATGTCCCCCGGGACCACGATCCGCCAGCTGGTGCGCAGCGTCGGTGTCTGGAATACGCTCAGGTTCATCAAGGACCGCGCCGGCGTTGGTCGCAGCGCCCGGGTTCAGTTGCCATCCGCAAAGCAGGCGAGAGCGGCTTTTGCTGCCCATCTGGAGGAACTGGAGCAACGCCTGGAGGGCGATTTCCTGGCGGGAAGCACGCCCTCGCACCTGGATTTTGCCGCCTTTCACACCCTGTGGTTCCAGCAGGTGGTGGGCGGTGCGCGACCGCCCGCAGGGCTGCATCGGGTAGCTGACTGGTACCGGCGCATGTCGGCATTCGGACATGGGCGGGAAGTGATCATTTCACGGGAAGACGCGTTTGCCGCCGCTCGTGATAACGCGCCGCGACCGGTACCGCCCGACCACGCCCTGGATGAGCTGATCGGTACAGCGGTCAGTGTCAGCCCGGATGATTACGCGCTCGACGCGACGCGGGGCACGCTGGTGGGCAGTTCGCAGGAGCGCTGGATCGTGGCGCGGGAAACGACAGATTTCGGGTTGCTGCACGTGCATTTTCCCCGCGCCGGCTTTGAACTGCGCGTTCAGGCAAACGGTTGAAGCTGGTCGCAGCGGGAGTGCCGCCCCTACAGCCGGCTGCGTTACTCGAGCAGCGTATCGACAAGAAAATCCCGGCATAGGCGCTGTTCAGGCACAGGCGTCGTGGCCGGGTCATACAGGATTGCCGATCCACAAAGCGAGTGATCAGCCTTACATCGCGGGGGTATCAGGTCTTGCGCACATAAACGATGAGGGTGGGAAATTTATTCGGGTCGGTCTGCACGATGAACATGACCCGGCCATCCGGCGAAACCGCACCGGCGGC
>JAZBNW010000405.1:0-5400 GCA_036350855.1 Halieaceae bacterium
AGGACAGCGAGCTAGCGGATGACGGCGATGATCCTGTTGAGGTCGGCCACCAGCCTGTCGGCGAGGGCGGTTGGGATCGCCTTGCCCGACTGGGCGTTGATCTGGTGGACCATCGCCCGGATCAAGTTGAGCGCCGCCTTCTTGTCGTGCCTGCGTACCGCCTCGCGGGCGTTGCGGAGCTTGGCGGTCAGCGACTCAACCAAGCCCTTCGGCAACCCGGCCGAGTTGATCACTTCCGCCACGTTTGGTGATCCTTGCGGCGCACCCGCAGGCGGCGGTCCGCCCGCATCCACGGCGATACCCCACGGCTTCGCGGCGCCGGTAATGAAATTCTGGTCGATACCGCTGCCGTCGAGGTTCGCGCGTCCGATCCTGTCTGAGTTTGGCTGTGTCCAGTAGATGTGCGCGCCGGTGGCGATCAGGGGCGGGGTTTTCCAGATGTCGTACTTCGGGGGGTCGACCGCCACTGCCTGCGGGGTGTCCGCCGAGTAGCCGGTGAGCAGGTTGATGAAGTTGGGGTTGACGCCGCTGCCGTCCAGGTTCGCGCGGCCGATCGAGCCGCCGAAATCGAAGACGCTGCGGTTCACCCAGTAGATGTATCCGCAGTCGGTGCAGAAGTTCTCCTGACGGACCGCCACCCCCTCCGAGGTGGTGTAGTTCGTGGCGGTGGTGATGAAGTTCTCGCTGACGCTCGGCAGAGTTTCGGCCACGTTCGCGCGACCGATCGACTGGCCGAGCAGCTCGCTCCAGTATACGTGCCCGCTGTCGTCCGAGGCGTCGTTGCTGTTGGTCGCTCCGGCCGCGATCGCGTTGGCGTCGTTGCCCAGCGTGTCGATCCAGTCCTCGTAAACCCAGCACGGGCTTGGACCCGAGGGTCACTTACAGCCCGGGAGCCACGCGGTGCCGATCAATGCGCCCGTGTAGGTGGTGCCCTGCCAGGGGGCCTCCGTCCACACCAGGTACTCCTGATAACAGAATGGCCACCCGTTCAGATCCAACTCCTTGTTGTAGACCGCCACGTCGATCGGCTGCTGCTTCAGGCCATCGATGAAGTTCACGTTCACGTCGGTGCCGTCGAGGTTCGCGCGGCCGATCCCGTAGCCGGTCGTCCAGTAGATGTGCGTGTCGGTGGGGACCAGGGTGAGGTCCCACCAGTCATACCTTCCGGGATCCACCGCCACGCCCCCGTTCGCGCCGGCCTGCGGGATGAAGCTCTGGTTGACGTCGGTGCCGTCCAGGTTCGCGCGGCCGATCGAGCCAGTGTCAGAGTTGACCCAGTAGATGTAACCCTGAGCTGGTTTCAGAAGACATGCCAAGGATAGGCCGAGGAATACCGCCAATAGCCAGGCGGAAGATCCAGTCTGGCGAAGCATACAAACCTCCTATTCCACCTTGGATACTGCCACCAAACCAGCCAGAGCCAGAGATGCCTAAGGTTGCGTAACACAGGCGACAATGCCTTTGATTCCATGACGATCGGCACTCTGATGCCCGCGGGCGGGTGTGAAGCGGCAGCACTGCCGAGGGCAGCTCGCTCAGCGACACAACCCGCCGGCAAAAGGCAAAGGCCGCGCACGACCCCGCTTCACACACCCGCAACTGCGGCGCTCCTGCGCGCTCACAGGGGGCATCCCCCCAGCGGTGGGCGCGTCGCTGTTGTTGCCCTGTGGCGCCGCAGACGGCAGCCACAATGAAAGCATAGCAGTTGTGTGGAATAACGGGCGCCCGGCGCCCCAGCTCGCACAAGTCGCCGCGGCGAATGCCGACTGTTTCACCGGACGGTATGAGGTATACCTTGCTGCCCATGTCGGACAAGCGCGCGAAGCCGAGCTTGCCGGCACCGACGTTGAGAGTGTTGTCCAGCACCGCAACCCTCACTGAAACCCCACCTCCGGCCTGGCGGCACAGTGCGTCGAACAACTCCGAGTCGGTGAACCACGCCACCGCAACAACGATCTCGGCCGATGTCTGACCGAGATACTTGCGAATCTCCTGCGGGATACTCTCGAAGTGCGCGGGGGTTTCCATGTCCGCTTACCTAGCGCTGGCCGACCCACGTAGTACACAACACGCTGTTAACGTGAACGCGCCCAGCCGGGAGATCTGAGCCGGCCCCCATGCGGTCGCAAGCCTTCGCCCCAGGACCCGGCAGCAAGTCCCAACCCCGGTTTTCAGATTTGGCACCGGCAACGGCGCCTGCCATCGGCCCGTGCGGCTAACACCCGCTTCGCCGATTGCTGTCGGCCGGAGACAGGCAGGGAAGCCAATGCTTAGCATCTCTCCGCGGACGGAGGTAGACCGTGCTGTGCGGACCGATTCCTGCTTGTTCCCGGCCTGCGGCTTCAGTATCCGCTTGTGGCCGGGTCCGGTCCCTCCAGGCGCAGACACTTTCGCCCCGCGCGAGGCGCGGCGGGCCTAGCCTCCATCCTCGGATGAATGTCCGCTTTCTGCTCGGCGGGGTGGCGGTGTTGGATCTGTGCGACGCGCAGAGGCTTCACCCGACGGTTTACTACCGCTGGCAGAAAGACTTTTTCGCGGTCGGTGCCAGCACTGCAAATATTCTTGACCTGCGTCAACAATGCCGATCAGCCGCGGAATCTGATCGACTATCTTTAGTGCAGATACCTTCACACAGAATTTAGGTAGAAGCGAGATCGGTGAAGGTGTCGCCGAGATCGCTCGATGTGCAGCCTTTTGGTGGGACACCAGTCACCTATCGCTCCGCTGTCGCGTCTGGGGCGCGTCTGGCCGGGATAACCAAGCAAGAGCGATCCTGTAACGAAGAGCGCAATGTGCCGTCGAGGGTTTCCGCCGCTGACATGCACCAAAACAGAAACTAACGTACATCAACTGACGAAAAAGGGAGTGCCTTAATGAGGAAAGCATCAATTAGGGTCATCGTCTCCTTGGTCTTCCTAATGCTGATGAGTATCGCAGCCTACGCACAGGAGTACCAACGGCCCACGCCTCCATCCGGCAGCAGCTCGCCGCCAACGAGTGCTGACTTGGTCAGCTTTGACGGCGCGCAGGATACGGTTGTCGTTCAAATCGTCAATATGACTCCTTTCGACATCGAACTCAAAGACACAACTCCCGAGATGATACCGCCGGCCATGTCGTCCTCGTCCATCGGTGCCTATGAAAGCGAAATGACCGACAGGGACCGGGAGAATAAGAAATCATTTATGTTCGCTCCCGTGGGGATACCCGGTTTCATCCCTGGCGTACCGCGCAAGGCGTTCAAAGATCTCGAGGAGTATGATCCGGACTACGTGAATACCGACAGCCGATCTTACTCAATGGTATTCTCATGGGACGACATGGGGGGATACGTGACCGATAGTTGGGTCAAGTGGACCGTAAGAGACGTAGAGTACTGTACGGTCTGGGATCAGAACACCAACTTGTGTGTAGGGGACGATGGCAATTACCGGGGTCCTAACTGGGCCACGCGGGATGTGGATGTGGGTTTGTGGATGTACCGCAACCAACCTAACGTAGCTGCAACGTCAAACGCCTTTCCCATGATAGTCGATACTCTTAAGGTCGTGTTCCGCACCGCTGCGCTTGTGGTTGATCCGGCGCGGGTGGCGCCCTGGGTCAGAGAGATTCTGGGAATGGTGGAACTAGCCTCCGGCGATGCAGAATTCCTGAAGGAGAATGCTGAACCAGATGAAGGCAATAAAATGTATCTGGCCTCTTATCCGGTTCCACACCCGCAAAGCCTGTGTGTCTATGACCCCACCAATAATGCATGCACTCCCACTACAATGTCGCAAGATGACACAGGTGATGGAGTGTATTCTCTATGGGCGGACGAATGGGCAGCACCGTGTCCGGACCATAGCAAGTGCCCGCAGCTCTCTGCGGAAGGCAACCTGGTGGTAACCGCGCATCTGCTACGCGGTCACAGTGCGCCGCGTTGCCCGGAAGGCCCTACGGGAAGTGATACCTGTGACTTGGGGAGCGTCCCCATTCTCATGGTTACGATTATGAGAACTTGGGACTTCGCGCTGTCAGCTTTGGCTGGCTTTGGCAATTTTGGTGAACCGCAATCGAATGCGTTGTCGGCTGGGGGCATCAGCAGGATGCACAAATTCCTGCTGCAGGCCGGAGCGGGCAGGATTTGGGCTCGGCTCAAGACCAGTGGAGAGCCCGGACTGGACAGACTTCACTTCATTCTGCATCGGCTCAGTCCTGAACACCGCCTCGTGCTGACCGACATGCTTCGCAACATGGGGTCGGAGAAACGTCCAACCCAGAAAGAGTGCCAACTGGTGCATTGGATTGCGGCCTCCCTGCAGAAACAACTGAGATCAGAAAGGAGGAACGAGCCATGTCCGTCGTGCCAAAAAGGATACTAGCCCCAGCGCTCGTGCTCATCCTGGTTCTGGCAAGCACTGCGCCGGCCTCAGCGCGACCTGGCATTTGGGTATACCTCCGTGAAGGGGATGAGTGGACGATCAGCCTCATCAATCTCACGCAATACCCGCTGTTGATAGCTGAAAACAGCTTTAGCCTGTACTGCCTCCAGGGGTCTCTGCCTTATCGGTGCGAGGAATATACATCAAACCCTTTTCAAGGGCACGGCGCACTAAACTTGGATCCGTATCGCACTGCGATCTGGAAGAGCGGCGATGCCAGGTCAAACGGGGGTTTTGCTTGGTCAGGACATCTTGCCGTCAAACCGGAAGGGATGGACACATGGCAATTGTCCCTTAACACCCACACAGAATCTCCGGAATGGTCGCTAAAAAATACAGGAAAGGGGACATGGGTCAATTTACAGACGGACCTCTCAGAAACAGGAAATCCGGGTTGGTCTCGAGACTGGAGTTCCTTTGCATACGGCATCTGGGTGACGCCGGACTTTGTAGACGATTATACGCACATGGAAAACGTGATGACGCTGTCGGGCACGGAGTTTGCCGTCTCGCTGTATAGCAATAACTTCAACCGGGTCACGCTAGTGTTTCGCGAGACTTCTTGGGACGGCTCCCAAGGTGATGACTACGTAGGATGGGAGCTCAACTTCGTGGACAATGCTGCGAACAGTGTTCCGTAGTTTATAGGAAATGGCAACGGTGTCCGGTCTCCGTCAAAGGTAGGCCATCAACAGTGGCCGCAGCTCGTGCTCATAGAGCACTGGCGAGCCCGGTTTGAGAAAACAGTGTTTGAAGAACCGCAATACCTGGCGGCTGACCTTGGCGGTGTAGCGAAACAGGGTCGCGGTCCAATCGGGACGGTCGGTGCCGTCGGGCTGGTCCGGCTGCTTGGCTTGGCGGCGGGCCTGTCGGCGCAGCGCTTTGGTGTCGGTGAGCCCGTCGTCGCCGAGGGTGTTGGCAAGCATCATCGCCACCAGGATGCTGGTCACGATGGCCAGGCGCACCTGGTTGTCGA
>JAZBNW010000406.1:0-2860 GCA_036350855.1 Halieaceae bacterium
ACTATAAGGATGTCGACAGGGTGAGTCAAGGGTCTGGGACGCACCGGACCGTGCACGAACACTGGCCCGCCACCGATCCCGGCGGCTCAGGCAGGCGTGCGAAACAGGTACAGGCCGAATCCCAGGGTGTCACGGCCCCAGCGCAGGTAGGCGTTGCGCCAGGCGTCGATGCGCTGGCGCATGGTTACCGCATCGGGGTCGTCCGGGTGTTCCGTAAGATACTCATAAATATTGGCGGCGTAACCGTCCTCGTAGCGCGCCCAGTCGGCGTCCGGGGTTTCACAGGCGCGCACGGTTTCCAGGCCCAGGTCTTCCGCCAGTTCGATATTGCCGGCGTGGGAACTCAGTTCCTCCCGGCTGCTTTGCAGAAAGGCCAGGTAACCGGGGTCCGGTGCTTTGCGCCAGTAGCCCTCCCCGACCAGCAGCAACCCGCCCGGCTTGACCAGGTCGAAAAGCGTCTCGAGCGCGGCGCTGTAACTGCCCACAGCATGTGAAGAGCCGACGCAACAGGCGAGGTCCAGGCTGTGCGGCGCAAAATCGTCAGCATCGAACGCGACGCAACGCAGGTCGCAGCCGGCCGCCGGCAGGCGCCGGGCAAGCGCTTCCCTACCCAGGGCGATAACGACGGAGGAACTGTCCACGCCAACGCCACTGCAGGCATGGCGTTCAATGAGCCGGATCAGCAATTCGGCACGGCCGCAGCCTACATCCAGCACCCGGCTGCCGGAATCCAGCGGCAGCGCCGCAATACAGTCATCCAGCAGCGCCTCCCCCACCGGGTTCCAGAACGCCATCCCGGTGTGGCCGATGGCCGAGTAGCGCTCGCGACTCAGGGCCACAGCCAGCTGCCTGCCTGCAATGCCCGCACGCTGCGCTTGCAGGACGCTGTCAACCTGCCCCCCGCAGGGCGCCACCGAACGTCGCTCCACGCGCCGGGGTGTCCACCAGCACCCCCGGATTCATCATGCCGGAGGGGTCCAGCGCCTGCCGGGCGCTGGCGAATGCCTGCTGAAACAGCGCTGGCACCTGCCGGTCATAGCCCAGCGGACGGTGGTCGCGCCCTACCGCATGATGGTGGGTGACCGTCCCGCCCAGGCTGGTCACCGCCTCGTTGGCCGCCAGTTTGATGGTGCGCCACCTGTCCAGCATGGACGCCATATCGCCGGTTTTACTGCCCATGCAGTAATAGGTGAAATAAGGTGCGGGGCCGTCGGGGTAGATATGGGTGAAGCGGCAACTCAACATCGGCTCGGCCCCGCTCACCTCTCTGAGCGCCTCGCCGACCCGCTCGCGCACACCCGCGTAAAATGCCTCGAAGCGGTCCCAGGTGATGGCTGTCTCGAAGGTGTCCAGGATGAGTCCGCAAGGTGTCAGGTAATTGCGGTAGTAAGGCGCCCGCAGGAACTGGTTGCGCCAGTCGCCGGCCGCCCCCTTGCGATGCTCGCCCTCACCCCCTTTTTCCGCCGCCGGTGGCGCCATGGAGCGATCGACACTGCCCTGGTCCCAGCGGCCGCCGTGATCCGCCACCAGTTCCAGGGCGCGCGACATCCAGGGCTGCAGGGGGTGATCGGCGGACTCGAACGCCAGCACCAGCAGTGCCGTGCTGCCGTCTCCCACCCCGTTCACCAGAGCCTCCAGGGGATCCAGCAGGCGGCAATTGCTGGGAAACAGACCGGCCTGGCTGATCGCACGCACGGCATCAGCTGCCTGCGGCATCCCGGCGAAGGTCACGCTGGCGGACGCGCGAAACCGCGGCCGGTCCTGCAGCCGCATCCAGGCGCGGGTGATAAAACCGAGTGACCCCTCGGAGCCGATCATCATGCGGTCGGGGGATGGGCCGGCACCGGAGCCAGGCAGGCGCCGGCTCTCCATCTCACCCTGCGGCGTCAGCATCCGCACGCTCTCGACGAAGTCATCGATGTGGGTGTAGTTACTGGCGAAGTGGCCGCCGGCGCGGGTGGCTATCCAGCCGCCCAGGGTCGAAAATTCGAAGCTTTGTGGGTAGTGGCGCAGGGTGAGGTCATGGGGCTTGAGCGCGGCCTCCAGTTCCGGGCCCAGCGCGCCGCCCTCGATGAGCGCGGCCCGGCTGCTTTTGTCGACCTCCAGCACCCGATTGAGATACTGCAGGTCGACACTGATCACCGCGCCGTAGTCACCACCCACATCAGGCTCCACGCCGCCGCAAACACTGGTGCCGCCGCCAAAGGGAATCAGGGCCGCGCCGCTGGCGCCGGCGAATTCCATCAGGGCGTCGATGTCAGTCTCGTTGCGGGGAAAGGCCACCCAGTCCGGCGGATGGGGCATGCTGCGCTGCTGCATCCGCACCAGGTCGGCAAAGGACTTGCCATAGCCGTGGGTGATGCGGTCATAGGGTGTCGAGGACATGATCGACGCCAATGCCGGCGGTGCGGCGATACGCGGCGCAGGCAGTTCGAAGTCCTCCAGTCGGGGCGCATCCCCCGGGGTCACAACGGCACCCAGTTGCGTCGCCAGTTTTTTCACATGGCTCAGCTCGCCCTCTGTCAGGCCTGCGTCCGCATAGCCCCAGCCCCAGAAGCAGAGCTCTTTTCGATGTGCGAGAGTATCGGGCATTATCGTCTTACTCCAGTTTGCCAGGGCCCGGGGCTGGCAGGCGTTTTACCGCCACCGTCAGGTCGGCGCCCTTCACCGGTACGTAGGCGCGCAACACCGCATAAAAATCCTTACCCGTGGGTATGGCGTTCACGCCCTCACCCGCCGGGTTGAGCGACACGGTATAGGTGCCGTCGGCATTGGCAGTCGAGGAATAGCTGGTGCGATCGTAACGTCCCCGGGGGTTGGGGATGAGGCCCTTGTTGTCCGTGCCGTAAACAGTGATGGA
>JAZBNW010000407.1:0-27336 GCA_036350855.1 Halieaceae bacterium
CCGCAAGCGTTTGCGTGTTTGCGGGCTGCTGCGGAACTCGACAAAAATTGCTGCGCAATTTTCTGGACTCGAACAGTGCTCGCAGAAAGCCCCCGCAAAGGTGGGCTGGCTTAAGCCGCGGCCTGATCGTCAGTGAGGCGGCGACCCGAATAGCTCTTCTGGGACCAAACATTTGCTCTACAATTGGTAAGCAACTGGATCGGTTCTCCTCAATCTGCTGGCGGCGCCAGCGGTGAGCCCCGCGGGAAACTGCCCCGGTGACAATCGGGTCGCTGCCCAGGCGTGTCCGGCTTTACGGGGGCTTTCTGCGAGGACTGTCCGAGTCCCAATTTTTCGCGCAGCGAAAAATGGTCGAGTTCCGCAGCAGCCCGTAAAGCCGGACACGCCTGCGACCGTCACCGGGGCAGTTTCCCGCGGGGCGCTTCGGAGCAGGAACCAAATTTAATTCAGACACGACTTTCAGGAGAACAGCCGATGAAAACCCTGCACCTGCTGCGTCACGCGAAATCGGCCTGGGACGAGCCCGGCTTGCCAGACCGGGAGAGGGGGTTGAACAAGCGGGGCGAGCGGGACGCGCCGCGCATGGGTGAGGCGCTGTCCCGGCGCATGGCGCCGATGGCCGTGGTGGCGAGCCCGGCGCGACGGGCACAGCTTACACTCGAGGGATTGTGCCGTGGGTGGCCGGCGCTGGGCGAATGCGATCACACGGTGGATGAGGGTCTCTACACCTTCTCCGCCGACGACCTTTTCCGGTGGCTGCTGGACCGGGACGACCGTCAGCAGTCGCTGTTTATCATCGGCCACAACCCGGCGCTGACCGACCTGGCCAACGCGCTTGCAGAGGATGACGGGCTGGCAAACCTGCCCACCGCCGGTTACCTGCAACTGGCATTGCAGATTGACCACTGGCGGGACATGCGGCAAGGTTGTGCGCAGATTGAGTTCAGCCTGTTTCCCCGTCAACTCTAGTCCAGCCAGACCCCCATCGGAGAGCAACCATGCCGCGCAGCATCGTTTTTGTCGTGACACTTTTATTATCTGGCCTGTTCGCCGGTGGCGCTGCCGCGTCCCCGGCCGAGCGCCTGGGGAGTGCGGTGCGTTTCAAGACCATCAGTTACCAGGACCACGAACAGATCGAGTACCGCGAATTCGACGCATTCCACCAGTTTTTGCGGGATTCCTTCCCCAGGGTATTTGCCGCGCTCGAGGTTGAGACGATCAACGACTACAGCCTGCTGTTGCGCTGGCCGGGCAGCGACGCCGCACTGCCGCCAGTGCTGTTCACCGCTCACATGGATGTAGTGCCGGTCGAGCCGGGTACCGAGCAGGACTGGCAGCATCCGGCCTTCGATGGTGTGGTGGCGGGCGGCCGGATCTACGGTCGCGGCACCCTCGATGACAAGGTGGGGGTGATGGGTTTGCTGGAGGCGGCGGAGCAATTGCTCGCCGGGGGTTTTTCCCCGCTGCGCAGCGTCTATTTCGCCTTTGGTCACGACGAGGAAATCAGTGGGCGCCGGGGTGCGGCGGCGATCGCCGCGCGCATGCGGGAGCTGGGGCTGCATTTCAGCTGGATGGCGGACGAGGGCGGTATGCTGGTCTCGGACAATCCGCTGCTGGCGGGCAAGACCATGGCCATGGTGAATATTGCGGAAAAGGGCTACCTGACGCTGACGCTGCAGACCACTTCCGAGGGCGGGCATTCGTCCAACCCCCCCGCCGTGAGCTCCATCGGTCGTCTCGCCAACGCGCTGGCGCGAATCGAGGCAAAGCCCTTTCCCCCGCGGCTGGTGGAACCGGTGGAGGCGATGCTGACAGCGCTGGCGCCGCACATGGGTCAGCCCGAGCGACTGGTGTTTGAGAACCTGTGGCTGACCGATGGCATGGTGGCCCGCAATATGGCGAAGGAGCGCACAACCGCCCCGTTTGTTCGCACCACCACGGCACTGACCATGTTCAACGCTGGCGTGAAGGAGAATGTCGTGCCCCAGCGGGCCGAGGCGAGAGTCAATTTCCGCCTGCTGCCGGGCGACACCCCGGCCACGGTAGTCGAGTACATTACCGGGGTTGTGAACGACCCGCTGGTGGAGATCAGCTATGAGTCCTGGGATGAGATGCCGCCGGTGGCAGAGTATCCGGGCAGCGGCTACGGTGTCATTCAGGCCGCGATAGAACGCGTCTATCCCGATGCGGTGGTGGTGCCGGCCATGTTGATGGCCGTGACGGACACGCGCCACTACAGCGACCTGGTGGACAACCAGTACCGGTTCCACGGGGTCAAAATGGCCACCAGCCAGGCCACCTCCATCCACGGTACGGACGAGTATGTCGATGTGGAGAGTTACGAAAAGTCGATTGAAATCGCCCGGCACATGATCGAGCTCGGTGCGCAGTAGTCAGGGTCAGGCCCGCCGGGCACGGTAGCCGGGGGTTCCCTAGATTTCCAGCTGCGACAGGTCGATGTCGTGGGCGCCGGGCTCCAGGCTGCGGGCGATGGCCAGCGGGCCTTTCTCGGCGTCAGCTTCGACCTCGCTGAGATCCACCAGTTTTGGCTCGCGCAGGCGGTATTTGCGCGAATCCAGCAGCATCATGATCTTGGGCTTGAGACGCCGCGTGCGGTACTCGGAGACCACCACGCCCACCTCACCGGTTGTGAGTTCCACGATAGTGCCCGCGGGGTAGACACCGACCGCCTGGATAAACACCTCCACCAGTTCCGACTGGAAGTCGATATTCCTGGAGCGGTACAACAGTTTTATCGCATTTGAGGGGGACACGGCCCTGGCGTGGCTGCGGTTGCTGGTGATCGCGTCATAGGTATCGACGATACCGGCGATACGGGCGAACGCGGGGATGTCGTCACCTTTGAGCCCCTGCGGGTAACCCGAGCCGTCGTACCGCTCGTGGTGATGCTCCACGATATCCAGTACATCCTGGTTCATTATGCCGCTCTCGCGGACGATATCCACGCCGTGGCTGACGTGATGCCGCATCTCGTCGGCTTCCTCCTCGGACAGGGAGCGGGGCGCCTTGAGCAGCTCCGGATCCAGTCGCAACTTGCCCACGTCCATCAGCATGCAGCCGATGGCGAGCGACCGCAGGTCGTGCCGGGGCAGGCCCAGCTGACGCCCCAGGGCCACCGCCCAGATGGCGGCGCTGAGGGAGTGCTGGTAGGAGTACTTGTCGTGCTGCTTGAGGCGTGCGAGCCAGATACAGGCATCCGGGTTGCGGCTCATGCTTTCGACCACGGGGTCAACCGACTTTTTCAGGCGGACGACGTTGAGGGTTCCGCCGTCGCTGACATGTTCAAAAATCGCATTGACGTCATCCACCAGGTAGTCGAGCACGAGCCAGGCCTGGGCGGCTTCTTCCTTCCACTCGCTGGAATTGGGGTAGGGCTTGAGCGGGCGTCCGGGGAAGATATCCTTGATGGGGATGGATGTGCGGGGTGCGCGAAGCTGCCGTAACAGGGGATGGCGGGGGTCGCGGCTCTTGGTGACGTCCACGAACACGTATTCACAGTAGTTTCGTATCCGGTCGATATCCTCCGCGGATTCCAGGCAAAAGCCCTGAATCATGAAGGGTGTTTCGAGCCAAGGGCGGTCCAGGCCGCTGACATACATGCCAACAGCCAGATCCTTGGTTTGGACTTTCAGGGTATGGAGCATGTCTGCTCGTTGCCCCCCTTATGTAGTTTCTGCCCCGTCAGGATGCCAACATAGCGCAAATTTGGGAAGGGCGTTTGGAAATCTGTACTTTTTTCTTGTGCAGAATTTACGCCGGAAGCGGGAGCCGGCCCGCACGGTGCCGGGGTGATCCACCCCCTGGCCGGTGTTTCCAGCCCTTTCCCCCGGTGTCGGGCGCAAAACGCGGCTCCGGGTCGTCGCTACAGCTCAAAACGCTCCTGCAGGAACCTGGCGATGCCATCCTCGTCGTGATGGCCGATGACGGCGGTCGCCGCGGCCTTCACGGCCTCCTTGGCATTGCTGGGGGCGTAGGACTCGTCCGCCAGGGCAAACATACTCAGGTCGTTGTCGCTGTCGCCAAAGCAGATTACCCGGCTGACCCCCAGGTCTTCCCGGATCTGCTTGATGGCGCCGCCCTTGCTGGCATCGCTGTGGTGGATATCGATCCAGCTCAGTTGCTCGCCCTCCACCGCGTTGCCGGAGTAGGCGACCAGGTGGGGTTCGGCCCCCACCAGCTGCGCAATCCGCTCGATCGCATGCCGCGGCCCGAGTGCGCTGATGTTGGTGATGTCGGCCGCGAAGGGCAGTTCGGCCACCGGGCTGACCTCCAGCCCCTCGATGCGGGCGATATGGTCCGCCAGCCGTTGTTCCGCCGGGGTCTGCAGGGGAAGGTGATACACGCCGTGGCGGTCGGGTGGTTCCACGGTGAAAATAAAGGGCGTGACGCCCTGGCTGATGAAGCCCTCGACGATACTGCGAATCTCGCCCATGGTCAGCAGGTTGCTGTGGCTGTAGTGCCCGGTATCCGGGCGCCAGATCATGACCCCGTTCTTGTAGATATGCGGCAGGCGAAAGTCAGTGCCCTCCAGCAGCGCCCGGGCCGCATGCAGGGTCCTGCCGGTCGCCACGGTGTAGGCAATGTCGCGTCGCGCCAGCTGGCGCAGGGTGTCGCGGGTACCCTCGGACAGTGCGGAGTGGCGGTTGAGCAAGGTGCCATCGAGGTCGAAAACAATCAGTTCCATGGTGTTGGCGGGCCCTACAGGTTTCGGCTTTGACTGCGGATGAAAGCGACGCCGGAGCGGCCGGCGACAAACGGATGCAAGCCATTATACGTGTTCCGCCACTCGCGGCCGCCTGTTTGTGGCCGTACAATTGCCGCGCGCAAGGCTTGTGTTGACATTCATTGGTGCCTCGCGCACCGTGCCGATCTCATGTCAGGGAAATGCGAGCCGTGAACGACACTCTTCTTTACGTGATCGCCGCTGTGATCGTGCTGGGTATTGCTGCCCAGTGGCTGTCCTGGCGCCTCAGGGTGCCCTCCATTCTCGCCCTGCTGGTCATCGGCATTGTCGCCGGCCCGGTGACTGGCCTGCTGCGTCCCGACGAGATGTTCGGCGATATCCTGTTTCCGATGGTCTCGCTGGGGGTGGCGCTGGTTCTGTTCGAGGGGGGGCTCACCCTGCGCCTGAGCGATCTCAAGGGCCACGGGGCCGCGGTCAGCAACCTGGTCAGCTGGGGCGCCTTGCTCAACTGGGGACTGATCGCGGTCGGCACCTGGCTGGTGGCCGGGTTTTCGGTGCCCATGGCGCTGCTGTTTGCCGCCCTGGTCGTGGTGACCGGGCCGACGGTCATCAACCCCTTGCTGCGGACCATGCGCGCGACGCCTGAAGTCAGCCAGCTGCTGCGCTGGGAGGGCATTCTGATCGACCCGGTCGGCGCGCTGTTGGCGGTACTCGTCTTCCAGTTTATCGTCACCGGTGCCGAGTCCTACCTGCTGTTCCTGCAGAGTATCGGCGTGGGCGCCCTGGCCGGCGTACTGGGCGCGGTGACCCTGGGCCAGCTCATCAAGCGACACTGGATCCCCGAATACCTGCTCAACGTGGTGGCCCTGGCCTGGGTGGTGATGACCTTTGCCGGCAGTAACTACCTGGCCCACGAATCCGGCCTGCTGGCGGTGACGGTGATGGGCATCTGGCTGGGCAATACCCGCGGGATCGATATGAGCGAGGTGCTCAGCTTCAAGGAGAGCCTGTCGATCCTGATCATCTCCATGTTGTTCATCGTGCTGGGTGCGCGGATAAACCCCGCGGATATTATCGCCACCGGCTGGAGCGGGTTTGCGGTGCTGCTGGTGGTGCTGCTGGCGCGCCCCGTCGTGGTCTGGGCCAGCACCCTGGGGGGTGGATACAGCTGGCAGGAACGGGCCCTGGTGTCCTGGGTGGCCCCCAGGGGTATCGTCGCGGCGGCGGTATCCTCCCTGTTCGCGCTGCGGCTGCAGGAGGCGGGCTACCCGGAAGCCCCGCTGCTGGTGTCCTACACCTTCCTGATTATCATCGTCACGGTGGTGCTGCAAAGTTTTACCGCCAGGCCGGTAGCCCGCCTGCTGGGCCTGGTGGAAGAGGAGCCCAGGGGAATCCTGATCGTCGGCGCCAACCCCGTGGCCAGGACGATAGGCAAGGCGCTGCTGCAGCAGGGCTTCCGGGTCAAGCTCACGGACACCACCTGGTCGGAAATCCAGGCGGCCCGGATGGACGGCCTGGATACCTACTACGGTGACCCGGTGTCCGCCCACGCGGACCGGCAGCTCGAACTGGAGGGCATCGGCCGTCTGTTCGCCATGTCCCGTCGGCCGGAGCTGAACACCCTTGCAGTGGTCAAGTACCGGCGGGAGTTCGGCCGCAACCGGGTCTTTACCCTGCGCAACTCCCAGGAAAAGGATGCATCGGAAAAGCGCCGGGTGGCCGAGAGCTTTCGCGCCCCGCGCCTGTTCGGGGAAGGCGTGACCCTGCAGAAACTGTCGAGCCTCATTGCCCAGGGTGCGGAGGTCAAGGCGACCCTGCTGTCGGAGACCTTTGATCTGGCCGCCTACGAAAAAGCCAGGGGCAAGAGCCATATACCGTTGTTCGCCGTGGACAGGAACCAACATCTGCGTGCTTTCACTGACACCTACCAGCCCGAGGTAAAGCCCGGCTGGACCCTGCTGTCGCTGGTGTCGCCGGCAGTTGAGGCGCCCGCGGAGTCGGGCAGTCTCGCCGTGGAGCAAGCGGCCGGTTCGCAACTGGCATGACCGCTTTTTCGCGGGTTTTGGTGTGGAGCCCGCGGCTCGGGATGCGATATAGTGCAGGCATGGTCTGCTTCAGCCAATAATCTGGCGGGTATCTCAGGTACGTCAGCCGCAACGGGGAAAAGTTATGAAATACACCAGGTCCATTGTCTTTGTTCTGAGCTCCCTGCTGGTATGGGCGGGGTTCAGCACGACCGTGGCAGCTGCGGTAGTGAGCACCGGCGATGCCCACGCGATGGAGCAGTCCGCGACGGGGACGAGCATGCGCCTGGCCGAGGTACGGTCGCTTATGGCGCGGCATGATGTGCAGCAGGCGATGGTCCAGCTGGGGGTCGACCCGGTCGAAGCCGAGCTGCGGGTTGCGGCCCTCAGCGACCCGGAGCTGGCGCAGTTGCAGGGTCAGCTCGAGCAATTGCCGGCCGGAGGCAGCCTGCTGGGCCTGATCGGTGCCGTGTTCGTGGTGCTGTTGATTCTCGAAATCACCGGCGTGATCGATATCTTCAAGAAAGTCTGAATGCTCAGGCCGTCACCGGCGGCTGCACCAGGGTGGGAATCACGCCACTGGCGGCCAGCACTGGCTGCCTTGCTTTGCATGGTCCTGCTCGGCGCCTGTGCCGTGAATCCGCGACTGGATCTCGCCGCGACCCTCCCCGGGGCGGCGCCTGTGCGGCTCGAATCGGTGCCTTTTTACCCCCAGTTGGCCTACCAGTGTGGCCCGGCGGCCCTGGCAGGGGTACTCGGAGCGGCCGGCGCCGCGATTGATCCTGCGGCCCTGGCGCCCCGGGTCTATCTGCCGGACCGCCAGGGCAGCCTGCAGGCGGAACTGGTGGCCGCTGCGCGGCGATCCGGTCTCATCCCCTACCTCACTGCCGGGCAACCGGCGGCCCTGCTGGCGGAATTACAGGCGGGCCGGCCCGTGCTGGTGATACAGAACCTGGGAACCCCCGGTTTTCCGCGCTGGCATTACGCCGTGATGACCGGCTTCGACCCCGCCACCAACCGTGTTTTCCTGAACACGGGGGACGAGCGTGGCCTGGCGGTGGACGCCCCGGAATTTCTCCGCACCTGGGACTGGGCCGGACGCTGGGCCATGGTGGTCCTCAGCCCGGGGCAGATGCCTGCCGGGGTCGATCTGGCACTCTATACGGACGCCGTCATCGCGTTTGAGAACGTGGCGGGAGCGGCGGCGGCCGTTCCCGCCTGGCAGACGGCACTGGAGCGGTGGCCGCAAGCACCCGCCCCCTACCTTGCGCTGGGCAACCGGGCCTATTTCGAGGGCAATCTGGCGCAGGCTGTCGACTATTATGCCCGCGGCCTGAGGCACGACCGGGATGACCCGGCCCTGGGCAATAACCTGGCCTCTGTGCTCGGTGAATTGGGCTGCGCCGGCGCGGGTATTGCCCTGCTGGAGCCCATCCACAGCGGCCTGCCGGAGGCCTCCGGCTGGCGCCCTGTCACCGCCGCGACCCTGGCCGAGCTCTCTGCGCGTACGCCCGGTGACAAGACAGACTGCGCCGCCCGCTATTCGCTGCCCGATGCTGCCACAGCTGCGCTCGACGCCCAAGGGTGATAGGCTTCACCCCCTCAAAGTGTCCTTGTCCCGTGGGAGAGATCAATGCGCATAGCCTGGGCCCTGGCCCTGCTGGTAATGGCCGGCTGCAGCACCCCTGTCAGCCAGCCCGAGCCCGCCGCTCCGCTGGCGTCAAACCCGATCATTGCCTGCACTGAGCCGCGCCCCGAGCTGTGCACCATGCAGTACGCGCCCGCCTGCGCAAGCCTGGCGGCAGGCGGGTTCAGGACTTACGCCTCCGCCTGTAATGCCTGCGCCGACAGTGCGGTGGTGGGCTACCAGAACGGACCCTGCGTCGAATGAGCCTGACCAACCGGATACTCACGGCGATGGCGGCGGGCATCCTGCTCGGCTCGTTGCTCAACCTGCTGCTGCAAGGCACAGCGCTGCCCGATAGCCTGCGCGAGTTCATCGATCAGGGCCTGGTGGGTGGCCTGTTCGACGTGGTGGGGCGAATTTTTATCGCCTCCCTGAAGCTGCTGGTGGTGCCCCTGGTGCTGGTGTCCCTCATCTGCGGAGCCAGTTCCCTCGGCGACAGCGCCCGGATGGGGCCCATCGCCTTCAAGACCTTCGGCCTGTACCTCGCCACTACGGCGATAGCGGTGACGCTCGCCCTGGTGGTCGCGAGCCTGATCGGCCCGGGTGAGGGCATGAACCTGGTGCTTGCCGCGGATTTCCAGCCCACACCGCCGCCCCCGCTGGCGGATGTGCTGGTCAACATAGTGCCCTCCAACCCGGTGCGGGCCATGGCTGACGGGGAAATGCTGCAGATCATCGTATTCGCGCTGCTGGTGGGCTACGCGATTTCCCACGCCGGGGAGCCGGGTCGGCGCATCGCCGGATTTTTCCGCGACCTCGAATCCGTGGTCATGAAAATGGTGGAAATTCTCATGGCGCTGGCCCCCTACGGGGTGTTTGCGCTGCTCGTGAAACTGTTCGCCCAGATGGGCCTGAGTGCCATTGCAGACCTGGCGGCCTACTTTTTTACCGTGCTCGGCGTGCTGCTGCTGCACGCCTTTCTCGTCTACGCCCTGCTGCTGCGCTCCCTGGCGGGGCTGTCCCCGCGCACGCTGTTCGCCAAAATGCGGCCGGTCTGGGCTTTCGCCTTCAGCACGGCATCTTCCGGCGCAACGCTGCCCGTGACCCTCAACACGGTGGAGCGGCAGATGGGTGTACACAACTCGGTGGCGGGCTTCACCATCCCGCTGGGTGCGACCATCAATATGGACGGCACCGCCATCATGCAGGGGGTGGCCACGGTTTTCATCGCGCAGGTGTACGGGATCGACCTCACCGCTACGGCGCTGCTGACGGTTATCCTCACCGCGACGATGGCCTCCGTCGGTACCGCCGCGGTGCCCGGTGTCGGCCTCGTTACTTTGGCGCTGGTACTGGGACAGGCGGGTCTGCCCGTGGAGGGAATCGGCCTGATACTTGGCGTCGACCGCCTGCTGGACATGGTGCGCACAGCCGTCAATGTCACCGGCGATGCGGTGGTGACGCTCATCGTGGCGAAAAGCGAAAGGCAGTTTGACCAGGCGGTCTTCGATCGGGTCGGGAGACAGCAGTCCTACGATCCGGCCGCGGCCGATCCGCCCGGTCTGTAGCGGGGCGTCCCGGGTCGCAACGAAGGCCCGGCGCTCCAACCCGGCTTATTTTCAGCAAAGGACCCGAACAGCAAATGCCCATTCAATGCACCATCGTACCGGTTACGCCCTACCAGCAGAACTGCTCCATCATCAAGTGTGAAACCACGGGCAGGGCCGCCATCGTGGACCCCGGCGGAGATGTGGAGCGGATTCTGGCAGCGGTGGAAAAAATGGACGCGAGCGTCGAGAAGATTCTTCTCACCCATGCCCATATGGACCACTGCGCGGCAGCGGATGTGCTGCGCCAACAGCTTTCGGTGCCCATCGAGGGCCCGCACCGGGAAGACCGGTTCTGGCTGGACAAGTTACCCGAGTGGTGCGATATGGCGGGCTTTCCCCACGCCGATGCCTTCCTGCCGGATCGCTGGCTGGGCCAGGGCGATACGGTAACGGTGGGGGAGCAGGTGCTGAGAGTGTTCCACTGCCCCGGCCACACGCCGGGCCACGTGGTTTTCCTGTACGACGCGCAAAAGGTGGCCTGGGTGGGCGATGTGCTGTTCCAGGGGTCCATCGGCCGCACCGATTTTCCCAGGGGTAACCACGAGCAGCTGGTCTCCAGTATTCGCGACAAACTGTTCCCCCTGGGCGATGACATCACCTTCATCCCCGGCCACGGCCCCACCTCCACCTTTGGCCAGGAGCGGCGCAGCAACCCGTTTGTGGCAGACAGCCGCTATGGCTGAGCCGGATCCGGAACGCGAGAACCTGCTGCGCGGCGAATACCTCAGCCAGACCGCGCGCATCTACTGGCACGAGCTGCAGACCTGGTACGCCCGGGGCAGTGTGATCAAGGTCGAGGCCAGCCTCAACCTCGTGGAAGTGGCAGTGCAGCTGGGTCTCGACAATACCGCCCGGTTCCAGCAGTGGATTGCCGCGGGCAGCGTCGCCCCGGTGACAGACGAGCAGGCCCGCGCCTGGTACGAGGCCAACCCGTCACTGTGGGCCGTGGTCGCGGCGCCCTGGGTGCTGGTGCAACAGCGCCCGGAAGAGCCTGCCGCTTCGGCGTAAACCTGCCGTCGCCTGCTAGCGGGGTGCCCCGATGGGGTGAAGCTCGCCCTCGAACACCGTTCCCCACACCTTGATCCTGTCCAGCCCGGTGGCCCCGGCCTCGTAGGGATCGCTGTCCAGCACGGCGAAATCGGCCCGCTTGCCAGCCCGGATCGACCCGATCTCGTTTTCCCAACCCACGATCCAGGCGGCGTCAACCGTAATCGCCCGCAGGGCCGAATCCAGGGATATTTTCTCGGAGGCGCCGGTCGTTTTGCCGCGGATCGTCACCCGATTGCTGGCATTCCAGGCCAGTGTCAGGGGTGACAATGGCGCCATCGGGTTATCCGAATGCAGGGCGAAGGGCACACCCAGGCGCTCCAGCGAACCCAGGCGCACCATCTGGTTGCCCCGGTCCTGCCCCAGCCACAACTCGCCGTAGATATCAGACAACAGGTAGTGGTAATAGGGATTGGCGGACACCACGGCGCCGAGGGCCTTGAGCTGGCGGCTCTGGTCCTCGGTACTGTAGGCGAAATGCTCCAGGGTGAAGCGGTGGTCCACCCTCGGGTGCCCGGCCTGCAGGGTGCGCAACAGGTCGATGAAGGCGGCGGCGCTGAGGTCGCCGTTGGTGTGGGCGTGCAACTGGTATCCCGCCTGCCAGAAGGCCTGTGCCCAGGCGGTGGTTACCGGCAGCGGGGCCATCCAGAGCCCCTCGTGGACGTCGATGTAGCCTGGCGGGCCCATTTGCGCCAGGCCGCTGTAAATAGCGCCGTCCATCATCAGTTTGAAGTGGTTTTCCACCATCACGCGGCGGGAGTTGCCTGCCCGCCACTGGTCGATCTCCTGCATGGCCTCTGCCGGGCTTTTGCCCCGGGCGAGAAAGTCGGTGATGATGGGCGTCATGATGATGCGCAGAGGCGCATTGCTTGCCTCGGTGACCTGGCGGACCAGGGCGATCTCCCCGGCGGGGTCGCCGAAGACCCCGGCACCCATATCCAGCACCGTGGTGACTCCGCCCAGGTGGGCCATTGCCAGGAAATTGGCCATGCCCTTGCCGAAACGTGCGGGCTCGAACAGGAAAGGCAGCTTGGGGACAACGGCCTTCAGGCCGTTTTCCCAGAAATGCCCCCTGGCCCAGTCGTTCTCATGGTTGCCCCTGGTGTCCGCCTCGGTGATCCCGAGCATGGCAAAAGCCGCGTCGTTGCCAATCAGTTCATGGAAGGAGCGGTGCCAGAGCAGCACCGGGGTATCCGGGAACCAGTCGTTGAGTTGCTGGCGGTACGCCTCGCCGTGCCACAGGGGGTGATAGCCCCAGGCGATAAACGGTACGCGTGTGTCGGTATGCGCGGCCACCAATGCCTGCAGGCGGGCTTTGTACGCCTCCGGGGTGGTCGCGCCCGGGAACTCACCGGTGGGCAGGGTCCAGTCATCGGGGGCGAGGAAGGGGAACTGTGTCAGCACCGCAGGCAGGGAGGGGTGCACATGGGGGTCGATAAAACCCGGCATGAGCACCTTGTCCTGCAGCCTGCGGTCGATGGTGACGTCGCTCACCGTCAGCCAGGGCTCGAGCGACTCCAGGGTGCCCACGGCGACAATGCGGCCGTCGGCCACCGCCACGGCGGTAGCCTCGGGCAGGGCCGGTTCCATGGTGATAATTTTTTTCGCGGTGTAGACCACCAGTGGGGCGCCGGTTGCCGCCGACGCCAGGCAGGTGAACAGGGATACCAGCAACAGCCTTCGCACATTTCTCATCAGTATCAATCCTTAGTGAGGGTGGCGCGCATTGGCCTCGCTGTTGCCTGTGCGTTGTGCACCGCCGCGTCAGCGGATTATCTTGATCCAGTCACCTGTGCGCGGTTCTCCCCGGGGATAGAGGCCGTTGAGCAGGCGCAACTGGCCCTCGGCATCGGGGATGCGTACGCTGCTGGCGAGGCTCGCCATGGTGGCCCCGCGGGGCACCTGGATATAGTGAATGCGGTAACCGTTGCCTGCCTGGCGCTCCCGCGGGTGTATCGGCCGGAAACTCTGTATCGCAGCCAGTAACTGCGGGTCGGCGGCGGCAAAATTGGCCGCCCGGCCGTCGAACAGGTAACTCAGGTTGCCGTAGTCGATGACAGCCAGGCGGCGCGTGTCGCTGCCACTGGCGGCCACCGCCGTGTAGCCCGTGAGGCCGGCCTGGTCCAGTTCCGCGCCCTCGGCCAGGCCGCCCGTCGCGCTGCTTTCAAGCACCGCGCGCGGGCTGCTCGCCTGCTCCCGGCGCCGGATGGTGAGGGTAAGGGAGACGGAGCCATCGCGGGCGCTGGCGACTATGGCCTTTGCCCCCGCCGTCACCTGCCAGCCGGGGGGGTGCTCGAAGCTGAAGCCCAGCTTGTTGTGATAGTAGCGATTCTCGTCCCGCGCGCTCTGCACACTGGGACCCCATACCAGGCCCTCGATCTGGCGGCGGAATTCCCCCGCCACCTCGGGATTCTCCATGGTCTCGCCGCTGCCGAGGTCGCCGGCGGTGCGGATCACCGTCTGCAGGCGCTGGTCGTTGCGCGGGTGGGTGGCGTAGAGCCCGTGGTAGCTGGCCACCGGTTTGCCGGTGGACTTGGCTTTCACCCGCTGGAACTGCTCCTGGTCCTTCAGTACGCCGATCACTTCCAGCAGGGAGTCCGGGTCGTAGCCGGCGTTGTACATGTATTTCGCACCCAGCCCGTCCGCCTCCAGTTCGTGTTCCCGGCCATAGCCCCGCACCAGCTCGGTGCCGTACATGTTCGAGGCATCCGCCAGCTCGCCGCTGCCGGTCAGGATATAGGCCGTGGTCGCCACCACCTGGTTGGTGATACTGGCCGTCTGCTGCCGCGCCGCGTGGCGGGCGGTGACGTGGCCGATCTCGTGGGCCATCACCCCCGCCAGCTCGGCCTCGTTGTCCAGGTAGGCGAGCAGACCCCGGTTGACGTAGACAAACCCACCGGGGGTGGCGAAAGCATTGATATCCGGGCTGTCGATCACTGTGAAGGTGAAAGTGTCGCCCGGCGCGTCGCTGTTTTGCACCAGGCGCTGGCCGACGCGGTTGACATAGGCGGCCAGTTCCGGGTCCTCATAGATCGCGCCCTGCTCCACAATCTGCTGGTGCATGTCCTCGCCGATAGAGATCTCGCGGCCCTGGCTGCTGAGGACCACGGAGCTGCCACCGGTGGCCGGGTTCCCGGCGCAGCCCGCCATAAGGGTGATCAGGGCGCCGGCCAGCGCTGAAACTGCGACGGATCGCGACATCTGCGCCTCCCCTAATACTGGCTCGACAGGAACTGGAGCAACTGGTCGCCAATCCCGTCACAGGCGGTACCCTGCACAGGGGCGATGATGGGAATGGGTATGACCACCGCGGGCATGTAGGACTGCCCGGTGGCGGACGTGCTGATCTTCCCCACTTCCGCGTGTTCGGTGAAGTCCCAGATCGTCGCCTCGTAGTTCGAGTCGCTGCTCCAGGTGCCGAAACCGAAGCAACCGCCGCCGCCCGGCCCCACCGCGCAGGTCATGGAGCCACTTGAATCGGAGCGCACGGTGGAGCCGTCGATCCAGATCATATACTGGGTTCGCAACGACGCCATTTTTTCTGCCACCGCGGGCTGGCGCTGGACCAGTCGCTCGAAATCGGCCAGCTGTAGCGGCGCCGTGCGGGGTTCGAACCAGGGGTAGAAGTCGTTTACGAACTCCAGCTCCCCGATCACCTCGATGCTCCTGTCGCCGCTCGAGATATGCTCACCCACGCATTCGACGAAATCCGGCTCGGTATCGTAGTCGCTGGCGTGGCGCCTGCCCAGGATCACCACGGTCGAGTTGCCGATGCCCTCGTGGGGTTCGTTGAACACCATCTGGTCGACTGTCGAAGTGACGCAGCCGGAGGCCAGGAAGATAGCGCCGCCCAGTAGCAGCGCGCCGGGTATGTTGTAGGGTTTCACAGGCTTGCCTCCTGCCCGGTACCGAGCGTTTGTTGTAGCCAGGCCTGCACTGCCGGCACCCTGGCGAAAGTGGTGGCGAAATTGGCCCCCGCATCGCGCAGTGCCATGACGGCGGCGAGATTGACGGCGGCCTGGTCTGACTGCAGGAACGCGGTGGGGGTTTTACCGTAGGCCGGCATGGTCCAGTCGGCAATGGGGTCGCCCCCGGTGGTGACCAGCTGCAGGTGATAGCGTATCCAGATCTCGTAGACCTTGACGTTGGTATGGGCGGGAATGGCGTACTGCAGTTCGGCTATCTGCGGGATCAGCACCGCGTCCACGCTGGGGTTCATCTGGCCGGGTCCCGGCTGCCCCGTCATCGGCACTACCCTGGCGAACATGCCGTTGAGCACGGTGTCCCACATCTGCACCTGGGCCTCCCCGGACTTCACCAGCCAGCTGGATTCCTTCTTGCTCTTGGCTTCATCGAAGAATTCGTGGTTGGCAAACCCCGGGTCATACCACACGCCGATGGTCAGCGGCAGTTTCTCCATGGTCGGCGGGGGGAAGTTGCCCTGCACCACGACCTCCGCCGGGCCACAGCCGGCCAGCAGCGCCAGCAGCAGGGTGCCCGCCAGACAAATCAGCGCCCTGCTGTCAGGGACGAAAGTCATTGAGCCCGACAAAAGTGCCTCCGTTGCGAAAGGTGAGCTCCCGCATCAGGGTAGCAAACCGGATGCCAGTGGTCTGCAGGTGCGGCGCCCGGATGAATTGTACCGGAAAGCCAACCGCGTGGATGCGCACCAGTCGCTCGCCTTTTTCGTTTGAGCGGTTGAGCCGGTCCACGGTGTCGATCACCTGGGAGATGGAGTCACCGGTGAATTCATCGCCGAACACGTAAATGCTGATTTTCTGGCCCGGTTTGTGGAAGGTGCGAATGGCGGCCTCGATTCCCTCCACCGGGCTGGAATTGCTGAACACATTCCAGTTGCGCAGGTTTTCGATAATGACCTTGCGCCGGCCCGCGGTATCGGGAATCCACTGGCCGCGGTAGCGGCTGAACATGTAATTGCCCATGTCGTTCATGACCTGGATACCCTTTACCTCGGGGTAAATGCTCAGTGTAGCCTGCAATTCCTCTATCATTCGCTCCCAGGCATAGGAAAACATCGAGCCGGAGGTATCGATTACGAAAATAATGTATTCGCTGTCCACCGGGATGCCGCCGATCAGGTTGTTTTTCGACTGGTGCTGGGCGCCCAGCAGGCGCTTCTGTTCTTCCGACAGGCGCTGCCGGGCTATCGCCAGTTGCTCGCTCACCACGTCGTTGGTGTTGTCCTGGACCTGGATACTGTCGTAACGGGATCTGGCACTGGCCAGCTGCCCCCGCAAAATCGCGATACGCTCCTCGTATTCCGACAGCTGCTCGTGTTTTGCGTTGAGGTCGCGGTTCAGCACCCGGCTCTCCCCGCGAATCTCGAACAGCTGTTCCTGCAGGTCGGCGAGCACACCCTCGAGATTGACGGTAGAGGCCTCGATGATCTGCGGCTGTACGGTCTTGGTAATCATCAGCAACAGGATGATGGCGCCGAAGCCACAGCAGATCACGTCCAGGAAGGACAGCGAGAACTCGGCCGGGGCCCGTGACTTGCGCCGCGCCATCAGGGCCAGTCCCTTGACGGGCTCATGAAGGAACCCCGGCTGACCTGGGCCAGCTGCCAGAACTCGGAGGCGGCCATGGGGTCGCCCTCCATCGGCGCCAGGATGATATTGACGGGCACGTTGCGCGGCAGCATTTTCACCGCCTGGCGGTACAGCCGCTGGCGCTCGTCGCCACTGACCTTGTTGCCCCTTGGTCCGCTGGCGCCCTGGGTGGGCAGGCCGTCGGTGATAAGGAAGATATTGTCCGGCGCCGGTGTCAGTTTCTGCAGGGCGAGAAAGGCGTTTTCCAGGCTGGTGCCGCCACTGGGTGTAATCTTGCGCAGTTCGCGGGTGACCTTCTCCAACTCGGCCTGGTTCGCGACTTCCAGCCATTTCCCTTCGCTGCCGGCCAGCGCCGGGGCGGCACTGGTGTTGAAGGTGATCAGCTGGTATTTGCTGCCGACCGGTAGCTGGGCGGTCAGCCATTCGACGGTGGACAGGGCCCGGGTCCACTTGTCCGCCTTGCGCTGCAGAGCCGGGTCCATATTGCGCAGGCGGATGATATTGACCAGCTTGTCCGCCAGCATGCTGGCGGAGACATCGAGGAGTATCGCGATATTCTTCCCGCCCAGGTTGAGCCCGGTCAGGTACTGCCGGTTGCCCTCACCGACAAAGGTGCGGGCGCTGCTGCCGCTGTCTTCCTGGGCGGCCTCGCGCAGCTTCTTCACCTCGTTTTCCAGTGAGCGTATCTCGGCCTTGAGGGATTCGATATCGCTGCGCTCGGTGAAGCCGTCCTTGCGCAGGTCGGCGATGAGGGCCTCATATTTGTCGATATCATCGGTGATCCGGGTCGCCTGGCCCCGGGCTTCCACCATCTGGTAGTCCACCTCCGACAGGGTATTGCGCAGGGCCACCAGGCCCGCCTGGCCGTCCCTGACATCCTCCTCCATCAGGCTGACCTCGGACAACAGGTCGCGGTTGAGGTCTTTGGTCACGGTCTGGATGGAGTGGTCTATGATCAGGAACACCAGTACCACCGCCCCGAAGCCGCAGGACATGATGTCCAGGAAGCTGAGGTTGAAGGTGGTGAACTGGCGTTTTTTCCTCGCCATAACGCGTTAGCGACGCACCTCGATCAGTTGTAGTTCCGCACCATCGCCCACCCGGATCGTGTCACCGCCGCCCAGCGCCTGCTCCGCCCGCCCGGGGGCGCCGTTGACCAGCACCGCGGCGCCGCCCCCCGCCAGTTGCCAGCCGGTCGCGGTGTGCCGCAGGCTCCAGCCGCCCCCCAGGCTGGTGCCTTCGCTCGCCAGGGGCCGGGCGCGATGGCCTTCGAGCAGGTGCGTGGCGGCGGGTTTTGTCGGCGTCAGCGGCACTGGCGCAATGGCCGCGGGCCCGGTGTCGTCCCGCGCCAGCCCGGGCGCGAGACTGGGCAGCACGGTGACGAAGCTCAGCGCCTGCTCCCGTTGCACCAGCACGTCGATGTGCTGCTCCAGCGCGATGCGCACACTGTCCGGCGCCAGTACTTCCAGGCCCGGCAGTTGCTCCGCCAGGCCAGGCAGCAGGCCCGCTACCGGGTCGGCGATCACCCGGTCTCCGGGGTTCAGTACGCCCATGGCCTCCCGGGCGCTGTCGAACAGCCGCTGTCCGGCGGCCAGCAATTCGCCGCGGTTGATGCGCGCGCGGTAACCGTTGACCTCGATATTGGCCTCACTGTCCCTGCCCAGGGCGCGCAGGGCGTCCGGCAGGGTGTCGTAAAGCTGCTGCTCGGTGATGGCCTTGCGGCGCGGGTCGAACCGGGTCTGGCGGATAAAGGCCGTGGCGATGATCTCCACCAGCCGTTCCTGCAATTGCAGCAGGCCGGCGCCCGGCAGGGGCACGGTGCGCTGCAGCTCGACCTGGCCGTCGCGCCTGGCCAGTTCGCTGATCACCGCCTGGTGCAACTGGATTTCCAGGTGAAACAGGCGGTCGGCGGCGCCGTGGACGCTGCCCAGCAGCACACTGCGGTTCACCAGCCCCACTGCGGCAAAGGGGCACTGCTGGACAATGCCCAGCAGCAGTGCCAGCTGGTTGCGCTCCATGGTGCCCGACACGGCCATCAGCACTTCCCGGGGCTGGCCGCCCTCCCGGTGCAGTTCCTGCAGCTGGGCGTGTACCAGGTCACCGGTGTGCCGGGCCGGCCCCAGCGCCGGTTGCAGGGCCTCGGTGCTCAGCTGCCACCAGAAGCGGGTGTTGATATCCCTGGGCTGCAGGCGGGCAGCAGCCCGGGCCGGGTTGCCAAAGCGGTATTGCCTGTCGACCAGCAGGGCATAGCCCGGGCTTTGCAGGTGGGCGCCGCCGTGCCACAGCTGCAGGTTGCTATCGTTGATGTCCAGCAGCGCGATGCTCATGGCAGGGCTCTTGCGGGTGGGTGCTTGAAAGCAGAGTCTTTATTCAAGGGACGGGTTCCTCAATGGACTACCAGGAAACGCAGCAGGCGCTAGTCGGCGTAGCGCTGGCAGTCGAGCACCAGCCGCTCCTGGGACAACTGCAACTGGTGCAGGCAGAACATGATGATGATGCTCAGCACCAGCGCCACGAAGGTACTGTTGAAGGCGACACCCAGGCTCACCGTCACGCCGGAAATATCCCCCTCCACCGCCTTGTAGGCCTGGCCCAGGGCATCGCCGATACCGCGCACGGTGCCTATAAACCCGATCGAGGGTATGGCCCAGGCGATATAGCGCACCATGGACAGTTCCGAATCCAGCCGGTCCGATTCCACCTCGCAGCTCTCCTTGATGGTGTCGGACACCGCCTGGATGCTGCCGGTGGTGGCGAAGCGCTGCAGCGCCGACAACAGGGTGCGGGGCAGCAGGTAGTCCTGCTCCTTCTCCGGCAGCGCTTCGAGGGAGCGACTGTACTCCCGCGCGTCCTGGGGCAGTACGCTGGTGCCCTCGGGAATCTCCAGCAGGCGCCGGTCCAGCAGCTGCTGCTCGTGAATGGCGCGGCGCCCCTTGTAGCCCATGATCGCCAGGGCCCAGATCAACAGGATGAAACAGGATTCCTGCTCGTAGTCCCGAATGACCACGGCGAAGCTGCGCTCCGGCACGAAGTCCTGGCCCGCGGCCTGCAGTTCCATTTCCTGGCGTATGTGGGCGTCCGCGCTGGGCCGGATCAGGCCCACGTAGACCGCGTGTACCACGATCACGGCGATCAACAGCGCGAACAGCTGGTAGATGAACTCGGATGACATCCTTTGTTTCATGTATGGGTCCTGTATGGGTCCTGTGTAGGTCCTGTATGGGCGCTATATGTCGACGGGAAAGGAGACTGGCAGGTCCTCGGAAATTTCCTCCGACGAGCGATAGTCCGATGGTGAGCGGGTGGCGCCGGCCGGCGCACTGGCGGTGGCCTCAGTGGTGGTGTCGCTGCTGCCGGAGCCGGTTTTTTCCGGCGTTTCGCCCGCCGCAGGCGCCGCGGCCCCGTCGGCCTCCGGCTGCGCCGCGACGCCGGTGGCCGCCAGTAGCAGCCCGGTCAGCACAAGCCCCGCAAGACCGGATCTGATCATAGTTCACTCCGCATAGCGCGCCAGCCGGAATCCTACGTCATCCCGGCCCGCTTGCCCATAATCCCGGTAGGACAGGCGCAGCTCGGCAATTTTGCTGTGGCTCCAGCTGGCCCCGCGAATGACATAGTTATCACCGGACTGGGCGCCCAGCGGGTCGACCTCGGTGGCGCCGTTGGCGGAGGGAATGCTGTAGGCATCGTGCGCCCATTCCGCGACGTTGCCGCCCATGTCAAAAAGACGATTCTGGTTGGCCTTGAAGGAGCCCACCGGGGCACTCACCACGTGGCCGTCCATATAGCCCCCCAGCACCCGCCCGGTGACGTAGGCCGAACTGTTGTCGGCATAGTTTTCCAGCGAGTTGGCCGGTGGCGGGAAGGCATCGCCCCAGGGAAACTTCAGCCAGGAGCCGCCACTGGCGCGCGCGGCCCAGGCCCACTCGGCTTCACTGGGGAGTCGATAGCCGGTGGCCGAGGGGTTGTAGCCGGTGATGATGCCATTGGTTTCGCGGTAGAACAGGGGCAGCCCCTCGCGCTTGCTGAGCCAGTTGCAGAATGCCGCCGCCTGCTGCCAGCTTACCTGTACTGCGGGCTGGTGGTCCCGGTTCAGGCTGTTGCTATCGATCTGGCCCGAGTTGTGGCCGCTGGCAAACTGCCGGAACTGGGCGTTGGTCACCTCGGTGGTCTGCAGGTAGAAGGCGCGTCGCAGTGACACGGGGTGCATGACCTCGTTGGCCCGCCGGCCGGGTTCGCGGCGGGAAGCGCCCATGGTGAAATCGCTCAGGGGGGAGTCCGCCGGTGAAAACAGCAGCAGGGTCTGCCCAAGGGAGGTCGTGATCTCCGGCTTGATGCGGGACTGGCGCGCCTCCTGCGCGGTCAGCAGCGTTACCTCCACCAGTTGTTGCAGCCCGGGGCGGGGGGTGACGCGCCGGCGCACGGTGTTGTAACCGGCCAGGCTGACTTCCACCGAGTGTTCAAAGGCCGGCAGGGACAGGGTCTGGCTGCCCTTGCCCCGCGATACACCGTCTACCTTCAGCTCGGCGCCGGCCGGGCTGAGATTGAAGCGCACCTCCCCGAGCTGGGCGACCAGCTTGATGGTCTGGCTGTCCCGGCCGGCGGCGGGCAGCTGCACCGTGCCCGTGTGGCGGCGATAGCCGGGCTTGAACACCGCCAGCCGATGGGCCTTGTCCGGGGTCAGTTCCAGCGACAGGGGGGTCTGGCCGTGGAACTCGCCGTCCAGGGTGACGTTGGCGCCGGAGGGGACGCTGGCGAGCTCCAGCACCCCCGCCGCCGGTTGCAGCTGGACCGTCCCGAGCTGCAGGGCCTGGCCGGGTTCGATGGTCAGGGGCTGCTGCCAGTCGGCGTAGCCCGGCAACTGCAGGATCAGCTGGCGCTCGCCGCCGATGATTTCCACCACCGCGGGGGTGGTCCCCGCCGACTCCCCGTCCACCAGTATTGCGGCCCCCGGGGGCAGGCTGTCGATGGTGACCTCGGCCCAGGCCGGCGCCAGTGCCAGCTCCAGCTGTTGGGGGATATTGCGGCCGGTGACGGTCAGTTCGGTGCTCAGGGGTAAATAGCGCTCAGCCTCGATCAGCAGGCTGTGCTCACCCGCCTCCAGCGGCAGGTCCTTCAGGGGCGTCTGGCCCGCGGGCTCGCCGTCGATCTGCACGCTGGCTCCGGCGGGGACACTGTCTATGCTCACCAGCCCCGGCAGCAGTTGCAGGGTCAGTTCGACCGTCTGGCTGTCGCGCTCGTCGACCGTCACCTCGGTCTGCAGAGGGTGGTAGCCCTCGGCGCTGGCCCGCACCGTGTACTGGCCGGGGCGCAACAGGTAGCGATCGCCGAAGGGCAGGGCGAGGCCACTCAGCGCGATCGAGGCCGGCGTCTCGGCAGTCACCACCACCTGCAGTGAGCGCGCGCTCAGCAGGAACAGCATGACCAGGGCGAACAGCAGTGCGCAGGCTATCAGCCACCAGCGCCGCGTATTGGCCGGTTGCGGCGGTTGTTGCGCCGCGTTATCCAGGGGCTCGAAGGCACTGGGCTCGATCCGCTCGTGCACTGGCATCAGATGGCTTCCGTGCAGGCGATGGTGACCACGGGAGGGGTGCCGCCGTGTTTCACAGTGAAATCCACGCGCACATCGCGGTAGCCGATACGGGTGCCGACCGCGGTGTAGGTACCGGGCCGCAGGCTCAGCTCGCGCCGGTCGAAGGTACCCAGTTTGGCCACCTTGTACACGGTTACCTCGGTTTGCAGGTCTGAGCGCAGGGCCACGGTAACGGGCGTATTCGCCTGTTGCAGCAGGGAATCCAGCTGTTCGATCTGCCGGTTCAGCACGGGGCCACGCGGGGTGATGGTGCGCGCCAGTTGCAGCATTTTTTCGGTCGCCTCGGCAACCGCCTCGTCGCTGAGCCGCTGGGGTTCGTCGATGGCGGCGCGAAACTGCTTGTCCAGGCGGGCCCGGTCACGGCTGCGGGCCAGACCCTCCCGGGCGAACAGCACGTTGGCGTCGATTTTCTGGGCCTGTTCATAGGCCTCGACCGCCTGCTGCCACTGCTCCGCCTCCTCACTGCGGGCGCCGGTGCTGCGCAGGCCCGCCAGGCGGTGGGCAGTGGCGGCGGTTTCCACTTCCTGCAGGGCGCTGGCGGCCTCGCTGGAACCGGACTGGAGCTGCGCCGCCCGGCGGAAAGCCTTGCGGGCCGCGTCGAACTGGCTGGCGTCGAGGGCGGCGTAGCCCTCGCTCATCGCTTCGTTGAACTGCTGCTCACGGTAGGCGCCGGTCACGCGTTCCAGCTCGCTGGCACTGCGCTGGTGCGCGGGATCCAGCGCGCTGGCCTGCCTGAGCGCTTCGATGGCCGCCGGCAGGTCGCCGGCCTGCTCCGCCGCCGCGGCATCGGCCAGCAGTGACTGCAGTTGTGGCAGCACCTGGGCCCGCTGGCGCAGCCCGGCCGCCTCGGCATTACCGGGGTCCATGGCCTCGACCACGTCCAGGGCGGTCGTGGTGCCCGGGAGGTCGCCGGCCTCCAGCGCGTCGCGCGCCAGCGCCAGCTGTCGCTCCAGTTCGGCCGGGATACCTGCCTGCAGCGCCTGCAGCTGGGCGAGCCCCGTCTCATAGCGGTTTTTGGCCTCGGCGTAATCGCGGCCCCGGTACAACTCGTCGCCGGCGGTCGCCAGTGCAGCCACGGCGGCGAACTGCTCCGCAGCCCACTGCTGGACCCCGCGCTCTTCCAGCGTTTCCTGCACTTCAAGTAATTCGGCCAGTACGTCCTGGGCCTCCTTGCGCAGTTTTGCCAGCTGCGCATCCGACCAGGGGGAGACATCCGGCCCCGCACTGGCGCTCCCGGCCGCCGCGCCGCCGGCCGGGCCGGCCCGCGCCTCGCTCTGCGATTCGACGGTTGGCGGCTGGCTCGACGGGGCGCCGACCCGCTCGGGCAGCCAGAAAATCACCAGCACCGCCAGCAGTACCAGACCTCCCAGGGCGGGTAATACCCAGCGTGGGGTGCCCTCGCGCCGCGGGCTCCCGGTGCTGTCGGCGGGTGCTACGGGTGTGGGCTCCACCACGTCAAACGGGGTGGGCTCTAGGCGCTCATTGTGGGATGGCATGGGGTGGTGGAGCCTTGTCTTTGCAGCAACGGGTCAGAGTGTATCAGTTGCAGCGTTTTTGTCTGCAGGGGCTTGCAGCGCGCCGACCTCTGCCCGATAGATATCCGCCAGCAGCTCGCGCCACTGGGCATACTGGTCCTCGACATTGCCGTGCAACATCACGGTGCGGTCCTCCAGCTCGATCACCTGGGGGGTGATTTCGGCTTCCAGTGACATGCCCAGCTCCTCCAGGGCCTGAACATGAATCTGGGCCTCGTTGCGCTTTTCCAGCCCGCTCTTGAGCAGGTAACCGCCGCCCAGTACGGCGACCTGCCCGGCGACCTGGGTGGTGGCGCTGTCACCCGTGGTCGCGGCGGCGATCCCCGCCAGCAACGCGACCCCCCCTGCGATCAGCTGGCGCGTGCTTTCGGCCTTCAGCTCCTGCAGCGCCACCGCCTCCTCGTAGCTTTCCTTGCGCCACTCCTGGTAGGGGTCGCGCATCTGGTTGCCGAATGAGCGGTAATACTCCTGCAGGGTGTCGATGAACATCTGGTCCCGCTCGCGGATGCTGACTACCCGCTCCAGCATCGGGTCGTCCTTGGCCGGCAGGCGCAGGACAATGTACTCGCCCTTCCTCGTTTTGCCGAGATAGCCGTCAAAAGCCTCGGGGGAGAAACTGCGGGCGAACAACAGCTCGGTGATCAGGCGGATATTTTCCCGGTCCTGTGGCCGCAGCTTTTCCTGTTGCTCCAGCAGGTCGTTGGCGATGGTGTTGTAGACCGCCTGGAAAGGGTCGTACTGGTTGCGCGTGGTCACCTCGTAGGCATAGCGGCTGGCAACCCCGGTGTACTCCTTGTCGAGCCAGACGTGGCCACTGGCGTCGGTGGCCTTGACCTGCAACTGCAGTTCCTCCCCGTCGGAGTGCAGGATTTTGCCGGTCACCACCAGGTCGTTGATCTGCTCCGGATTGGGCACTACCCGCACCGCCCCCCAGGCGCCGCTGTCCTGCATGGCTTCGGCCAGCAGGAATGGCATCAGGCGGGCTTCGGCCTTGCGCACCTCGGGGTAGGTCTGTTCGCCCTCCTCGTAGTCGGCGATGCCCGGGTCGAAGATCGAGATGCCCACATCCAGCAGCTGGGTTTCGGGGACCTCGCTGGAGGCGTTGTCCAGCCGCGGCACCGAGGTGGTCGTGATGGTCTGGCTGACACAGCCGCCCAGCAACAGGGACAGTGCCAGGCCGGCGCCAAGGGCTACTGCTTTCACTTGCTGATGCCCTTGTACTTGCGGTACTCGTCCCACAGCTTCTCCCGCACCGCCGGGTCCGGTTCACGCATGGCGGCTTCACGCAACTGGCGGGCCACCACGTCGTCATCGTTGCCGCTGGGGATATCCTTGGGCGGCGGGTACTTGGCCGCATCCTGTGGCATCTCGCCTCCGCCGCCACCGGCTCCCCCCATGCCGCGACCGGTGCTGTAGCCGCCACTGCCGTAGTCTCCGGCATCGGCTATCTCGCCGCCGTCCCCGGACCCGCCGCTGCCGCCGGAGCCGGGTTGTCCCGACTGTGTCTGGCTGCTCTGGGGTCGCTGACGGGCGGTGCGGCGCTGTTCGGTCTGCTCCTGGAGGATCATCGAGTCGAATTCACCCGTGCCCTGTTCCAGCCGCGCGTCGAGTATCGCGACCTGCTCGGCGGGAGTCAGTGGGCCACCTGTGCCGGTCCCGGGGATGGCCCCGGGCACACCGCCTGGATAGCCACCGCCGGCGGCTGTGCCGGCCTCGTCACCAGCCCCCTGGGGGGCGCCGGCGCCGCCGGGCTGGCCCGCAGCACCTGCCTGACCGTCCCCGGGCTCGCCCATGGCTTCCTCCATCCCGGCCATCACCTGTTCAAAGCTGGGTTCGTCGGTCAGGTCCGGCAGGGCGTCGCCGCCGGCCGCGCCGGGCTCGCCAAAACCGGCGTCACCGCCGGCGGCCTGTTCGCCACTGGCGCCCGGGGCTTCACCCTGGGGAAACTCTCCCAGGTCGCCGTTGCCGCTCTCACCGCCTGCGTCGCCCTGGGCGGCGGACTCGCTGCCGCTGCCCGACTCGCCGCCCTGGCTGGCGCTGGCCGAACCCTGGGTGTCCGCGGCTTCGCTGGCGGCGCTTCCCTGTTCGCCCTGGCTGCTCGACGGGCTGCTTGCAGGGCTGCTCGAGGGGCTGCCACTGCTGCTGGGCGGTGGCGTGGGTGGGCTGGTGCTGGGCGTGGAGGGCGTCTGCGGTGCGGTGGGTGTGCTGGCGCTGGGGCAGCCGCCCAGCAACAGGCAGGCAGCGGCAATCCCCGCCAGCTGCGCCACTAACCGCCCTGTTCTATGGTTTGATGTCATATGCCCTGACCAGTTTGTCTGTCCCCGCCGGTTCTCCCGCCACGAAGCGGGGGCGAAACTTCGTGTTGCGCAGCACCCGCAGCAGGCGGGCCGCGGCATCCTCGATGTCGCTGTCCGCATCGAGCGTCTCGAGGTTTGTCACCTCTCCCCGCTCGTCCACGCCGAATTCTACCAGTATATTGCCCTGCCCGGCTTCCACCGGCGTCGGCAGTCTGTGCAGGCCCTTGATGTCTGGCAAGGGTACTGGCTCGACCAGAAACCCGGCCTCTGCTTCTTTGGCAGCGTCGCGCTGTGCAAGTTCCGCCAGGGCCAGCTGGTAGGTCCGGGTGGCATCGGCTCGCTTGTCGTGCCACAGGGCCCAGTCGCCCAGGGCAACGAGTGCGCCCAGCGCCTCGTCGCTGTCGGCCCCGTGGTTGGTCTGCTGGACCTGGTAAATGGCCATGATCACACTGCGGCCCAGATCGTAGTTTTCCGAGCGGTAGGTGTAAAAGCGGTTTCCATCCGTATTGCCGTAGCCCGTGTGGAAACTGCCGCTCTGTGGCTCGCTGTCGGCGCGGTATTCACTGATCAGGTACTGGGTACGCAGCAGGCCGTACAGGGGAGGCAGCAGTTCCGGTGCGGTTTCTCCCAGGGTGGAATTGATGTCGCTCCAGGCGAGCCGGTAAAGTTCCCACATGGCCATCAGCCGCTCCGCCCCCTGTTCGCCGATTCCCAGCTGGTAGGCATTGAAGTGCCAGTCGGCCTGCTGCAGCAGGGCTGCTGCTCGCTGTTCGCCGCTGGCCTGGCCGCGCACTTGCACGCGGTAGAGATACTGCTGCAGGTCGTCAACCCGGGCGTACTCGCCCAGCGCGATGGAACTCCTGATTTCCCCGTTGAGCAGGGGAATCTGCTCCGGGCAGTACAGTCCGTTATTGATGCGCGCCAGGTGAACGCCCCGCTTGAACACATCCACTGCCTCGCCGTGACGCTCCTGCTGCTGCAGGGCGAGTCCCAGGCTCAGCATGTGTTCGGGCAGGTCCGCCGAGTAGGCGCCGTCGCGGGATTCCAGTCGGCTGATGGCGTCCAGCAGCGATTGCTCCGTCTGCTCGTCGACGACGGTATCGTTCCAGTCCGTGGTGTCGTAGCCCTCAGCCCATAGCGCGGGGCTGGTCGCCAGTGTCAGGGCCAGCAGGAGACGGCCCAGTGTCGATCCAGGTATCACCGGTCTCATATCAATTGTTGCAGTTGCAGTGCATATAGCGGGACATTCGATCCGGAACGCAGCACGGAACCCAAGTATATACATTACCGCGCGGGGCAGACAGAATAGCCGCGTCTTGCGTCGGCAGCCG
>JAZBNW010000408.1:0-4503 GCA_036350855.1 Halieaceae bacterium
GTTTTGGGCTCCCAACCGACTGAGGGAAGCCCGGAGGGCCGCAGCCGTGGAGCGAGGCAACCCCCGTCCTCCGCTGCGAATGGAACGATAACAAGCTTGTTGCGTTTAAAAACCATGCAGCAACGCAGTCAAAATTAGCTGTCCCGGCGCGAACACTGTGGCATTGTTGCAAGCGACAGCCTGGCGGGAAAGCACAATGAGTCTAGTGGGTTCGGCCATCATATTTCTCGGCGCGGCGGTAGTCGCCGTCCCGGTGTTCAAGAAGCTGAAACTGGGCGCCATCCTCGGGTACCTGGTGGCGGGCGCGCTGATCGGTCCCTCTGTTTCAGGGCTGGTCAACGATCCCGACACGATATTGCACGTGGCCGAACTGGGCGTGGTTTTCCTCTTGTTCCTGATCGGTATCGAACTGGAGCCCGCCAAACTGTGGCGCATGCGCAAGGCCGTGGTGTTGACAGGGGGCGGCCAGCTCGGGATCACCGCGCTGCTGATTACCCTGATGCTGTTCGCGCTGCTGCAAAGTTGGCCGGTTGCGCTGACCATTGCACTGGCGGTGGCACTGTCCTCCACGGCTTTCGCCATCCAGTTGATGAATGAACACCGCATGCTGAAGAGTCCGCCGGGCCAGCAGGGCTTTGCTACCCTGTTGCTGCAGGACCTGGCGGTGATTCCCATTCTGGTGTTGGTGGAGGCGCTGGGTAAGGCGCCTGCGGCAGATGCACCGCCCTGGTATATCGGCCTGTGCGCTATCGTCGCGGTACTGGTTGTGGGCAGGTTCCTGCTCAACCCCTTCCTGCGTCTCATGTCCAGCTACGGTAGTGCGGAGGTGATGACGGCCTCGGCGCTGCTGATTGTACTGGCCACCGCCATGGGCATGGAGGCGGCCGGGCTCTCCATGGGCATGGGCGCATTTATCGCCGGCATGCTGCTCGCCAACTCGAGTTTCAGGCACCAGCTGGAAACGGAGGTCGAGCCGTTCAAGGGTTTGTTGCTGGGCCTGTTCTTTATTGCTATCGGCATGAGCCTCGACCTGCAGTTACTGGCCAGCGAGCCACTGCTGATTCTCGCTGCGGCCATCGCGCTGGTGGCCGTGAAAACCCTGGTGATCTGGCTGTTGCTGAAACTGGCCGGGCAATCCTCCAGGGATGCGCTGCACGTGGGTCTTATGTTGTCCCAGGGTGGCGAGTTCGCCTTCGTGGTGATGACCCACGCGGCGGGCAACGGGCTGATCGAAGCGGCCCTCGCCAACCAGGTTACCCTGGTGGTGGGGGTTTCAATGGCGCTGACGGCGCCCCTGGTGATTCTGCACAGCCAGCTGTTCAGCAGCAAAAACTGCCCGAGGGTTTATGATGAGAGCCGGGACCAGGACGAACCGGAGGTGGTCATCGCCGGGTTTGGCCGCTTCGGCCAGATGACCGGGCGTATCCTCGCGGCCAACGGTATACCCTTCACCGCCCTGGACAACAACGCCGAGCACATCGAGTTTGTCAGGCGGTTCGGCAACAAGGTGTTCTACGGGGACGCCAGTCGGCTCGACCTGTTGAAGGTTGCCGGCATCGAGCATGCCCGGGTCATGCTGATCGCCCTGGACAACGAGGAGCAGAGCCTGCGTGTGGCACAGTTGATGACGGAGCACTACCCCCATGTCCAGCTGGTGGTGCGCGCCCACAACCGCTTCAGTGTGGAGTTGTTCCGGCGGCTGGGGGTGCGCACGGTGCTGCGTGAATTATCGGAAAGCAGCCTGCTCGCCGCCGACCGGGTGTTGCGGGAATACGGTTACAGCGATGCCGCTGCGGATCGGATGGTGGCGATTTTCCGGCGTCACGATGAGGAGAGCCTGGAAAAATCCGTCGAACTGAAAGGCGATATGGCGGCCCTGATCGACCACACCCGCAACAGCCGTGAATACCTGGCCACCCTGTTCCAGCAGGACCGGGAAGAAATCAACAGGGCAGGAAAGTGATGACACAGACCCGCGCCTTTCCGCGAGGTTTGCATGCCACCGTCTCGTAGCAAATTCGGCCCGGGTATCCTGGTGGCCGCGGCGTTTATCGGGCCCGGAACGGTGACCACGGCGAGTATTGCCGGCGCCCAGTATGGTTTCGCGCTGTTGTGGGCGCTGGTGTTCTCAGTGTTCGCAACGATCATGTTGCAGGAGATGGCGGCTCGCCTGGCCCTGGTGACGCGGCAGGGGCTGGCCGAGGCGCTGCGCAGCAGTTACAGCGACAGCTGGCTGGGCACCGCCGCGGTAGTGCTGGTGGTGGCGGCAGTGGGGGTGGGCAACGCCGCCTACCAGACCGGCAATATCACCGGTGCCGCCCTGGGCCTGGAGAGCATCAGCGGGGTCGGCCTGGGCTGGTGGGCGATCCTCGTCGGTGTTGTCGCTGGTGTCCTGTTGGCTTCGGGCACCTATGCATCGATCGAAAAACTCCTGATCGGCCTGGTGGTGTTGATGAGCGTGGTCTTCGTGCTCACACTGGCCATGGTGAGGCCGTCGCTGCAGGCTATGCTCGGCGGGCTGCTGGTGCCGTCTCTGCCCCCGGGATCCCTGCTGACGGTGATGGCGCTGATCGGCACCACGGTAGTTCCCTACAACCTGTTCCTGCACGCCAGCGCGGTGCAGGAGAAATGGCCGCCCGGGGTCAGCACGCGGCAGGCCCTGCATGAATCCCGCATCGATACCAGCCTGTCCATCGGCCTGGGAGGCCTCATTACCCTGGCAATAATGAGCACGTCGGCGGCGGCCTTTTTCGGCGGTGATACCGCCTTCTCCGCCACCAGCATGTCCCGGCAACTTGAACCGCTGCTCGGCGCCGGGGCGCGTTACTTCTTTGCCGCCGGCCTGTTTGCAGCGGGATTGAGCAGTGCGGTGACGGCACCCCTGGCGGCGGCCTACGCGGTATGCGGTGTGTTGGGGTGGCCGCGCGACCTGCGCGGCAGGCACTTCCGGATGGTCTGGTTTTCGGTCCTGCTCTGCGGCACGGTTTTCTCCGCAGTCGGGATCAAACCGCTGCTTGCAATCCTGTTTGCCCAGGCCGCCAACAGCTTTTTGCTGCCGTTCTGTGCGGTGTTCCTGCTGATGATCATGAACCGGCGGGACGTGCTCGGGGAGTTTGGCAACAAGCCCCTGGCCAATGCGCTGGGAGCGCTGGTAGTGCTGGTGACTGTCGCGCTGGGGCTGTTGAAATTACAGCAGGTGCTTACCGCTCTGTAACGAAACGCTCTGGCAGCCCTCAGGCGGCCAGGATCTCCTCGACCGACTCCTCCAGGGCGGTCCTGAGCGGGGTGTAATTCATCCCCAGTTCCTCTATCGCGCGACTGCCGTCGAACAGCAGGGACCCCGCGGCGGTGGTTTTGATCACATCCAGGGGCAGTACCGGCCGGTTGCCGGTTTTCCTGGACAGCCATTCCATGCCGGTGGCCAGCGGAAGCAGCCACGACTCCGGGATGTTGACGCTGGGAATGGTCACCCCGGCGATCCCGCCGATCATGGTGAAATACTCCCGGGTGGTCGCGCGCTGATTGCCGATGAGGTACCGCCGCCCCACCGAGTTTTTTGCCAGCAGGGCCCTGGCTATGGCCTCCGCCGCATCGCGCACGTAGAGATAGGTATAGGTAGTGTCTGCGCCGACCAGTGCCGGGAGCTTCTTCTGTACAGCCCGCTTCACCTCCATGGTGGACTTGTCGTCTCCCGCACCGATCACCGCCGCCAGGTAGACTGCGGTCAGGGGGAGTCCCCTGCGCCGGTGCAGGTCCCAGCCTGCCTCGTCGCCCAGGTACTTGCTCCTGGCGTAGTCGCTGGCATGCTCGCCCGGCGGGGTGTCCTCGTCGAAGGGAATCCGGTCGGGGGCCCCGTAGGCGAGGGGCGTGGATACCTGGACGACCTTCTTGACCCCGGCGTCGAGGCAGGCGCGAAAGACATTGCTGGCACCCCGCTCATTGACGTCGTAGAAGTGCTCCCTGGAGCGGCTCCAGAACTCGCGATAGCCGGCAAGGTTCACTGCGGCCCAGGCGCCGTCGAACGCGGTTGCCAGGGACTCTGGCCGGGTGATGTCCCCGCGGACAAAAGTGACCCTCTCGCCCATGGCGGCGAGGGCTTTGGTGTCGCTGCCGGGGCGTACGAGGCAGCGCACCTCGGTGCCATTTTCTTCCAGTATGCGCTGGACAAAGTGGCGCCCCACGAAACCGGTGGCTCCGGTGACGACCACGAGTTTTTTGCCTGTAGCCAAAGCCGTATTTCCTTCAGATGGATGGGTGGCGGAATCTAAGTCATGCAGATATACGGTGAGTGCTGTCATTCAGTTCACCGGCAGCCGTTGGCCTGCCTGCATTTTCCTGCCAGAGCGATCCGGATGACGCTCGTCGACGTAGTTACGTGACAAACCGTTGTTTAATGAAATCCGGAAAGATCGCAATGAACGCACCCACACGCTTCGATGAGAAACACCAGATAGCTGCCAGGATGCTGGCTGAGATACAGGTTCTGCAGGAGAATTTTCGCCA
>JAZBNW010000409.1:0-11574 GCA_036350855.1 Halieaceae bacterium
CCCTTCCAGCCACAACAGGTAGTCCATGAATGACACCGGGTATTCCACCGGCACCACCTCACCGTATACCGACCGCAGTACGTCATAGCGCAGGTCGAGACCCGCATTGGCAATACCGTCCCGCTCGAAGCGGATATAAAATCGGTTGTGCAGGTGCATGTAACTGCTGAAGGCCCGGCTGTAAGGACAGCGCAGGACGTTGACCAGCGGCGTACCCGCCTCGATCCGGGCAGCCAGCTTGCCGCTGTAATTCCTGGTATTCCTGAATACCTCCACCTCATAGTTGTGGATCGACAGGCCCTCCTCATCGATCCTGTACCGGAGTGCCTGATCCAGCAGGCCCGCCTGCCAGAGAAACCATTTGTAGAGCGCCGTACAACCGGATTTTTGCGACCACAGTACGACGACCGGCACCCCGGGATGATGGTAGGGTGTGCGTTTTTCAAGTAAGCGCTCCAGGCGGGAATTACGTTTGGGCAAATGGCAGGCCTCTCTCTGGCATCCGGCAACAGATACGCATTAGTTGATATCGAATGAGTAATACAGGTCGACCGAGTTCTCCAGGCGGCTGACGACCTCGAGCCACAACCTGGTGCTCAGGTACAGGCGGGCTGTCAACACGTTGATCGGCTGGTATATGCCCATGCCGTAGGACAGGTAGAGGCGCTGGCCGATGTAACCGCCGACAGTCGCCGCGGTATCTGTCTCATTGCTACCCTCCGCCCCGAAGGCGATATTATTGAGGCCCGGGATCCTGTTGAGCTCCGTGACCAGTGCCGACTGGTTGACCAGGCTGGAGCCCAGCGACAGGGCCATGGCCACGCCGTCGGCACCGGCGCCCGTGTCCAGCCCCCTGCCCCGGATCAGGTAAGACATGGTTTCCCCGTGGGACATCACCGGGTCGGAGAACACCTCGAGCCTGGGCTGGTTCAGCGTACCCCGCAGCTCCAGGCCCACGACCACGTTATCGCCCGGAATCTCCCGCTGGGCGCGCACTTCCAGTTCGGGGTTGTCAGGCGTCCCGGCGAAACTCACGGTGCCACGGGTGATTCTAAGGCGCTGCTGGAAGGCGCGCAATTCCCCGCCCATCACGTTGAGATTGCCAAACACCTGGAGCGGCTGGCGAGGCTGCTGGCGCAGGCGCAGGTCCCCGCCCACGGTGGCGTTGACAGTGTCCCCGACGATCCGGAACCTGTCCTCTATCAACAGGCCGATACGCATGGTTACGTCGAAAGGCGCGGCTTCATAAATCACGTTGCCCTCGAGATCCACTTCCACCACGTCCGCAGACAGTCTCACGGCCCCTTCGGGTAACTGCTCATGCTGCAGCGTACCTTCGAGCACGACGATGTCGCCCTCGAGGTCCAGCAGCCCGCCGGTCAGGGTCATTGCGAGTTTTTCCGAAACCAGCATCGTGGTAAAGGGCGGCAACAGAATCTCGTGTCGTTCGCCGTCTATCGCCAACTCCACGCGCCACTCGGGTCGGCTAAGCACCGTGCCCTCCAGCGAGAGTTCGCCGCCCCCGAGCTTGCCGCTACCTCGCACTACCGCGTTATCGCCCCGTGCGTCCAGTTGCAGATCCATCTGTCGCAGTTCGGTCGGGTTACCGAGCATGGCAAAGTGGCCGCCGGTAAGCTGGATAGTTCCCTGGGCAAGCGGCCGGTCCAGTGTACCAGCCAGCTGCAGGCGGCCGCGCAACACACCGTCGAGCACGGACATGGTCGGCGCGAATGGCGCCAGCCTGGACAGCTGCAGGCCGGATATGTCCAGCGCACCAGTCAATGGCTGGCCACGGTCCGGCGGCAAACCCAGTTCCAGGCCAATTTCCCGACTGCCCTGGCTGTAGAACGCCGAGTTCAGGGACAGCCCCCCCGCACCGTTGCGAAGCCTGGCGTCAATACTTTCCCAGATCACTGTGCCGGATTCGTCATCGCTGAAATGGCGGGTGAAACTGAGGTTGCGACCGTGCAGGCTGCCATCGAGTACCAGCGGATTTCCCGCGCTCCAGTCGGCCTTGATCTGCCCGACCACCCAGCCTCCGAGTTCGAAATATTCGGGCAGGAACGCGCTGGCGACCTCCAGGTCGCCGTCCAGGGACATGCTCGCACTGCCCCCCTCCTGAGCCAGTACAGTCTCGCCGGGGCAGACGCGGCTCTGTCGGTACTGCCAGCAGTGGGCCGCCAGCTGCAGGCGCCGCGGGGCCGGGGAATATTCCAGCGCCAACTCCTCGCCGAGGTACCAGTTTCCCTCCGCGGTCTGCAAGGTGGTCGGTGCCAGTCGTCCCGACCACTGGCCCCGGTCACCGAAGGCTCCCGTGAGCGCCAACAGCCCTTCCAGATCACCGCGGCTGCGCAGGGTGAATGCCTGTCGGGCAGCGTCCCCGCTGCCCGTAAATTGCAGGCTGGCAAGTTCAAAACCCGCCATCGAGAGGTCGGACAGCTCGATATCGAGCCGGCCGCTGCCTGTCTTGCCGTTACCGTAGTGTCCGTTGATCCTGCCCCGGGAAACCCGCAGAGCCTGCCACTGGATATCCCCCAGCGTCCCGCTGACACGCAACTCCTCCCAGCCGGGCAGCAGCAGGCCCTGCAGCGACATCTCCCCATGGCTGTCCGGCAGCCAGCGACCCAGGTCATCCAGTGCCAGCTCAAGGCGGGCCGCTTCGGCCGGGTCGGCGAATGCGCGCAATGACAGCCTGGTCCCGTTCAACTCCGCCTCCAGTTCACCGGGCAACAGGACCAGGTGACTGTCGATGCCGGCACTGCCGCTGAGCCGGGCAGGTAGCCCGTTCAGTGTTCCCGTCAGGTCCGCGTCGGACACCGACACGCTCCATTGATCATCAGCCAGGCTGCCAGCGAACTGCAATTGTCCTTCTATCCTGCCACTGCCGTACTGCGCCAGCGGCAACAGGTCGATACCGCTGGTCTCCAGCTGCGCGGACCAGGCGAGCTGCCCTGAATAATCGAGTACGCCCCTGCCCCACAAGGTGTTGACGGCATCACTGTCCTGCAGGCGCAAGTCCTCGAGTGCCAGTTTCCCGGGCGTATTGCTGCCCGCCAGCCGCAGGGCCATGCCCTGGTATCCAAGGCCGGCGACGGTGGTTTCAAGCTGGAACGCCTGGTTATTCAGGTCACCGCTGCCGGCCAGTCGCAGGGGCGCGGTGAAAGCTACGGAAGCCAGTGATTCGGGAACGTCCAGCAGCGCAGGCAGGGCCAGCTCCCCGGGCCAGTCGGCATCCACGGTGACGCTGAATGGCAGTTCAGGCGCAATGACATTGACCATGCCGCCGACGGCAAGGGCCAGTTCCCCCTCGAGGTCGAGGTGCAATGCCAGCGCGCCAAGGTCTCCCGATGCGCTAACCGCGAGCTCCCGGCCCAGTTGGGCCGGCCAGCCCTGGATCTCGGGCAATACGCCATCCGCCGCGAGCTCCAGGGGCCACTGCCCGCTGAAATCGATATCACCGGCGCCCTGCCAGTGTCCGAAGGCCTTCGCCTGCAGTTCCAGCCGGGTGAGCGCCAGCGCGCTGCCGCGCCACTGGCCGGCCAGGCCAAGGGAGTGCAGCTCGCCGCGCTGTCCATCCAGGTCCCAGCTCGCGCCTTCCACCAGCAGCTCTTCCACCAGCAGTTCCAGCGGCAGCGTGATCTGCGGCAGCGCTACAGCGCCGTCGGACTCGCCGCCGGCAAGTGCCAGTCGCGCCCGCTCCACCCTGGCGCGCCCCACCCGGATAGTAGAGCCGCTGACAGCGACCGGGCCCTGGATTATGCCCTGTCGCCATTCACCGCCCTGCCAACGGACGGCAAGGGCGTCCAGATACAGGGACGCCGCCTCCATCGGCACAGGGAATTCAAACGGCGTGGTGGCCGCCCCGGCGGGCGCTTGCTCCTCATCGCTGGCAGTCCCGGGCAGCAGGTCCAGCGTGAGCTGTTGCGCGCGGAGCTTGCGAAAGCAGATGGAACTGTGCCACAGGCAGCCCGGCGCCAGTTCCAGCACCAGGCCAGTCAGCTCCAGCTGCAGCGACTCACCGACCCAGGCCAGGCGTGCCAGCTCGAGCTCCCCCGCCAGTGTGCCCGCCCGGTACTCGATCTCCAGCGGCAACAGCCGGCCCGCACCGGACAAGACCAGCTTGCTGCCCCAACCGGTAAATGGCAGCAGCGCGACCCCCAACAGGGGCAGCAGCACCAGCGCCAGCAGCAGGCGCCACAGCACGCGGCTCAAAACTCGGCTCCGATATTGAGTACCATGCGCCAGGACGGGTCGTCATCGGTGACGCTGTTGGCAAACTCCAGGCGCACCGCACCGACCGGGGATAAATAGTGTATGCCGAAGCCGGGGCCGACATTGATATTGAAGTCGCTGGAGTCAAAGGCATCGCCGGCATCCACGAACACGGCGCCTCGCCAGGTGTCAGTGAAGGAGTACTGGTACTCGAGGGTTGCGGTGACGAGCCTGTCACCGCCGACAACCAGCGTCTGCCTGCTGCCGTCATTCCGGGTTGTGTCGATCTCGTTGCCAATGGACTGATAGCCATAGCCGCGTATGCTCTGGGATCCGCCGGCGAAAAAGCTCAGTGAGGGGGCCAGGTTCACTCTGTCGTCATCGGAAATAAACACCGCGCCCAGCGCGGTGCGCGCGACAATACGGTGCAAGGGAAACGGGGTGGCAATATAGCTGAAGTTTGCCGTGATACGGAGCAGGTCGATGTCCGAGCCCAGCTCTGTGCTGCCGCCCTCCAGCATGTAAAACTGGCTGAAACCGGCGCTGGGATTCACCAGCGCCCCGACGCGATCGCTGCGGGACAGGCTGAATCCAGGTAGCACATAATCGTTGGTAAAGCGGGTGTTCTTGAGTTCCCATGACTCGTTGAGTCCCCGAGCGGAATAGCTGTACAACCAGCGTCCGCCCCTTATTTCCCGCACGGCGCCGAGTTCCCGCTGATCGCTGTCGACATCCCCGTACTTGTTGTCCTCCAGCCGGGCAGACAGGTGGAGCACGTCATCCAGCGGATGGGACAGGGGGATCGTGTAGATGAAGCGACCGCTGGGATTGACCGCGGACCAGGAAATGCGCGTCTGCTGGCTGTGGCCGTAGCGGTTCACCAGGGGTGTACGCCAGACCATCGAAACCCTCTCCTGGGTGTCCGTGCTATACCCCAGGCCCACGTCGAAACTGTGGCGCCGGGCCGGATACAGGGTGACAGAAATCGGTATGCGGTCATCCACGGCCTCCTCGATCAGGGGCCTGACCACCACCGCGGAAAAGTAGCGGGTCTGCTGGAGTCGACCCTGGAAGAACTGGAGCCGGGACTGGTCGAAATAGTCCCCTTCCTGCATGGGCTGGAGCTCCCGCAACAGCGCGGGGTCAAGGCCGATATCGCTGTACTCCACCGCGCCGAAACGGAATCGCCGTCCGGAGTCGTAGTGCAGGTGGATGTCCGCCTGTCTCCTGGCGACGTTAACGGCAACCCTGCTTTGCGGCAAACTTGCTTCGAAATACCCGCGCTCCTGGCCGAGGGTCAGCAAGCGGGTCCTGAAGCGCTCGTAAGTGCCGTGGTTGAAGGTGTCGCCCGCGACGAAAGGCGCGCTGTTGATCAGCTCCGCAAACGCCTCATCGGTTGTCGCGTCCCCCGACAACTGGATGTCGATAACCCTGATCAGCACCGGTTCGCCAGGCGTCACGGTGATTACCAGCGACCAGACAGGCTCGGTGCGTTCCAGCGCCATATGCACCGTGGGGCTGTAGTAACCCATGGCCCTCAGGCTATCCTCGACACGCCGCTGGGCTGTGACGAGAAAATTTGCACGCGCCTGGGAGGATTCCGGTGCCCGGCCCAGCCACGCCCGGGCATTGCGTTCCAGCTCGCCTTCAAGCCCCTTGAGCTCGTACTCGAGCACGGGTTCGATTTCAGCCCCTGTCGCGGCGGCTGCGACGAACAGCAGAAGCAGGCAAGCCCTGCGCAACAGTGCCATAAGCAGGAATACGTGGTGCAGTGAGCAGGTCAGGCCAGCACTGCCCTGCCCCACACATTGTAACCGGTAAAGCGCGGCGTGCCGGGCAGGTACATCGTGTCCATCTGCTCAATACGAAAACCACCGGCGGCGAGCAGTTCCGGAATATTCCGATTGAGGTTGCAGCCACCCAGCAGTCGCCGCCACAAGGGGTTTATGCGATCCTGCCACTTGCGTACAGACGCATCCGGCGCCCTGCCGTGTTCACAGAAAATCAGCTTGCCACCCGGGCGCAGCACCCTTGCCATCCCCCGCAAGGCGGTGACGGCGTCGGGGATGGTGCAAAGGCTGTAGGTGACGAGTACCGTGTCCACGCTCGCATCTTCCAGGGGTATCTGCTCGGAGGGCAGGCCGATGAACTCGACATCGAAAGCCAGGTGTGCGGCCCGCTCGCCCGCCAGTTCCCAGGATTTTCCGGATGGGTCCAGGCCGATCAGGCGCTGCACCCGCTCGGGATCGTAAAATGGCAGGTTGAGCCCGGTGCCAATGCCGATCTCCAGTATGGTCCCGCTTGCCTGGGGAACCACTTTCTCCCGCTGCTTCATGATTGGCGCGGTGCCACAGGCGCAATTGATCAATCGCGGTAAAATACGTTGTTCGTAAAAACTCATGACTTTGACTCCGGCGATGCAAGTGGATAATTATAGTCCGATGGCAGCAGCAAAAATACGATAATGTAGCCGCGAGAGAGGGACCTGGCAGATCATGTTTGAAACACTCGAAGTCGGAAAGCGCATCGCGGAGGGGGATTACAACTCACTGCAGAAAAAGCTGCGCGACCAACTGCTGGAGGCCCAGCTGGAGCTGGCCGGGCGCGACTACCCGGTGATCATCGTGGTCGCCGGGCTCGACGGCGCCGGCAAGGGCTCCCTGGTACAGCAGCTCAACGAATGGATGGACCCGCGCTGGATCGAGACCAATACCTTCTGGGAGCATTCCGACGAGGAGGAGTCCCGACCCTACTTCTGGCGCTTCTGGCGCAGCCTGCCCGCCCGGGGGCAAATCGGGATATTCCTGGGATCCTGGTACACCAGGCCGGGCCAGGCGGCGGTCAAGGGCGAAATGGACCCGGACGAATTTACCCTGTACTGCAAGCAGATCGAATCCTTCGAGCGCCTGCTTACGGACGACGGCGCGCTGGTCATCAAGCTCTGGCTGCATATCAGCCAGGAAAGCCAGCAGGCGCGCCTGCAGGACGACTCGCCTCACCGCAAGAGCAGGCACCGCAGCTCGGACCATCCCTACGAATTGCAGGGTGTTTACCAGCGGACCCTGGAGGTCTCCGTGCAGCTCATACTGGCAACGGATTCCAGCCACAGCCCCTGGCAGCTGCTGGAGGCTGAAGACCGCTACTACCGCGACATCACCGCGGGCGAGCTGGTCCTCGAGGCCATGCGCTACCGCGGCAGCCGGGAGCCCGGCACAGTGCGCCCGCACATCCCTGCGACGGAGCTGGTTACCGGACCCCAACCGACCGTGCTGGACAGCGTGGACCTGTCCCTCTCCCTGGACAACGACGATTACACGCGGCAACTGGAGCACTACCAGAGCCAATTGCGCGACCTGGGCTGGCAGGCCTACCAGCAAAAACGCTCGGTTGTCGCCGTATTTGAAGGCTGGGACGCCGCCGGCAAGGGGTCCGCTATCCGCAGGGTCACCCGCGCCATTGATCCGCGCCTGTTCCGCCTGGTCCAGTTCGCCGCCCCCACTGACGAGGAGCGCGCCCACCACTACCTCTGGCGTTTCTGGCGGCAGCTGCAGCGGGACGGGCGCTGCACCTTCTACGACCGTTCCTGGTACGGGCGGGTGCTGGTGGAGCGGGTCGAGCAGTTTGCCACGCCCGCCGAATGGCAGCGGGCCTACAGTGAGATCAACCGGTTCGAGCGCCAGCTGGTAGACCACGGCGTGATCGTGCTGAAATTCTGGATACACATCAGCAAGGATGAGCAGGAAAAGCGCTTCAATTCCCGCCTGAAGGAACCGCACAAGCAACACAAGCTTACCGACGATGACTGGCGCAACCGCGATAAGTGGCACGACTACGAACTGGCGGTAGACCAGATGGTCAGCCACACCAGCACCCGCCACGCCCCCTGGACGCTGGTGGCGGGCAACCAGAAACCCTACGCCAGGATCCAGATTCTGGAAACCTTCTGCAAAACGATGAGCGAGGCTTTGAAAGTATGATGCGCGCTATGGTGTTGTCACAACCGGGAGAGCCGCTGCAGCTGCAGATGCTGCCCAAACCGGCGCCGGGTCCCGGCCAGGTGCTGCTGAAAGTCACCGCCTGCGGTATTTGCCGCACCGACCTGCACGTGCTCGACGGCGAGCTTACCGAGCCTGTCCTGCCCCTGGTGCCCGGCCACCAGATCGTCGGGGTGGTCGAGGACATGGGCCCCGGGGTCAGCGGGTTTTCCCGCGGCCAGCGTGTGGGAGTGCCCTGGCTGGGCGGTAGCTGTGGCCACTGCTGGTACTGCCGGCACGACCGCGAAAACCTCTGCGACGCGGCCCGCTATACCGGGTACCAGATCAATGGTGGCTTCGCCCAGTACACGGTCGCCGATGCGACCTACTGTTTCGAGCTGCCGCCCGACTACGACGACCTGCAGGCTGCGCCATTGCTGTGCGCCGGATTGATAGGTTACCGCGCCTACCGGCTGGTGGAATCCGCCGAACGAATCGGCCTGTATGGTTTCGGCGCAGCCGCCCATATTCTCGCCCAGGTCGCCCGCCACCGGGGGCAGCAGATTTACGCCTTCACCCGGGAGGGCGACCGCAGCGCACAGGACTTCGCCAGGGAACTGGGGGCGGCCTGGGCTGGCGACTCCACCCGGGCAAGCCCCGAAGAACTGGACGGGGCGATTATTTTCGCCCCGGAAGGCCAACTGGTGCCCCTGGCCCTGCGCGCGGTGCGCAAGGGCGGCCGCGTGGTGTGCGCGGGGATCCATATGTCGCCGATTCCGTCGTTTTCCTACGACCTGCTCTGGGGCGAGCGGGAAATATGCTCCGTGGCCAACCTCACTCGCCAGGACGGCCTGGACTTCCTGCCCCTGGCGGCAGCCATACCGGTAAGCACGACCGTGCACCCCTATCCGCTGGAGCAGGCCAACGAGGCGCTCGATGACCTGCGCCACGGTCGTTTCAATGGTGCCGCCGTGCTGGTGCCCTGAGCGGGTCGCCGGGAAAGACGGTCAGGCAAAGACTTCCCGCAGAAAATCCTGCAGCGCCACCCAGGAACGGCGATCTGCCGCTGCGTTATAGCGGGTGCCCATTTCGGGGTTGTTCGCCGCCGGGTTGGTGAAGGCGTGCACCGTGCCGCCGTAGGCGTGTACCTGCCAGTCCGCCCCCGCTTCCGACAGCTCAGCGGCCAGGGCAAGCATGGCCTCTGGCGGGGCCATGGGATCATCGTAGCCGTGCAGGCAGAGCACCCTGGCAGTGATGCGGTTCCCCGCGGTATTGCCCGGGGCCCCGAACAGGCCATGGAAACTGGCGACACCGGCGACGTCACTGCCGCTGCGCGCCAGGTCCAGTACACAGAGGCCACCAAAGCAGAAACCCATCGCCGCGACCCGGGCAGGATCGACTTCCGCCTGCTGACGGAGCACCTCAACCGCCAGGCCAATGCGCGCCTGCAGCAGTGCCCGGTCTTCCATCAGCGGGGTCATCAGGGCAGAGTTTTCCTCGGGCGTACTGCCCAGCACACCCTTGCCATACATATCGATGGCAAAACCCACATAGCCCTGGCGCGCCAGCGCCACCGCCTTCTCCTCCTCGAAGGGGCTGCGCCCGGCCCAGGTATGGGCGATGGCCACAGCGGGACGGGGTGTGCCGGTGGCATCATCCCAGGCCAGCAAGCCCTCGAGGGTGAGGTCGTTGTACTGGTATTCCACCCGCCTCGTCTGAATGGTCATTTTTTTCCCACCGCCGCCTTCATCTCGATCATATGGTAGTACCCGAACACGAAGACCTGGAACAGATTGCCCGCCAGGGACCCGCCTGCCTGCCGGCACAGCGGGTACAGGATCACCATCTCCGCCAAGTGAACCACCGCGAAGATGGCCAGTATCCACAGCGCCACGGTGGCCGCGGTGGTGCCGGCCTGGGTAAGGGCCACTGCCGCCAGCACGGCATAGAGTACGAGACAGCCGACTTTTCCCGGGGACATATTCAATCCTCCTGCGTTGGTTTTTTGTAGGCATCCGGATCGAGGCGACGCATTTCCGCCTCTATCCAGCGTTCGATCTCATCCATGAGTTCGCCGGGTTCCCTGCCCTCGGCGCTGACCGGCTGACCGATAGACACGTCGATGACACCCGGTATAAAAGAAAATGAGCGCCTGGGCCAGCAGCGGGCCGAGGTCACCGCGATCGGAATCACATAGGCACCGGTGGCGACAGCCAGGCGGGTGGCGCCCAACTTGTAGCTGCCCTTTTTGCCGCGCTCTATGCGGGTACCCTCGGGAAACATGATCATCCACTTGCCGCGATCCATCAGGACCCTGCCTTGCTCCGCCACCTTGTTCCACGCTTCCTTGCCCTTGCTCCGGTCGATGTGGATCATGTTGAGCGCGCGGATGCTCCAGCCGAAAAACGGGATGCGCAGCAGCTCCTTCTTGAACACATAGGCCAGCGGATGCGAGGTCATACTGGGAAAGAAAAAGGTCTCCCAGGTCGACTGGTGCTTGGGGCACAGGATTACCCTGCGCATATCGTGGGCCGCCGGCAGGTTGTCTTCGCCATGCAGGCGATATTTCACCCCGCCGATCAGTCGCGCGGCCTCCACGACCCCCTTCAGCCAGGGCACCGCGAACCACCACCAGACCTTTTCATCCTTCAGAAACAGTGACGCAAGCAACAGCGCTATACCGCAGGGTATCAGTGAGAGGACGAGCCAGGTAAAAACCAGCGTCGAGCGAATGGCGTTCATGCATGCTTCCAGCGCAGTCGGGCAGAGCATTAAACCAGATTGTGCTGCCCAGACAAAACCTTAGGCCTGTATTCCGGGCCAAATCTGCGTACTATTGATCGCTGGCACTCGGCCGGGGGAGCATGGCGATGAACAGTACACCGAAACCGGGACTCGAGGCGCTCACGGACAGCGCCTACGCCTGGCTGGCGCCCGACGGCAGTTGGGGCTGGAGTAACGCCGGGCTAATCGTGGACGGTGAGGAATCCCTGCTGGTCGATACACTCTTCGACCTGGAGCTGACGGACGCCATGTTGCGGGCAATGCGCAAGGCTGAGCCCCGCGCCGGGAAGATAGACACCCTGGTCAATACCCACGCCAACGGCGATCACTGCCACGGCAATGAACTGGTATCCGGGGCCCGCATCATCGCCTCCTCCGCTTCCGCCGCGGAAATGAACGAACTGCCGCCGGAAGCCCTGGCGGCGATCATGGAGGCCACTGCCAACATGGGCAAGGTCGGCGAGTACTTTCGCCACTGTTTTGGCCAGTTCAGGTTTTCGGGCATCACCCACACCCCGCCCAACAGCACCTTTGACGGGCGGCTCGATCTCCTGGTGGGTGAAAAGCCGGTACATCTCATCGAGGTTGGGCCGGCCCACACCCG
>JAZBNW010000410.1:0-16296 GCA_036350855.1 Halieaceae bacterium
CCAGCCGCGCTAGAACGTCGGATCTATCGGGGTGATATGGCCGACTCGCGCCTCGATCAACCCGGCGGCATCCAGGCACAAGTCCTCCCGCCAGCGATCGGCATAGATCTGCACACCGGTCGGTAAACCGTCGACGACAGCCATGGGCAACGCGACCGCAGGCAGGCCCAGCAAGTTACCGGGGGTGATGAACTGCAGCCTGCGCTGGAATGTCTCAACACCGGTTTCCGGATCAATGTCCGCGTCATGCAGGAAAGGTAAATCCGCCCAGGTGGGTCCGATAACCAGGGGATATCGCTGGAAGAACGCCGACCAGGCAACCGCCAGGCGATCCCGCTCGCAATACAACTGGGTTGCGCTCATGGCAGCCGGATCGAACTCATCAAGAAACTGCTTCAACATATCGACAGCGCCGTCACTCATGATGGGTGTCAACAACGGCAACAGATTCCGGATATCCGAGCCCAACACCTGAGCCCATATCTCGTTCACCCGAGCCAGTTCCGGCGGCGTGACCTCCTCGACGCGCCAACCCTCCGCCTCCAATAGCTCTCCGGCCCGATGAATCGCCGCAATCGTGGCTGCAGGCAGTGTCGAGTCTGGCATGCGGGTGACCAGTGCCACCGTCCTGTCAACCGCAGGACCCTCGAGTGCCGCGGGAACCGAGTGCGGATCCTGTGGGTGCCAGCCTGACAGGACACGATAGGCGATATTCAGGTCGGCCACCGATCTTGCCATTGCCCCCTCGACGCACATCAGCCTGAAAGAATTGGGTTGGGCTGCACCCGGTATCGACTGCACAAAGGGGATTCTGCCCGTCGTGGGTTTCAAAGAGGTAATTCCACAACAATAGGCGGGGTTTCTCAGCGAGCCACCGATATCGTTACCCAAACCGATGGGACTCATACCTGTCGCCAGGGCGGCCCCTTCCCCGCCACTTGAACCGCCTGCCGTTCGAGTGATATCCCAGGGATTGTTCGTTCGGCCCCGGAGTGGATTGTCGGTGGTGATCCGCAGGCCCATTTCCGGCAGATTCGTTCGGGCCAGTGGAATCGCGCCGGCGGCTTTCATGCGGGCGACTACCGGTGCATCAGCGGCGGGGATGGCGTCAGCAAACACCGGCAGGCCATTGGTCGTCGCCGAGCCTGCGCAATCGATGTTTTCCTTGATCGTGAAAGGAACGCCATGGAACGGCCCCGTCGCCTGACCGGCATCTGCCTTGTCCGCCGCCGCCAGGGCCGATTCCGCCAACGTCACCGTAACCGCATTGACCCGGGGATTGACCGCGTCGATACGCTCGAGATGACTGGTCACGACTTCACGACTGGATACTTGCTTATCGCGTATCATGGCCGCCAGTTGATGAGCCGATTTGCGCCAGAGTTCGTCTGCCATGTTTTCGTCTCGCTGTGAGCTTCGGATGTGTCCTGCAGCTTATGGAACGCACTGTGGTTTGTCGATAGCGTGAATGCCTCCACGAATCGATGTGCATTACAGACTCGAAGCAGCACTGCCGACGCCGGACGCGCAGGTCAGCCGCCGGCGGCGGGACCCAGAACACGCAGGGCGGCGATCACTTCCCCGGAGGATTGTACGTCGGCGTATTTGGCCTGCAGGTCGAACAGGTTGGCCTCGTGGGCGGCCTGGTTGCGGTCGGCGACCGCATCCCGCACCACCACTACCCGATACTCGTATTGCAGCCCGTCCACTGCGCTTGCCCGCACGCAGCCGCTGGTGGTGAGTCCCGTCACCACCAGCGAGTCCACGCCCAGGCCCCGAAGTGCTGCGTTGAGCCGGGTGCCGTGGAATGCGCTCGCCCAGTGCTTTTCGATCAGCAGGTCGCCGGGGCGGCGCCCCAGGCGCGGGTCGAGTTCGATCCAGGGCGAGTCGGGTGTCAGCAGGTTCAGCGCGGGCAGCCTTTCGCGAAAGACCCGCGCCTGGTCCGGACCGCGGTAAACCACCGAGGTAAAAATCACCGGCCGGGCGAGAGCGTGAAACTGGTCGATCAGCGCGCGATTGACGGCCACTACCGCGGGGCAGTCACAACCCAACGCGCAGGCGGGATCGGTGAAGCCCCGGGTCATGTCCACTACCAGCAGGGCCGGAAACTGCCCCAGGCCCAGGCGGTTGGCCGCCAGGTCGCCGCCGTCACCCGCGCTCATCGCCACCACCTGCCGCAATGGCGAAGCTCACTCAGGGTGCCTGGTGCCCGGGCTGAAGCTGGGTCTGGCGGGTGCCGGCAGGTGCGTCTCGGCTTCGCACCGGGCGATAATCTGGTCCAGGTCCCCGCCCCGGTTGAACAGGGGTAGCTCGTCACCGCGAGCGGCGATCCGCTCGGCGCGCAGCGCGGCCGTGGCGGCATCGTCCACATTGCCATCTTCGCCGATCACCACACCGTAGCGCCTGGCTCCCTCCCGGGTGACCAGGCGGCGGGCGACGTCCCGGCACACCAGTTCGGGGTCGCGTTTGAAGGGGTCTCCCCAGCCGCCGCCGCCCCAGGTGTTGAAGTACAGCACGTCCCCCTCTCGCACCTTGACCCCCTCGATCTTGGCGGGCAGCCATTGCTCGCTGCCGTCGGCGCGCACCAGCCGCTTGGTCGACCGCAGGCCGGTTTCACCGCCCAGCACGCCCCAGGGGTAGGTCAGCCAGCGCTCGTCGTGGATGCCGATCTCCCCGTCACACAGGAAGCAGTAGGCCACGCTGAGGCCGTTGCCGCCCCGGTGCAGGCCGGCGCCACCGGAATCCGGGATGGTCTCGTAGCGTTCGATACGCAGTGGAAAGTAGGATTCGATGAACTCGTTGGGCACGTTGGTGAAACCCGGCCACAGGGAGTGTCCGTCCGGACCGTCCCCCACCGGCCGTCCCGGAATACCGCCGAACCCGATCTGGAACAGCTGGAACCACTCGCCTTTTTTGTCGTACCCCGAGTAGAACAGGTGCGGGGAATCGGAGAAACCCGCGGCGTTCAGCATCTGCTGCGGCGCACCCATGCCCAGCAGGGCCCCCAGCAGGTCGAAGATGCGACCCAGCGCGTGGGTGCGTCCCGACAGTGCCGCGGGGAAATTGGGCTTGAGCAGGGTGCCGCGTGGAATGCGCACGTCCACCAGGTCGTAGAAGCCGTCATTGAACACGATCTGCGGGTCCACCACGTTGATGGTAAACGACCCGAAGAACATCTTGAACATGTCCTCGTTGAGGAAAAAGTTCACGGAACTCTGGGCCTGGGGATCGGTGCCTTCGAAGTCGAATATCGCGGTCGACCCCTCGCGCCACATGCGGCACTTTATCCGGTAGGGCCCCATTCCCATGCCGTCGTCGCACAGGTAATCCTCGAACTCCCGGGGCTCCTCGGGTATGAACATCTCGATGATGTGCTTCATCGCATCGTAGTTGCGCTGCAGCATGATATCCATGGTCGTCGTCAGCACATCGTCACCGAAGCGCCCGGCCAGTTCGACGCAGCGCCTGGCCGCCGTGTTGCAGGCCGCCACCAGCGCATTGAGATCGAAGCGGTTCCACTGCGGCGTCCGGACGTTGTGCAGGATCAGCTCCAGCAGCTCGGACTGCAGCACGCCTTTCCTGTACAGCTTGATCGGCGGAATGCGAATGCCCTCCTGGTAGATGGTGGTCGCCTGGATGGGGATCGAGCCCGGCACCATCCCGCCGTTGTCCGACATGTGGCCGAACATGGCGGACCAGGCGATGTGCCTGCCGTCCTTGAATACCGGCACCAGCACCACCCAGTCGGGCAGGTGGGATACGGCCGCGTTGCACATGTAGGGATCGTTGGTGAGGATGACGTCACCTTCCTCGATCTCGGCATCGTAGGCTGACAGGAAGGGGCCGATGAATGAGCCGAACTGGCCTACCACCATCTTGCCCTCGCGGTTGGCGATCATCGGGAAACAGTCGCCCTGTTCGCGGATGCCGGGGGACATGGCGGTGCGGAACAGCACCGCGTCCATCTCCTCGCGGGCATTGCGCAGGGCATTCTCGATGATGTCCACAGTGACCCCGTCGACCTCGACCCGGGCGAAGGGTGCCTCGTTGCTCTGGATGATTCTCGCCGCCATGTTCAGTGACCTCCCTTCGCCGGATTGATCAGCAGGTTGCCCACCGCGTCCACCCGGGCGTCGAAACCGGGCAGCACCACGGTGGTGGAATCCATTTCACCGATAATCGCCGGTCCCGGCACCACCAGCCCTTCGTGCAGGCGGTTGCGATCGTAGATGTGGATGTCGTGCCAGCGACCCTCGTAGTAGAAGCGGCTGGCGTGGATACGGCACGCTTCCAGCGACTCGTCACCCTGGCCGACCCGCAGTTCGGCGATGGCCCTGGCTCTGGCCCTGGCCAGGGCGCGGATCATGAGGATTTCGTGGCCATCGCCTAGCTTGAAGGTGAACAGCTGTTCATGCTCGCTGTCGAATTGTTCGGTGAGCAGAGCCACGCCACGCGCCCGCAATTCCTCCTCGGTGAAATCCACGGTGATCTGGAAAGCCTGCCCGGCATAGCGCAGGTCGGCCTGGTAACTGACCTCGTGGTCGGCAGCGGGAATGCCGTCCGCCAACAGCGATTCCCCGGCCCGCTGGCGCAGCTCCAGCAGGTCGGCCAGCAGCCGGCTGTCGTCCAGGTCGCCGGCCAGCGTAAGGTAGGTGCGCGCCGCCTCGTCCTGTACGCGGGTGGTGGCGTCGCCATAAGCGCACAGTACCCCCGGCCCCGGCGGGATGATCACCGGCCAGGCGTTGGTGAGAATCCCCAGGGCGTTGGCATGCAGCGGACCGGCGCCGCCGAAGCCCACCAGGGCGAAATCCCGGGGGTCGTAGCCCTGCTCCACCGACACCAGCCGCAGGGCGCCGAACATCGATTCGTTGACGATCTTGCAGATGCCCTCCGCAGCCTCCATCAGGCCGATACCCATGGCGTCGGCAACCTTCTGCACCGCCGCCAGCGAGGCGTCCCGGTTGATCTCCATCTTGCCGCCCAGCTGCACGTCCGCGGGGAGGTAGCCCAGCACCACGTTGGCATCGCACACGGTAGGCAGCTCGCCGCCCTTCATGTAGCAGGCCGGACCCGGCACCGCGCCGGCGGATTCCGGGCCCACCCGCAGCGCCCTGGTCAGTTCCGGCACGAAGGCGATGGAGCCGCCGCCGGCGCCCACCGTGCGCACGTCCACCGACGGTGCCCGCACCCGCACGTCTCCCACGATCGTCTCGCGCCGGACCCGCGCCCGGGAGTTCTGGATGAGCGCCACGTCGGTGGAGGTGCCGCCCATATCGAAGGTCAGGATATTGTCGAATCCTGCCCGGCTGCAGAAATAGACGGCGCCGGAAACGCCGCCGGCGGGGCCGGACATCAGCAGGTTCACCGGCGACTCGGCGGCGCCCCGGGCCGAGGCCAGGCCACCGTCGGACCGCAGTATGGCGAGCTGGGTACTGCTCCCCATACGCTCTTCCAGCGCGGCCTGGAGGTTGCTGACGTAGCGGGCGACTTCGGGGCGCACGTAGGAGTTGACCACGGTGGTTTCGGTGCGTTCGTACTCCTGCATCTCCGGCACAACCTCGCTGGAAATGGAAATCGGTACGTCGGTGAAGATCTCCGCCGCGATAGCCCGGGCGCGGCGCTCATGCTCGCCGTTGACATAGGCATTGATGAAACAGATGGTCAGGGCCTGCACCGCACCGAGGTCGCGCAGCCGCTGCAGGTCGACCCGCAGCTTCGGCTCATCCAGGTCGCGTACCACCGCGCCATCCGCCCCGATCCGTTCATGGGCGCCGATGGTCAGTTCCAGGGGCGCGAGCAGCGGCTTCTTCACGAAACTCACCCAGCCGCCCAGGCCTCCCGGGCAGAAGGAGCGCGCCACCTGCAGGGTATCCTCGAAACCGGCCGTGGTGACCAGGCCCACCCGCGCGCCGCGGCCGGTGAGCACGGCATTGGTGGCCACGGTGGTGCCGTGCATCACCCGGTCGATATGTTTGGGATTGACGCCCGACTCGTCACAGATGCGGGCGATACCGTTGAGAACGCCGAGGGACGAATCCTCCGGCGTGGACGGGACCTTGGCGGTGTAGGTCTCCCCCGACTCCTCGTTGATCAACAACAGGTCGGTAAAGGTTCCGCCGACATCCACGCCCAGTCTGTAACTCATCAGTGTCTCCCGCCTCGTTTTAATTGGGCTATTTTTAATTGGGCTATACGGGCTTCGCGCCCGGCCCGGCTCACTTTTTCTGCGCCGCCTGCTTCGCCAGCCACGGTTTCAGCCAGTTCTTGGCGCGTCCGCCGGGAGCCGTACCGGTCAGGGCCTGCGCCAGGTCGGAGGCGCGCAGCAGGGCGTCCAGGTCGATTCCCGTGGCAAATCCCATCTGCTCGAGCATCATCGCCACGTCCTCTGTGGCCACGTTGCCGCTGGCGCCGGGGGCGAAAGGGCAGCCGCCCAGTCCGGCGATGGAGGCGTCGAAACGGCGGATGCCCGATTCCAGGGAGGCGAACACATTGGCCAGCCCCAGGGCCCGGGTATCGTGGAAATGACAGCCCAGGCGGTCGGCATCGTGCGCCCTGACCAGGCTATCGGTGAGCTCGCGCACTGCCTGCGGGTGGGCGGCGCCAATGGTGTCGGCTATCACCAGCTGGTCGGCGCCCAGGGCCAGGAATTTGTCTGCCACGGCGATCACCAGCCCCGGGTCGACCGGGCCGTCGAAGGGGCAGACGAAGGCCACGGCGACGGTCGCGGTCACCTCGATCCCATCGGCCCGGGCGCGCGCCAGGATCGCGGCCGTCACCTCCTCGGCAGCGGCCATGCTCATGTTGGCATTCCTCGACGCCATGCCCTCGCTGGCGTACAGCACCATGTTGACGCTGCGCACCCCCGCCGCCAGGGCCAGCTCATAGCCCTTCATATTCAGGACCAGGCAGCTGTATCGGCAGCTGCCGGCCGGCGGCAGGCCCGCCACGACGGCGTCCGTTGCCGCCATGGCGGGGACCGCTTTCGGCGACACGAAACTGCCCACCTCGATGCTGGCAAGGCCCGCGCCTGCCAGTGCGTCGATCAGGCGCAGTCGCTCGGCGACGGTGAGCACTTTCGGCTGGTTCTGCAAGCCGTCTCTGGGGCCGACGTCGGTAACGGTAACGACATCACTCATCAGGCAATTACTCCTTCCCTGCGCAACTCCGCCAGTTGCTCGTCGTCCGCGAAAAGACACCAGTCTAGCCCGATGCACACGACTTGTGTACTTGGGAGTGCGCCTGGCCCGTTAGTCGCGGCGCTCGGTTCCGTTCTGGCTTGCCCCTGACCGGCACCTGCGGCGAACTCCCGTGGTTGACACGGCAAGGTCCACTGGACGACTATCCACAGTGGGCGCGCGTTCATTGCCCGCCGCGGCACACTCAGCGGCGAGCGGACTGCAGGGGGCAGTCGGCCGGGCTCACATGAAAGCCGACCCGGGATGTCGATCCTGGCGTTGAACTGAATGCGTTACCGCACCGCAAGCCGTTAGGGTGGGTCTGTTGAAATCAAGGGGATAGATGATGACGAAGAAACTCGTAACCGGAGCATTGCAGCTTACCCTGGCGGGGTCTGCCCTTTACGTTCCGCAGTTCACCCTGGCCCAGCCAGCCGCCCTCGAGGAGATCGTCGTTGTCGCCCGCAGGCGCTCAGAGGACCTGCAGAACGTGCCCATTGCCGTCACCGCCTTCACTGCGGCCAGCATCCAGAGTGCGGGCATCAATCGGCCGCAGGACTTCATCGCCCTCACCCCGAATATGTCGATCGTAGACACCGCCAATGCTGGCGATACCCAGGTGACCATCCGCGGCCAGTACTCCACTCGAGACGCGGAGTCCACCTTTGCCTATGTCGTGGACGGCGTTCTCATCACCAATCCCAACGGCTTCAACGGCGAGTTGTTTGATGTCGAGCAGATAGAAGTGCTCAAGGGGCCCCAGGGCGCCCTGTACGGCCGCAATGCCGTTGCCGGCGCCGTCATCGTCAACACCAAACGGCCCACCGACGAATTCGAGTCCAGCATCAAGGGTACCCTGGGCGATGACGATCTGAAGAAAGGCCAGGCCATGGTCAGCGGGCCGCTCATCAAGGACCAGCTCTACGGCCGGCTGACGGCCTTCTACGGTGAGTCCGACGGGCAGTTCGAGAACAAGTTCACCGGGGAGAACGACACGGTCAACTACTGGGAGGAGACCGCGGTGCGCGGTCGCCTCATCTGGGAACCCATGGATCGGCTGAGCATCGACGCCATCGCGAGTTACCGCGAGGTGAAAGGCGGCGCCATAAACTTCAACGCGGTCTTCGCCCTGCCGGGTGCAGCGGAGTTTCTCGGCAATCCGGACCTGTACGGCGATGTCAACGACCACAATTTCCAGTACATCTTCAACGTGCCGGGTGAGAACAAGCAGGAGAACAACTTCTTCTCGCTGAAAACCGATTACGAGATGGATTTTGCTACCCTGACCGTCACCGCCGCCTACGACGACCTCAAGGAATACCTGTTATCGGACGGGACCAGCGCCGCTTTTGGCGGCTACTCCCTGGGCGCCCCGGCGTCCCAGACCGCCTGTACCGAGACCTACAACAGCTTCGACCCCTCGCTGTTGCAGAGCCCTTTCTACGCGATTCAGGACGGGCAGCCACCCGGCGCCTTCGTGCCGGAGTTCGGCGGGCTCAACGGCCTGCTGCCACCGTATTCACCCACCACCTGTGATGGCTACCAGTACCAGCAGCGCGACCAGAAGAGCACAAGCCTGGAGGCCCGGCTGACCTCCGGCGAAGACCAGAAGCTCCGTTGGCTGGCCGGCCTGTACTATGCGGATATCGAACGAACCGCGGCGGTCGGTTACGGTGCCGACCTGGGGCTGGGTTTCCGTCGCACCATCTATATTCCGCCCAGCGGGCCCAACCCCACCGACCTGCTGTTCTGGGACAAGTTCACCACCGAAGTCTATGCGGCGTTCGGTCAGGTCGAGCTCGATGTGGGCGACAAGGGCGAACTGGCCCTGGCGCTGCGCTATGACGAGGAAGAGCGGCAGGTGGACAATAAAGTACCCAATGTGCTGAACGCGCAGATCTTCGGCATGTTCGGCAGGGCGCCGATCAACCCTGCCTTCGACGGCTCCCTTACCGACACCATTCCCAACCGGAGCAAGACCTTCAGTGAATGGCAGCCCAAGATCAGCTACACCTATGCATTTACCGATGACGTAAACGGCTACGCCTCATACGGTGTGGGTTTCCGCTCGGGCGGCTTCAACAACATCGGCAGCGCGGCGACCATCAACAACGCGTTCGGCAGCTATCCGACGGCACCCCGCAACGTGCGTGACAACTTCGACAAGGAAACGACCGATACCTACGAGATCGGTGTGAAAAGCCAGTGGCTGGACAACAGCCTGCGGGTGAATGCCGCCACCTTCTACACGGAGGTCGATGATTACCAGTTCTTCAACTTTTTTGCCGGCCCCTTCGGGCTGCTGCGGGTGGTGTCGAATATCGACAAGGTGGAGATTTACGGGGCCGAAATCGATTTTGCCTGGGCCATCAACAGTTACCTGACCTTCAGCGGCGGCTACGGGGCGATCAGCTCCGAGATCAAACAGAATGCCAACCGGCCCTATACCGAAGGTAACGACCTGCCCTATGCCCCCGACGGCTCCGGCGCCCTGAGCCTGGATTTCAGCATGCCGGTCTTCGGCAACCTGGAATGGATGACCCGGCTGGATTACGAGTACGTCGGCAAGACCTGGTTCCACAGCGTACAGGAAGACACCACCATCAACTACTTCACCGACCTGTCGAATGTTTACGGCGTACCGGGGTTTGGTTTCGGCCCCAGTGAGTACTCCAATACCGAGCGCGACGCCTACTGGAAGCTCAATCTGCGTGCGGGCATTTCCGGGGAGCACTGGTCGATCGAGGCGTGGAGCAAGAACCTGACCGATGAGGATTACCTCGAAGAGATCATTCCGGCCCCTGAGTTCGGCGGCTCGTTTATTCACGACTCCGTCGGTCGCGTCAGCGGGGTGGACCTGGTTTACCGATTCTGATCGACGCCTACAGTTTCCCGGCTGGCAGGTCGGCGAGCGCCTGATGCTGTTGTTGCTCATTAACGCTGACGGCTTGCTCCCCATCTGTAATAGACCAGTGCCAGAATTGCTCTCGGCCTACCTTCTCAGTCAACGGTGAGATTGTAATAGTCAGTTCCCGCGAAGGATCGACAAGGAGCGGCTCGGGTAAGGGGAACAAAACCTGATCCCAGTGCGTGGGCATGTCGTTGGGCCCCGTGCCGATTGTTACTCCCGGGCTCAACTCTGCGCTAAACCACCCGCAAAGTGCGAATATCCTGGCTTTTCTGTCGGGTGTAACCGTGCCGGAAAACACTCTCGGCGTATCGGACTTGCCGACCCTGTGCATATCCAGCGAACCCAGATGGGCGATATTTTTCATCACGCTTTCAGGGCTGAGGGCAACCAGGTCAGTTTGCTGGAACGGCACATGGGATATCGGTGAAAAATCGATACCATAGGGTCGCTCCCCGAGAAAAGACAGGTCATCCAGGATGTCTTCGTCGCAGACCAGTCCGGCATGAAGGCTGACCTGCGCAGGTATCATTACGCCGTCTTTGGCCAGGTAACGGTCACGTATGGCCAGCAAGGGTTCGAGCATGGCTTCGTAAAACAGGCAATGTCCCATCCACTCCGAGACGATGACATCAACTTTTTTGGATAGCCGTAGCGATTGATGGTCGTCATGATAGAAATCGATACTGTCAAAGCCGTTTCGCCTGGCGATTTCCCTCGCTGTTTGGATAAAAGGGGAGCGATCGACGGCGATGACCTCTCTTGCACCCGCTCGCGCTGCAAACATTGCCAGGATGCCGGTGCCGCAACCGAAATCCAGGACGGCGTGTTCAGGCCTGACCACCTCGCCAATGGATTTTTCATAGGCTTCAGTGCGCACGATATCCTGTAGCATCACCTTATGCATCGCTACATCCCGATAGGACATGCGGTAGTCGACTGAATGCTGTTCTTCTTCTGTATCGCTGGTCATGTGAATCCCGCTATAGCCGGCTATGTCTGTAATGACAGGGAATGTATAGTAGCAAAAAGGGCAAACGGGCAGGTTTATTTGCTGCGCTGGCCGATGATGCGGTACCGAAAAGTTAGGGTGGTTTTGCGTGAGGGGATTACAGTAGTGCCATGAAACGTCACAGGCCTGCCAGATTCTCCCTGCTGCTCGTGCTGCTCGTTTCCCTGCGAGTTCAGGCAGCGGGTCTCGATGAGAAAGGGATCGATCATGTCGCCACCAGGGCGCTTGATGCTTTCGAGGTTCCCGGTATGGCCGTCGCAGTGGTCAGGAACTCAGAGACCATTTTTCTGAAAGGCTATGGCTTGCGTGACGTGGAGCGGGGCCTGCCCACTACCCCGCGCACCTACTTTCGCATCGGTTCCACCAGCAAGGCCTTCACGAGCGCGGCGCTCGCACTGCTTGTCCAGGACGGCAGGCTGGGCTGGGACGACAAGGTGACGGAGCATCTGCCCGGGTTCAGCCTCTACGATCCCGGTGTGACCCGGGCTTTCTCGGTGCGCGACTTGCTCACCCATCGCTCCGGCCTCTGGAGTGGAGCGGGGGATTACATGTTGTGGCCCGCGCCCTCGGGCTTCAGCCGGGCCGAGGTGGTCGCCAACCTTCGTCACTTCAAGCCGGTGGCGCCGTTCGGCTCAAGCTACGCCTATAGCAACGCGCTCTATGTTGCCGCCGGAGAGCTGATTGCCGGTGTAACGGGCACACCCTATGAAACCTTTGTGCAGACCCGGCTGATGGAGCCCCTGGGGGTTGCCTGTTTTGCCGGCGAGGTGCCCGATGAGGCAATGACCGATGCCGCTGAGCCCTATGTGCCTTACCAGGGCAGGCCGCTTCGGGTGGATCGCAATCGCCTCATTGGCAGAGCGCCAGTGATGGCGGCTGCGGGCGGGATCACCTGCAATGCCCAGGGGATGGCGCGCTGGATGAGCGCTCTGCTCGCCGGTGGCGAGGGTGTGCTCTCGCCCCGGCAAATCGCCGAGCTGTGGACAGGCATAACGAAAATGCCCGTATCGGCGCGGGAGAGGGAGCGAGACGCAACGACGCACCGCGCCTATGCACTCGGCTGGCGGATAGCCGATATGCACGGCTTCGAGACAGTCTCCCACACAGGCACGCTGCTCGGCTTCCAGTCACAGGTGATGCTGGTGCCCGCAAAAGGCCTCGGGATCGCGGTGCTGACCAATGGCACGAACACCCGCGCACGCTCGGCGGTGATGCAGGCGCTGCTGGCATCGTGGCTCGCGCCCGACGTCTCACCACGAGACTGGATCGTGGAATACACGGCGCCGGTCGCCGCCCCCCGGCAAATGCCCCAACTGACGGAGACCGTCGACCTGCCGCTGAAGGCCTATACGGGTACCTATGCAGACACATGGTTCGGAACCATAACCGTCTCGGCGCGCGAAGACGGGGGGCTGGGCCTGGCCAGCAGCCGAATGCCGGCACTTGCGGGGGCAATGATTCCGCGCTCAGGTCACGAGTTTCTCGTGAAATGGTATGACCCCACCGTGGATGCAGACTTCCTTGCCCGCTTCGAGCCGGGCGCCGACGGCTCCATTACAGGACTTCGGCTTGCCAGCACCGCGGGGTCCGGCGACAGGATGAGTGACCTCGAGGTAATGCATTTCCTGCGTTCGGGAGATACTGCCAGATAAATGCGCCGGGATTGTTGGAATCGACTTATCGTCAGGGCGAACCATTATCGAAATCCAGGGCCAGGCGCGTCCGGTATCTAGTGTTCAGCGACCACCAGTGCAACCCCGATCATCGATTCCCGGGTAACAATCGCAGCCAGTTGATCTTCACTCCAGTCATCGGTGCCGGGAGGTCGCAACGGCAACACCAGATAGCGGGTTTCGGCGGTGGTATCCCAGATGCGCAGCGCAACGTTTTGTGGCATATCGAGCCCCATCTCGCTGAGCACCTTGCGTGGTTCGCGAACGACTCGGGCGCGATAGGCCGGGCTCTTGTACCACTCCGGCGGCAGCCCGAGTACCGGCCAGGCCGTGCAGGAACACTGGGTGCAAACCACAGCGTTCTTTTGTTCGGGCGTGTCCTCAATGACCACGATGTACTCGCCCTCTGGTCCTGCGAATCCCAACTCCGCGCACGCGGCGGTGCCATCCTGCATGAGGCGCGCTTTGAAGTCGGGATCGGACCAGGCACGGGCCACGACTCTGGCACCGTTGTGCCACTTCAGGCTTTCTTCGATGGCATGTGCGGCGTCGAAGTGTGCATCGCTCAGGTGACCTTTTTCCAGCAGGGCTGACTTTACGGCAGCAGCCTGTGCTGCAGGTGTTGCGGTTTTCCTGGTGCTCATGGCGACTCCTCAAGATAGCTTTCCCACAAGTCCACCACGACCGTGTCTGCTGCTTCGGCCGACTCCGACCAGAGTTCGCGCGATTCGAAACCAACGTGATAGGTGCATTCCCTGCGAACAGGCAGTCCGTGGGCACTGGCATCGGGAAACCTGAACGGAGGCGCCACATGCAGCACCGTGCCGCTATGGCCGCGAACGTATCGGGGCACTCTGGTATGGCCCGGTGGGTGCATGTTGCGCACGCGTACCCTGTCGCCAACACAGAAACGTGGCGCCGTGGATTGAGTGTGCCCATCATCGGTATTGGCAACTGCCGGTTGGGACACTCGAACACTGGCTCCCGCCCTGCGGTCGAGATCGGCCTTGTCCAATAGCCCCTTTTCGATCAGCAGCGTGGTGAGGCCGATGAGGGTTCGCTCGTAGTAGCGGGCGGGTAAGTACTCGTCTATTGGCATACGTTCGATGGAGTGCCGGTATTCGTCTGTATTGTAGGCGCGCAACATTGCAACGGATGCAATATTCGTGAGGAATGCGGTTTCTTCCCATGGCTCGTGAAACGTCGGCTCATTTTCCTCCACTTCGAATAAGCCGAAGCCGGCCATGCCGCCCAGGTCGTGGATACCGTCCATTATGCCTCCTGAGATAATGTCAGGGGCTAATCTGTCGCCACGGGTATCAAATGTCAAACCCCGCAGCCCGCCACAGGGAGTGCTTTGGGTACGCTAACGTATTTTAAAGTCGACAGCATCCCCCTATCATGCCTTCATTGAAGTTCACCGCGTTGCCTCAAGTCGTCGGGCCGACGCCGTGATCTCACCCTTACCTGCCGAATGACCAGAGGATGGCGCAATGGCGAGGCAATCAGGTTCAGCAGACGATTTCGATCAAGGTGGTTTCGAGGCGCAATGCCGGGAAGGGATCGACAATTGGATATCCACAACGCTGGGCGGCAAGGTAAAAGAGGTCCGGCGACTGGAACGCTGGCGGCCGCAATGGAAGGTCACTTACAGCTTCGGAGATGAGACCCGGGCCGTACTGGTCAGGGGAGACAGGCCCAATGCCGGCGAGCACGACCTGCGGTTTGAAATGGAGGTCATGGCAGTTCTCGAAGCCAACGGCATCAAGGTTCCCCATATCCACGGCTGGGTGGAGGCGCCAAAAGCCTTCGTCATGGACTGGATAGAGACCGAGGACCGGGCGCCGGGGATGCTCCATACGGCTATCGAGAACCCCGATGAGATGACGGACGAGCGCTGGCAGGCCATGCTGAGTTACATGGAGCACCTGGCAAGCGTGCACGCGGTTCCGGTTTCTGAATTCAGCCACATCAGACAGCTTGCCCACCCACCGGAAACCGCTGCAGACATTGCATTGCGGGCGACGGAGCGGATGTATCAGGCGGGTGTCTATACCAGGAATATCGACACTACCTTTGAGTTTCTGCAGCTTTGGCTGCGGCGCAACATACCCCGGCACAGGACAACAGCCAGCTTCATTGCCGGTGACGCCGGACAGTTTATGTCGTCCGGCACAGAAGTGCTTGCGCTACTGGACTTTGAAATAGCCAATATCGGGGATACTCACTGGGATCTCGCCTGCTTCCGCGGCCGCCATCCCTACGAGAACATGGGCGATATCCCCGCGCTCTACCGTCGCTACGCCGAGGTCAGCGGTACCGAAGTTGACCTCCCCGTCGTGGCCTATCACACCGTGGCCTTTCTACAGCTCGCCGGGATCGCAACAAAATTTTTCGGTGACCCCAAGGCAATCGGTGGCAACTGGATTGAAGGGCTGCTCGAATACGCCAGTATTACGCGCCGCGCGTACGAGGCCATAGCCGAGCTACAGGGTATCGAACTGGACTACGATCTGCACCTGCCGGAGCCGACCGTTCACGGTCTGGAAGAGTCCGCCCTGAAAAAGCTTCTGGTCGATATTCAACGACTTCCGACTTCCAGGGCGTTCGAGACCTGGGAGCGAGACCTGTTACACGCGATCCCGGAATTCCTGCTCAATCATTCGCGCTACCGCGACTGGTTTGAGCGCGAAACAATGGCCGATATCAGCCGTTTCACCGGCCAATCTTTCGAAAGCCTCTCCCGGGCCGACGAGACGATGATGAAGGTGATAGCCCAAAGTCGTCCTGCGGATGACGCGGCGCTGGTAGGCATGATGCACCGGCGCTCCCTGCGGCTGTCGATGATCATTGCCGGGACTGATCCCGATGATGGGAATCCGCTATTCCACAGGCTGGACCCGATATTGAACTGAGCGTATTGCCAGGTTAACTGGTCAGTACCACTGCAAAGAAAAGACCCCTTTATGCTACCCATTCCTGGCGGCACTCTCGCTCCTGCTGGCGTCAGCCATGGGCGCCAGGCCTCTGGCGATCACCAGCGCGACAGTTTACGAGCGCACCAGCATCATTCCCCGCTTGGGCGACGCAGTGATTGTCATTGAAGGAGAACGGCTCTTTTGTATCGGCAATCGGTCAAAGCATTCCGGACAATTACGCATGTCATCCGCGGAGGCGAGTTGAACGAAATCATTTTCTTGCATGCCCCAAAAGTCTGGTGAATACTTCCGCTGGTTTCATTTACCAGGCGGTCTGCGAATGTAATTCGCGTGACTCAACTTCACTACAAATGACGAGAAAGTAATGAAAAAAATCATAGGTATTGCAGGATCTCTTGCCGTGGCGGCAAGCTGCGGTTTTACACAAATCACGTGGGCCGATTCCATGGACGCGACCTGCGAGTTCTACAGCCACGGCGACAAGAAGAAGGACCGGTCTGGCCCCTGTACCTTTTCACAGCGCCAGGGCTATGTGGATATCGGGCTGACGAATGGCAAGACGTTCAACCTCACGCCGGGCAATAAGCCG
>JAZBNW010000411.1:0-6495 GCA_036350855.1 Halieaceae bacterium
ACGGAGTCAGTGGATTCAGCAGGTTGTGGATTCCCCTGAAAAGCGGCATATTCAGGCGGACGGCAGGATACGCTTGTGGGGCAAGGTGCCCGCGATGGGCGGTCGCTATCTTCGGGTGGTTGTACTGGAAGACGGTGGGACCATTCACAACGCTTTTTTCGATCGAGGCTTCAAAGGATGAAAATCCAGTATTTCAAAAACACCGATACTCTCTACATCGAGTTCAGCGCAACGGAGATCGCTGAGAGTCGCGACCTGGATGAAGACACGGTCATCGACCTCGATGCCGATGGGAGGATTTGCGCTCTTACCATGGAACATGCCGGTAAACGCACGGATGTTCCCAACCTGACATTCGAAGAGATCGCGGCCTGAAAAACATTTCTCACTTCTGTCTTTTTTATTGCAATCGCCGCTGCACAAACAGCGTCGCGGTGGTCAGGGTTACCGCCGCGATGATCAGCATGGGCCAGACATTGTCCCACACATCCGCCGCGGGCATCGACTTGAGGAAAGAGCCCTGCACGATGATGAGAAAGTGCTTGAGCGGGCTGGCCTTGGCGATGTACTGAAGGAATTCCGGCATGTTTTCCACCGGGGTGGCGAAGCCGGAGATCATCATCAGGGGAGTCAGTGCAAAGAATATGCCCAGCACGGCCTGCTGCTGGGTATTGGCCAGGGACGAGATTACCAGGCCCACTCCCACCACGGACAGGACGAAGGGAAACATGGCGCCGAACAGCAGCAGGAAGCTGCCGTAAAACGGTATACCGAAACCGAAGATGGCGATGCCGACGATGATAACCCCGACGATGCCCCCGGCCAGCAGGGCCGGTATGGTCTTGCTGACGATGATCTCCAGGGGCGTGCTGGGCGAGACCAGCAGCTGGTCGAAGGTGCCCATCTCACGCTCCCTGGAAATGGAGAGTGAGGTGATCATCAGGGCGATGATCATGGACAGGCTGGCGGCAAGGTTGGGTACCATGAACCAGCGGTAGTCCAGGTTGGGGTTGAACCAGTGGCGCACGGCGGCAGCGGGGGGATCGACAAACCCCGGACTGGTCCGGGCCAGTTCCACCCCCAGCTCCGTCGCGATGGCATTGAGGTAGGAGAAGGTGATCTGTCCTGCGTTGGCGCGTCGACCGTCGACTATCACCTGCACCGTCGCCGGGCGCCCGGCGGCGACATCGCGGGAGAAATCCGCGGGAAAATGCAGACCGAGCAGCACCTGCCGCCGCTCCAGGCGGGCGGTGAAATCCGCCATATTGTCCGGGTGGACCACCCTGCCGATGAAGCTGGCGGCGCTGACCCGGGAAACCATTTCCCGGGACCAGTAGCCCGCGTCCTCGTTGATGATGGCCAGGTCGACATGCCGCACCTCGAGCGTCGCGGCGAGCCCGAAAATCGTCACCTGCATGACCGGGATGCCAAACAGCATGGCGCGCGAGCGCGGGTCGCGCAGGAACAGGCGCATCTCCTTCAGTACCGATGCCAGCAGCCGGCCGAACATCAGTCCAGCCTCCGCCTGGACTTGAGCCGGGTAATGCCGAAGAACAGGGCGCCCACCGCCAGCATCGAGGCGATATCCCGCAGGAACAGGGGCCAGACGTCCCCGGCAAGGAATACGGTCTGCAGGCTGGAGACGAAGTAGCGCGCCGGGATCAGGTAGGTAATCTTCTGGATCAACCAGGGCATGCTCTGGATTTCAAACAGAAAGCCGGACAACAGAAAGGACGGCAGGTAGCCGGTCATCACGGCCAGCTGGGCGGCCATAAACTGGTTTCTCGACACGGTGGAGATCAGCAGACCCTGGCCCAGCGCCGGCACCAGGAATGCCGCGCTGATCAGCATCAGCGCGGCGAAGGAGCCCACCAGTGGCAGCCCCAGTACCTGCACCGCCAGAAATGTGCAGCCGGTCATGGCCACCGCGCCCAGCACGAAATACGGCAGCAGCTTGCTGAGAATGATTTCTCCCAGCGTCGCCGGCGTGGCCAGCAGTGCCTCCATGGTGCCGCGCTCCCACTCCCGCGACACCACCAGGGCAGTGAGCAGCGTGCCTATCATGGTCATCACCACCGCGATGGCGCCCGGCACGAGCGTTCGCCGGCTCTGCAGTTCCGGGTTGAACCAGAAGCGCTGTTCCAGCCCGACAGGCGTACCCGCCGGTGCAGAGGCCTCGCGCGATTGCAGCCAGCCGGAGAAGGCGCCCTGCAGGTAGGCCGCGGTAAATGTGGAGGTATTGGGATTCGATGCGTCGGCAATGATCTGGATCGCCGCGCGCCCCTGGCCTTCCAGCAGCAGCGCATCGAAATCCGCCGGGATCACCACGTAGGCCTTGAGCTCGCCCGACACGAGTTTCTGCTCTACCTCCTGCCGGTGGCGCGCCGGTGTGACACGCAGGTAGCGGGTCGCGGCAAAGGCCGCCGCCAGCTCGCGCGCCTGGGCGCCATCGCTTTCCAGCACCACGCCGACCTTCACATCCTGCACATCCAGTGACACGGCGAAGGCGAACAGCAGCAGCAGTATCGGCGGCAACACAAACGTGATGAGCAGGACCGCGGGATCCCGCAGGATCTGGTAGCTCTCTTTTACCACCAGTGCCCGCAGCCGTCTCATGCCGCACGCTCCCTGTCGTCTTCCAGGGCGTTGCGGCGCTCGATCAGGCGGATAAACGCCTGTTCCATGGTGGGGTCCGGCAGGGCCTCATCCGCCACCGATGCCTTGAGCATGTCCGGGGTATCCAGCGCAATCAGCTGCCCCCGGTTGACCAGCGCAACCCGGTCGCAGTACTCCGCTTCTTCCATGAAATGGGTGGTGACCAGCACGGTGACACCCTTGCCCACCAGGCCGGTGATATGGGTCCAGAATTCGCGCCGGGTAATCGGGTCCACCCCCGAGGTGGGCTCATCGAGAAAAAGCACCTTGGGGCGATGCATCAGCGCGCAGGCCAGGGCCAGGCGTTGCTTGAAGCCCAGCGGCAGCTCGTCGGGGGAATCATCGAGCATGGGAGTCAGCTCGAACAGGTCTATCATCTCCCGCACCCGCTCCTTGCGCAGGGTTCGCTTGAGGCCATAGACACCGGCAAAGAAGTCCAGGTTCTGGCGCACCGACAACAGCCCGTATAGGGAAAACTTCTGCGCCATGTAGCCCAGCTGCTGCTTGGCCGCACTGGAGGAATACCGCAGATCCAGGCCCACCACCTCGGCAAGGCCGCTGGTGGGCTTGATCAGGCCGCAGAGCATCTTGAAGGTGGTGGACTTGCCGGCGCCGTTGGGGCCCAGCAGCCCGAGGATCTCTCCCTGGCGGACATCGAAGCTGATATCCCGGGTGGCGGTGAAGTCACCGAACTGTTTGGTCAGGGACTGGCAGCGCACCATCACCCCCTCCCGGGGGGGAATGGGCGCCATCTGCGCGGCGATGCTCGACACCCCGTCGGGACCGCCCCCCAGCAGGTCGATAAAGGCGTCCTCGAAGCGCGGCGGGGTGGGTACGAGCTGCGCGCTGTAGGCGCCGGCCAGTGTCTCCACCGCCTGCCTGCCCGCACCCTCGGCGAGCACCAGCCGCACCGACGCGCCCTGGATGACGCCGTCGCGCACACCGGGCAGTTGCAGACCTTGCTGGAGCGCAAGCCGACGGTTGCCCGAGATGTCGCGCATCAGGTAGCTGCGCCCCTCCAGTCGCGAGGTCAGGTCCCCCGGGGCGCCGGCGTAGACGATCCTGCCGTGATTGAGCAGCAGCACCTCCTGGCAGCTCTGGGCCTCATCGAGGTAGGCAGTGGACCACACCACCGCCATGCCCTCCGCCACCAGCTCCTGCACCATGCGCCACAGGTCCTGCCGGCTCACCGGGTCGACCCCGACGCTGGGTTCGTCCAGCAACAGGACCCGGGGCCGCGACATCAGGGCGCAGGCCAGACCCAGCTTCTGTTTCATGCCACCGGAGAGAGCGCCGGCCAGGCGCTTCGTGAACGGCGCCAGGCCGGTAAACGTCAGCAGCCGGTCAAACAGCTCGCCACCGGACCCTGTATCCAGGCCGCGCAACTCGGCGTGCAGGTGCAGGTTCTGCATCACCGACAGGTCCTCGTACAGGCCGAAGCGCTGGGGCATGTAGCCGGTGATCTCGTGAATGGTGCCGGCCCGGGTGACCACGTCGTGACCACAGACTGTAATGGTACCCTCAGAGGGAAGCATCAGCGCCGCGAGGCAGCGCATCAGGGTCGTCTTGCCGGCGCCGTCGGGGCCTACCACACCGGTGAGCTGGCCACCCCTGATACGGGCCGTGACACCGTCCAGCGCCGGTATGTCACCAAAGCGCTTGACGAGGTCGGTGATGACGATCTCGACCGACATGCGCGGCTCAGCCCGGGGGCAGGGTAATGGTCACCGGCATGCCCTGGCGCAGGCTGTCATCCGCGTCGGTGACCACGATTCTCAGGCGGTATACCAGGTCCGTGCGCAACTCCGGTGTCTCCACCGACTTGGGCGTGAACTCCGCCCGCGGCGATACGAAGCCTACCTGGCCGGTATAGTGCCGGTCGGAGGTATCCGTGGTGATCGTCAATGTCGCCCCGGGCACCACCTTGCCCAGGCGCGACTCGTCCACATAGGCGCGCACGTATACCGTGTCGGTGAGTGACAGGGTATAAACCGGCATCCCGGCGCTGACGATAGCGCCCGGCTCGCGCACCCGGGTGAGTACCACGCCATCGCTGGGTGCCCTGAGTTCCGTGTCCTGCAGCTGGGTGGCAGCCTGTTCGCGCTGGGCCCGGGCTCCCGCCAGGGCGGCCTCGGCGGCGGCGATATCTTCCGCCCGCGCCCCCTCCACCGCCAGCGCCAGCGCCTCGCGGCTGGCGGTCAGCCTTGCCGAGGCCGCATCCCGCTGGGCCAGCGCATTGTCCAGCAGGCCCTGGCTGCTGAGCCCCTTGCCGGTCAGCTCCCGCTGCCGTTCGTATTCTTTCTCGGCGTTTTTCAGCGCCGCCGCGGCTTCGCTGACCCGCGCCCGGGCCTGTTCGATTTCCTGGGGCCGCGAACCGGTGCGCAGCACTGCCAGTCGCGCCTGTGCTTCGGCCACCCTCGCTTCCGCCAGCGCCAGTCCGTCACGCATCGGCGCGCTGTCGAGTGTGGCCAGCACCGTACCGGCTGCCACCGCATCGCCCTCTTCGAAGTTCATCCGCTCCAGGCGCCCGCCCACCCGAAACCCCAGCTGGACCTCGCGGATATCCACATTGCCGTAGAGCACCAGCGCCCCGCCCCCCCCATTGCCCGGCAACTGCGTCCAGGCGGCATAGCCCGCTCCCAGCAGGAGTACGAGGACGAGGACAATACGCTTTTTCACACGGCGGGGACTCCCGGGGGAAATTGTGATTCCAGCACGATTCGGAACTGCCTTTTTAGGGCTGCCAGGTTGTCGCGGTTGAGTTCTTTCCAGCCCAGGTGGCGCGATGCCGTCCCCCGGGCCGTGTAAAAGACGAGCAGCTGGCCGAAAATCATCATGGCGCGTATGCGGCACGCCTCCGAGTCCTGCTCAAGACCGGAGCCCAGGGCCACGAGCCGGGTCACCAGCCCCATCAGGCGCGACAGGATACTGTCATAAAGCAGCTGGAACGCCTCGGTGGGGTCCTGCTGCTCGCGCAGGATCAGTCGCACCCAGCCCTCCCGGGAATGCTGGAAATTCATATCGTTGAAGGCGTCGAAAAGGTCCTGCATCATCTCCAGGGCCAGGGCCCGCCGCTGGGGTCCCTCCGGCGTCGCCTGTGCCAGGCGATGCTCGACCTGCGCGGCCACCGGGGCCATATGCTCCCTGATCTGGCCGATAATGTGCTCGAACACGCCGAGATAAAGGCCCTGCTTGCCCCCGAAGTGGTAGCCGATCAGCGCCTGGTTGACGCCCGCAGCCTCGGCGATGGCGCGGGTGCTGGCGGCATCGAAACCCGAACGCCCGAACACGACCAGGGCCGCCCTGATGAGGGCATCCCGTGTCTGGTCACCGCGAGAGAGCACTTTTGCTTCGGTCATGGGCAGAAATATTAGTCAGGCGATTAATTTAGTCAAGCGATTAAATTAACGCATGATGGTGCGGGTGCGCTGCCGGCGAACGCGCCCGGTCACGGCGGTGTCCCGTTTAACTGCGAGGCCGCCGCATGTTACTGTTCGACTCCACAACAACGTATAAGAGCGCCCCGATGATGACAGCCAGGACCACCCGGCAGCTGGGCCCGACCCTGCTCCTTGCCCTTCTCGCAAGCGCCTGCTCTGACGACAACAATAACAACAGGATCACCGAGCCCGGGCCGGTTGAACCCACCGTAAGTTGCGCAGAGCGCATACCCCAGGCGGTGCAAGCCTGTGTCGACGAGATCAACACCGCGGCCGGTGACTGCTACTTCGACGGCGGCAGGGCTTGCAGCGGGAACGATCCCGGCTTCGTGAACGCACTCAATACCCTGGGCGAGGCAGTTGAGAGCGCCTGCCGGGACGGCGACTTCATGGGCATGAC
>JAZBNW010000412.1:0-4122 GCA_036350855.1 Halieaceae bacterium
AAAGGGAAATCTGTGAACCTGAGTTTGAACTTTAAAGAGGCATTCAAGACAGCCCTGGCCATGACCATTGCCATCGGCATCGCCCTTGCCATGAACTGGGAAAAGCCCTATTGGGCAGGCTTTGCCGTTGCCTTCTGCTCCCTGGCCACTATTGGACAATCCCTGGAAAAGGCTTCCCTGCGCATGGCCGGCACTGTTGTAGCAGTGGCAGTCGCGCTAGTGTTCATTGCGCTATTTGTTCAGCAGCGTTGGGCATTTATTGTGGCCCTGTCGCTGTACGGCGCGGTTTGCAGCTACATGATGAGCGGCAGTACGAACGCCTATTTCTGGCAGGTCTGCTGGACCGTTGTTCTGCTCGTCTGTGTCGGGGGAGGAGCAAATTCTGTCCACGCGTTCGAGACTTCGATGCTCAGGATGCAGGAAACGGGGCTCGGCATACTGGTTTACAGCCTGGTCGCCCCTTTTGTCTGGCCCCAGCATACAGGTCCCCAACTCACAAAGGCGGCGGTCGAGCTGGTCGCGCTGCAGCGCCAGCTTCTGGGGGCCTGCCTGGCGACGATAGCGGGCCGCGACACGTCCCCTGGACCCTCCCAACTGGCCGCCCAGGAGCACAAGAGCAGGGCGGGTGTCGATCAGTTGTTGCAGGCAGCCAGGGTCGACAGCAGCGAGGTACGGGAACTGCGAACGCAGTGGCGCGGCTTCCAGCAACAACTTGCCCAGTTCAGCCTCAGCGTTACACGGTGGCAGGAGGCCTTCACCGATTTGAAGAATCTGGATGTGCAGGGTTTGTTGCCGGAGCTGGCGGCATTTGGCGCCGAGATCGATGCCAGGCAGGAGCAGATTGGCCTTATGCTGGTCGGCACCAGGCCGCAGCGGCAGCCACAGGCCGTGACTCTGACTGTCAACGAGGCAGCGCTGGACGCCTTGTCGCCGCTGCACCGAGCCGCACTCGCGGTGAGTCGTTCCCATCTGCTCGATATCGAGCGGCTGACACGTGCGCAGTTCGATATCCTCAGCGATATCAGGGGATTCAGTCCTGAACCGGCACCCCTCCCGCAAGTCCGCGGCGGTTCTTCGAGGTTCTTTGTGCCCGACCCCGATCGCCTGGCTGGCGTCCTGCGACTGGTGTTGATGATGTGGCTGTGCTTCCTGGCCGCAATTTATATCAGTGACCTGCCCGGTGGTTTCACTATGCTGATCATGAGCGGCTCAATCGGTATGGTCCTGGCGAACACGCCGCAGCTGAGGATCTCGGTCATCTACGTGCCGCTTCTCAGCAGCATCGCCTTCGCCTCGGCCCTGTATCTTTTTGTCATGCCCGCACTGTCGAGCTACCTCGGTCTGGGCGCGATGATCTTTGTTGTCACCTTTGCGATATGCTACCTGTTCGCCGCGCCGCCGCCGGCGCTGGGCAGAGTCGCTGGACTTGCCATGTTCCTGGTCCTGTGCGGCTTCTCCAACCACCAGTCTTACAATGTATTGAGCATCACATCCACCTCGCTGCTACTGGTCGGCGTAATCCTGATCATGAACCTGACCTGGTATTTCCCTTTCAACCTGTGCCCCGAGCGGGTTTTTCTGCGCCAATTGCGCCGGTTCTTTCGCAGCGCTGATTATCTGATAACGACGCTACGGAGCGATCAACGCTCTGACGGCCGTATGGCCCGCTGGCGGCAGGCTTTTCACTGCCAGGAGATCGCATTGCTCCCCGCCAAGCTGGCCGGGTGGGCTCCTATCATCGATCCCAAAGTGGTCGCTGGCGCGTCTCCCGACAAGATTGATGCGCTGGTTGCCAGTGTCCAGTCGCTGAGTATGCAGCTACAGCAAATTATGGCGCAGCGGGCCTCCCCGGACCCGGGAATGTCCGAGCAGGGGCTGCCCCGGGAATTTGACCTCTGGCAACGCAGTGTAAAGGCGGTGCTGGGTCGCCTGGCCCATGAGGAGGATATAGCCACTGCCAGTCGAGAAGTGCAGGTGCAGCTTGAAGGTGCCGGGAAGGAACTGACCGCGGAAATCGGGTCTGCTTTTGCGCAACACCGGCAACAGTTCGACCAGGGGCAGCTCGAATTCTATTACCGTTTGCTGGACGCCTGCAGGGGAACATCGGTGGCGCTTCTGGATTGCTCCCGTATTATGGCGGACATTGACTGGGCGGCGTGGCGACAGGAGAGGTTTGCATGAAAAGAGACTCGCGGAATTGATTACGCCTGTTCCTCATGAATTCGCGATCGGCGGCATTTATATGCCGCCCCTGCTGGTGGCCAGCGCTCTGGGTGTGCTCGCTGCGCTGATGACCACTCGCCTTCTGACCCGCTACAGGCTGGCCCATCATTTTTTTTATCCACCGCTGGTTTTACTGGCGCTGATCGTCATCTACTCGGTTTTGATAGGCACTTTTATCGTTGGGGCATAACGAGTGAACATACCGCGAAAATACCTTACAACCGGCACCGTCGTCCTGATTGCGGTACTGGCCGTTGCGCTCAAGTACTGGGACTACCTGCTCAATCCGTGGACCCGTGATGGTCAGGTGCGAGCCGAGGTCGTGCAGATTGCGCCGCGGGTGTCCGGCCCGGTCGTTGAGCTCAATGTGGTGGATAACCAGTATGTCAGTGAGGGAGATGTGCTCTTTGTGATCGACCCGCGCACCTTCGAGGCCAGCCTTGACCAGGCCAGGGCCCGCTACGACCTGACCGTCGACGGCTATACCGCCAAGCAAAAGCAGGTGCAGGCCGCCGAGGCCCAAATCGGCATGGCCCAGGCCTCTGTGGATCAGGCGCAAAGCGCTATTGCCGCGTCTGAGGCGGCTGTCGAGAACGCAAGCTCGGAGTACCAGCGCCAACAGGAGTTGATAAAGGATCGGGCGACCGCGCAGAAATCGGTGGAGGCTGCCAAGGCCAATTACCAGGTAGCGGTTCAAAGGCGCCTGGGGTCGATTGGAAGCCTGGCCCAGGCGCGTGCCTCACTGGCCCAGGCTGAGGCCAATCTCGCCCAGATGCGTGCCACCCTTGGGGCCGCCGGCGACGCCAATGCCAGTATTCGCGAGGCGCGTGCCGCGCTGCAGCAGGCGCAACTGAACGTTGAGTTCACGAAGGTGCTGGCCCCCGTGGACGGCTACGTCACCAACCTGAATTTGCGGCTTGGCAGCCAGGTGGTGGCGAGTCAGCCGGTCCTGGCGCTGGTTGATGCCCACAGTTTCTGGGTCCAGGCTTTTTTCAAGGAAACCTCGATAGAGGGTATAAGCAGCGGTGACCGGGCTCTTGTCACCCTCATGGCCTACCCCGACAAGCCTGTTGAGGGGCGGGTAGACAGCCTGGGCTGGGGGATCGCCTCGCAAAATGGCACCACGGGTTTTGAACTGCTACCTAATGTCAGCCCTACGTTTGAGTGGATTCGCCTGGCCCAGCGGGTGCCGGTACGCGTTCACCTGGGGGATCTGCCGGAAGGGGTGGCATTGCGCGCCGGTATGACAGGTTCGGTGCTGGTGATGACCGAAAGCGGCGCTGAAGTTGCTGACTCCGCCGCGTCCACAACCTCGAAATGAGCGCGCAGTTTTGAAGCCCCGTTTACGCACTCTGACAATCGCTGTGACCGTTACCCTTGCGGCAAGTGGCTGCACCATGCTGGGCCCGGATTACGAACAGCCCGTCGCCCCTGTCGAAAGCCAGTGGCTGGAGGCGGGGAATAGCCGCATTGACAGCCAGGCACCGGTCGATCCCACCTGGTGGCGTGCGTCGTTCGCTGATCCGGTGCTGGATGCCCTGGTCGAAAGCGCATTGCAGGAAAACCTCACATTGCGCTCCGCCGGGCTGCGGGTGCTGCAGTCCCAGCAGCAGCTGGCGATCGCGATTGGCAACCAGTACCCGCAACAGCAGCAGCTGGTCGGGGGGGCCTCAAAGGACAGGCAGAGCGGGACTACCTTCGAGAATTACAACCTGGGTTTCAATCTCAGCTGGGAGGCGGATATCTGGGGACGTTACCGTCGCCAGGTGGAGAGTGCATCGGCGCTGCTTGATGCCAGCGTCGCCAGTTTCGATGGCGCCCTGGTGTCGCTGGTATCCCAGGTGGCGCAGACCTATATCCTTATCAGGACCAACCAGAACCGGCTCGAGGTCGCCCGCA
>JAZBNW010000413.1:0-4131 GCA_036350855.1 Halieaceae bacterium
ATCTGTGCGGGGTGCCGGGCAGCGCTTTCAGCTATTTTGGGGCCTGGATCCATCATCATTTCGCAGCATGGTCACATTCATGAATACTATAGTTGAGTTTCTATATATAATTTCACAGAATGTTATCATGGAGTGGTTTTTCTGCAAACTCAAAAAGAGGCCTGGAATGGGTACGGCAACAGGATCAGAACAATGAAACGAAAGGTGATTATTACCTGTGCGGTAACCGGCTCGATTTATACCCCGACCATGAGCCCGCATATTCCGGTAACAGGCCCTGAGATCGCCAGGGCGTCCATGGATGCGGCCGCGGCTGGCGCCAGCATCATTCACTTGCATGCGCGTGACCCTGCAAATGGCCGACCCAGTGCCAGCGTCGGGCATTTCATGGATTTCATTCCCGCCATTCATCAGGGCTGTGACGCGGTACTGAATATCTCTACCGGGGGAAGTTCCCTGATGTCGCTTGAGGAGCGGCTTGCCCCCGCCCGCCACATCAAGCCCGAGATGTGCTCGCTGAATATGGGCTCCATGAATTTCGGGATATTCACCCTGGCGCGAAAGTATAGCCAGTGGCAACACGAGTGGGAGCCCGCGCTGCTGGAAGCCACGCGAAAGACCACCTTCAGGAATACCTATGAGGATATAGAAGCCATTCTGGCAGAACTCGGAGAAGGCGATGGGGCCAGGTTCGAGTTCGAGTGCTATGACATGGGCCATATCGAAACTCTCGGCTATTATCTGCGCCAGGGATTGGTGAGAGCCCCCCTCTACGTACAGTTTGTCCTGGGCGTGATGGGCGGCATCGGCGCATCACCTGAGAACCTGATGGCCATGAAAGCCGCCGCGGACCGCATACTGGGCGACAGCTACCAGTTTTCCGTGCTGGCGGCCGGTCAACACCAGATACCGCTGGCCACGCTTGGCGTTATTCTGGGTGGCAATGTCCGGGTAGGGCTCGAAGACAGCCTGACCATGCCCTCGGGCGCCCTGGCCAGCAGCAGTGCCGAGCAGGTTGGCCGTATAAGAACCATTATCGAGGCGCTGGGACACGAGGTTGCCAGCCCCGCGGAGGTGCGTGAAAGTCTGTTACTCAAAGGGCGTGACAAGATAAAGGTGTAAAGCGATGCCTGACGTCAGGTTGACCAAAGCCAGTTCGGACGATGCGCCGGTGCTATTCGAGCTGTTGCAACAGCTGGCTCATGATCTGGGCAAGGAGCAGGAATTTCGTGGATCCCTGGCATCACTGCTGGCTTATGGTTTCACGTCTCCCGCGGCTTTCGAGGCCATTATCGCCTGGCGCGGCAAAAACCCACTGGGATTCATCCTGTTTTTCAGTGAATTTTCTACCTGGCGAGGATCCCCCGGCATTTACGTACAGGACCTCTTCGTGGCGGCAGAGGCCAGGGGCTGCGGACTGGCTGCAAAACTTACCGCTGCGGCGGTAGAGCAGGGCCGACGCCATGGCGCCAGCTATATGAGATTGAGCGTTCACAATAGCAATGAGCAGGCTTTCGGATTTTACCAGGCGCTGGGCTTCAGACCTGCGGCGAACGAAACCGTGCTGGTTCTGGAGGGAGAGCGCTTCGATGGCCTGTCCCCGGAGCAAGCCTAGATGTTCCGGCGCAGCAATTGCCCACAGGCCATTTCGGATTGGACCGGGAATGACTGTCAGTAAAATCCACATCACCGCAATCCGGGGGCTGCTTGTTTCCGCGCTTGTACTGCCGACTGTCCTTGCCCAGGACCTGCGGTCAAAAGCCACAGATGCGCCGCTGTCTGTCGGTACGATCGAAGAACTCTATGCGGACACTCGCGCGCTGGGTGACCGGATCGATATCGCTAGTTTTCGGGGCGAAACCGGCAGCGCCAACCTGGCAGAGCTGATTGCATCCTATAACTCTTCACGCAGCCGGCTGCAGCAGGCTCTTTCGGTAAACCCTGTTGAGCCGGTGTCCGGGCAAGACCTGCTGGCCCTGGCCGCGATGAGGCGGGCCCTGGTTGCGGACCTGCCCGAGACTGCAAACGAGGAATCTTCAGCAGGGGGCAACACTGGCGAAGGCGAAGTCGTCGACTGTCGCTATGACCCGGAGGCTATTGCAAAGGGGGAAGGCGGCTACCAGGCGCTCTCGTTGCGTATCTATCATTGCTTTTCGCTGGCCGCCCGGTCACTGTCATTCGAGGGCGAGGCGGTGGACAGGTTAACGGTTTTCGGCCGGCTGCCGTTGACCGACGAACCGTCACGGCGTGAGAAACTGTGGCGGGCAATGGAACCCGTCTGGGTATCGGTCAATGGCGACAACGGGCCGCAAAGTCCCTATCGAACGCTTGTTCGGCTGAACGCTGCACGGATGAAGAGCGAAGGTGAAGTACTGGGGGAATCGGTGCGGGCAATCGGCATCGAGCCAGCGCTGATGGAGAAGTGGATGATGGCGGTGCTGCAGAAGTGGCACGACATCACACCCGACACCGCGATCGAGCCCTGGGATTTTGCCTACAACACCGGACGCAGCAACCGGGCGCTGAGCGAGGCAATACCCGGGAACGCGCTGCGGGAGATCAACGACCGTTTCTACCGCGATCTCGGCGCGGACCCGCTGGCCCTGCAGCTGCGCTACGACCTGGAACCTCGGCCGGGCAAGGACCCTGTGGCGTTCACCACCTTCGGGCGCCGACCGCGGCTCGATAACGGCGTCTGGACTCCCGGCGAGCCGTGGGTCTTTGCGTCCTATCAGATCGGCGGGCTCGACAACCTGATGGAATTATTACACGAGACGGGCCATGCGATTCACATCGCCGCCATCCGCACCCGTCCGGCCTTCTCGGACTGGCCGGACAGCGACATTTTCACCGAGGGGGTTGCCGATATTGCCACCCTGGACATGTACGAGCCGCCATGGCAACGACGCTACCTCGGGACTGCCGTACCACTCGAGGATGCCATCATCGCCAAGTACGCCGCAATCGTGATGGATATCGCATGGGCGCTGTTCGAGGTGCGCATGCATCGCGCGCCGGACAGCGATCCCAATCTGGTGTGGGGGGAAATCACTCACAAGTATTTTCGCATCAACCCCCACCCCGATCTCGCCTGGTGGGCGGTTCGCGGCCAGCTGATCGATTCACCGGGTTACATGATGAATTACGCGGCCGGAGCGATCGTGAATGCCGACTTGCGGGCCCGTGCAGTGGAATTATACGGGCCCTACACTGAGGGCAATCCGCTCTGGTACGAAAAAATCAGCAACAGCCTCTACCGCTTTGGTCTTGAAAAGACATCGAGAGAGGTCATCGAGGCGTTTCTCGGTCGACCGGTTTCACCACAGGCGCTTCTGGACGACATGTCGCGGGCGCTTACGCCCGATTGATGGAATAGCGTGCTCCAGTAAAGGCAAGCCGCCGCCGGTGCCGGTCAGCGCTATCGCCCTGCTCGTTGCCTGCAGGCAATTTGTCCTATCTTCGGGGACTTTCGGGTCGGGTTTTTCCTGCTCCAGATGGGTCAGCTGAACAACAGGCCGTCAATATGAGCCAATATCCCCGCGAAAAGCATCGCCCGGGATTGTTCCAACGTCCAGTGGCAGCCCAAATTGCGAATCCGCCAGGGACAGGTCCGCAACACATTGCAGTCATCGGGTGGCTCAGCTACCCTCGGACTCGACCGGCCGCGTTTTACTCAAAAGGGACATCCTCATGAAAATCCCGAATCCGTTTTTTCAACGGAAGTATTTCCGTCTATGTAGCTGTTAAGTTGCTTTATGGAGATTAGTAATTGAACCTGGAAATGTTATTAGCAGAGCGAGAAATCTATCGCAAGATCGCGGCATTCGCTCGGGCAATGGATAGACGAGACTGGCAAACCCTGGAAACTATGCTAGCCGAGGATGTTAGTGCCAATCTAGGTGCAGGTGAGATTGCAGGTCGAGGAGAAATCGTCGGCTTTATTCGTTCCTTTCTGGATAAATGTGGCACAACTCAGCATCTCATTGGAAATGTCGTCATTAATGTCGAAGGTGATAGCGCTACGAGTCAGGCTTATGTAAGCGATATTCACTTAGGCAAAGATACTAAATCCAATCTCTCTTTCAAAACATTAGGTGACTACAATGACGAATGGGTTTGCCTGGAAGGTAG
>JAZBNW010000414.1:0-12363 GCA_036350855.1 Halieaceae bacterium
AGACCCGAATCTGGCGTTTTATTGATCCACGCGGGGTTTCGCAGCCATCTGACAGCTGAAGCGCCGTTCGGCTTAAATTTGTGCCCCGACTGGCCTATACTCATCGGGTATGAAACGAATCCGTATAGTTCTGCTGCTGTTACTGGCCTACACGAGCCAGGTTCTGGCTGCCAGTGCGCTGCCCTGCCAGATGACGGCGCCCGCCGGCGATGCTGTCCGTAGCGAAGCTGTCGAGGGTGTGGCTATGGCCGCAATGGAGCACGCCGGACACCATATGTCCGCGGAGTCCGATGCTGAACTTCCCGGTGTTGTCGGTGGCTGTTGTGACAGCGGCCTTTGCTCCATGAGTCACTGCCAGTCAGCCCCGGCCCTGCCCCTCGATCATTCGGGCAGCACACTGCCAGTCTTTTCCATCCTCACTGCCGCCGTCGAGGCCGGTGCGCCACTGCACCCCGTCGACTCGCTCTACCGCCCACCCATTTCCCGCTAGCACAGGACAGGTGCGTCCGGAACTTGCGCAGTTCCGGGTTTAAAGCGGGAGCTTGGCCACACAAGCTCTCCCGATGTGCGTCGCGTTGTCGCGCGTTGATACTCCCTGCGAGAGAGGGCTGATTGCCATGAATCGATTACCCACCCTGCTGCTGGTGCTGTGCCTTTTGCGCAGCGCCTCCGCCGGTGCTGCCATTAGCCTGGACGAGGCGATTGCGCTGGCACAGCGCAACGACCCGTGGATGCTGGGCAGTGAATACCGCCAGCAGTCCATCGAGGCCCGGGCGGTAGCCGCCGGCACCCTGCCAGACCCCATGCTGGACCTCGGCTTTGCCAACCTGCCTACCGACACTTTCGATTTCGACCAGGAGGCCATGACCCAGTTCAAGGTGGGGGTGGTGCAGACCTTCCCCCGGGGCGACAGCAGGGCCCTGGACGAGCAGCGCCTGAACCTGTTGGGTGAGCAGTTTCCCTTCCAGCGGGAGGATCGCCGGGCCCGGCTGGGTGTCGAGGTGGCCAGCGTATGGCTGGACGCCTGGCGCGCCCGGGAAAGCATCCGGCTGATCGAGGGGGACCGGGAGCTGTTCGAGCAGCTGGTGGACGTGGCCGAGTCCAGCTATGCCAGCGCTGTTGGCCGCACCCGCCAGCAGGACCTGGTGCGGGCCCAGCTGGAGTTGACCCGCCTGGAGGACCGTCTCGCGGTGCTGCATGAGCAACTGGAAACCTCCCGGGCCAAACTCGGGCAGTGGCTGCGACCGGGGCCTGATGGGGCGTCGGGCGGGGCGGATGAGTGGCTGCCGGGAGCCTACGGTGCGCCGACGCTTGCCGAGGAGTTGCCGGATATCCCCCTGCGGCGTGCGCAGCAGTTGCAGGCCGGAGCCGCCGGCGAGCCCGCCGGGATCGCCAGCCTGATCAGCGGGCACCCGGCCCTGCGCAGTCTCGAGCGCCGGATAGACGCAAGCAGGGTCGATATCGAACTGGCGCGCCAGAAGTACTGGCCGGAATGGAAGGTCGCCGCCAGCTATGGCTACCGCGAGGATGGACCCATGGGGCAGGACAGGCCGGACTTTTTCTCCGTCGGGCTGGCGCTGGACCTGCCGTTTTTCACCGCCCGGCGCCAGGACCGGCAGCTACAGTCCGCCATCGCAGACAGCGAGGCCATGCGCACCGAGAAGATGCTGGCGCTGCGCAAAATGGTCGCGGGCTTTGAAACCCTCTACGCCCGCCTGCAGCGGCTCGAGCAGCGTCGCCAGCTCTACCGCGAGCGGCTGCTCCCCGAAATGCACGAACAGGCCGAGGCGTCCCTGTCGGCCTACACCCGGGACGATGGCGATTTTGCCGAGGTGGTGCGGGCGCGTATCGCCGAACTCAATGCGCGGATAGAGGCGCTGGATATCGACATTGCACGCCTGCAGACCATTACCCAACTGAATTACTTTTTTGTCACCAGTGCCGACGAGGCCCCGGGAGAACCGTCATGAATACCGCGACCAGAACCGTCATTGTCGCCCTGCTGGCCGCCGCTGCCGGGGCGGCAGGCAGTTATCTGCTGCTGGGCCCCGCAGGGCGGGGTTCCGTCGAGCCGGCAACCGCGGGTGACGCCGGCCGGGATCGCGAGCCACTGTACTGGGTTGCGCCGATGGATCCATCCTACCGGCGCGACGGACCGGGCAAGTCACCCATGGGCATGGACCTCGTGCCTGTTTACGAGGACGCCGCCAGCGGGGGCGGTGCGGCCACGGTCCGGATCGCGCCGGAGGTGGAGAACAACCTGGGGGTGCGCACGGCGCCGGTCGCCTATGCCGCACTGCCCACCCGCATACGCACCGTGGGGTATGTGCAGTACGACGAGGACCGGCTTATCCATATTCACCCGCGGGTGGAAGGCTGGATAGAAAAGCTCCATGTGAAAGCCTCCGGCGATCCGGTGCAGGCCGGGCAGCCCCTGTACGAGCTCTACTCGCCCCAGCTGGTCAACGCCCAGGAGGAGTACCTGCTGGCGCTGAAGCGCGATAATCCGCGCCTTGTCGAGGCTGCCCGGGACAGGCTGCTGGCGCTGCAACTGGCCCCGGAGATGGTCGCCCGCCTGCGCCGCGACAGGGCGGTGCAGCAGACGGTGACGTTTTTCGCCCCCCAGAGCGGGGTAGTGGACAACCTGAACATCCGCGAGGGTTTTTTTGTCATGCCCGGTACCACCCTGATGTCTATCGGCGTGCTGGAGGATGTCTGGGTGGAGGCCGAGGTGTTTGAGCGACAGGCACCACTGGTAAGCGTTGGCCTGCCGGTAACCATGTCGCTGGATTACCTGCCCGGCAGGCAGTGGCGGGGACAGGTGGATTACGTCTACCCGTCCCTTGATGAGAAGAACCGCACCCTGCGGGTACGCCTGCGCTTTGCCAATGAGGACAGGATTCTCAAACCCAATATGTTCGCCCAGGTTGAGATCGAGACCGACCCGGTGGAGGACGCGCTGGTGGTTCCCCGCGAGGCGGTGATACGCACTGGCGGGGAGGACCGGGTGGTGCTCGCCCTGGGTCAGGGTCGCTTTCGCTCCACCGCGGTGAAGCTGGGCCGGGTGGGCGATCGCGCTATCGAGATCCTGGGTGGCCTGCAGGCGGGTGACACCGTGGTGGTGTCGGCCCAGTTCCTGCTGGACTCCGAGTCCAGCAAGCGCGCCGACCTGATGCGCATGGACGAGGTCGGGCAGCCCGCAGCTGCCGCCGGCGCCGCCGTCCCGGGCGGGACCGGGGCCCCGCAACAGGAGGACCACTCCATGCACGGGCATTCCATGGAGCACGATCATGATTGAAGCCATTATCCGCTGGTCCGTCGGCAACCGCTTCTTCGTCCTGCTGACGACTGCCATCCTCATCGGGGCAGGCGGTTTCGCGGTGAGGAATACGCCGGTGGACGCTATCCCCGACCTTTCGGACGTGCAGGTGATCATCAAGACCCGCTTCCCCGGACAGGCTCCCCAGGTGGTGGAGGACCAGGTCACCTATCCCCTCACCACCGCCATGCTGTCGGTGCCAGGGGCGGCCACCGTGCGCGGTTTTTCCTTCTTCGGGGACTCCTACGTCTATGTGATATTCGACGAGGGCACCGACCTCTACTGGGCGCGCAGCCGGGTGCTGGAGTACCTGAGCCAGGTGGCCCCTTCGCTGCCGGAGGCCGCCAGACCCCAGCTGGGACCGGACGCTACCGGGGTGGGCTGGGTGTATATCTACGCCCTGCAGGACCGCACGGGCCGGCACGATATCAGCGAGTTGCGCAGCCTGCAGGACTGGTTCCTGAAATATGAACTGCAAAGTGTGCCCGGGGTTTCCGAAGTGGCGACGGTGGGCGGTATGGTCAGGCAGTACCAGGTGACCGTGAACCCGGACAAATTGCGGGCCTTCGACATTCCCCTGAGCCACATCCAGAATGCCATCACCCGGGGCAACCAGGAAATTGGCGCCTCGGTCGTGGAGATGGCCGAGGCGGAATACATGGTGCGCGTCACTGGCTACCTGCAAAGCGTGGCGGACCTGGAGGCCATTCCCCTCGGTGTCAACCGCACCGGCACACCCCTGCTGCTGGGGGATGTCGCCGAGATTGCCCTGGGGCCACAGATGCGCCGCGGTATCGCCGAGCTCAACGGCGAGGGCGAGACGGTGGGCGGCATCGTGGTCATGCGCTTCGGCGAAAACGCCCGGAACACCATCGACCTGGTGAAGGCCCGGCTCGACGAGCTGCGACCGGGGCTGCCCGAGGGCGTGGAGATCGTCACCGTGTATGACCGCTCCGGGCTTATCGAGAGTGCAGTGAACAACCTGTGGCAGAAGCTGGGTGAGGAGCTGTTGCTGGTGGCGCTGGTGTGTGTGGCCTTCCTGTTTCACGTGCGCTCCTCCCTGGTGGCGGTGATCAGTCTGCCGGTGGGCATCCTCGCGGCATTCATCGTGATGTACCTGCAGGGTCTCAACGCCAATATCATGTCACTGGGCGGAATTGCGATTGCCATCGGCACCATGATCGACGGCGCCATCGTGTTGATCGAGAACATGCATAAACACATGGAGCGCACCCCGGTCACCGGCGCCAACCGCTGGCAGGTGGTGGCGGCCTCGGCGGCGGAAGTCGGCCCCGCCCTGTTCTTCAGCCTCCTGATCATCACCGCGAGCTTCATCCCGGTCTTTACCCTGGAGGCCCAGGAGGGGCGCATGTTCTCGCCGCTGGCCTACACCAAGACCTATGCAATGGCCGCGGCCGCGGTGCTCGCCATTACTCTGGTGCCGGTATTGATGGGTTATTTTATTCGCGGCAAGGTGTTGCCCGAACAGCGCAACCCCCTCAACCGACTTCTGGTTGGCGTTTATATGCCTCTCCTGCGAAAAGTGCTGAGCTACCCGAAAGCCACCCTGCTGGTGGCGGCGCTATTGCTGGTGAGCGCGCTCTGGCCGCTGCAGCGCATCGGCAGTGAGTTCATCCCCCCGCTGGACGAGGGTGACCTGATGTATATGCCCACCACCTATCCCGGCATATCGATCGGCAAAGCCAGGGAGTTGCTGCAACAGACGGACAAGCTGATCCGAACTGTACCCGAGGTGGAGACGGTGTTCGGCAAAATAGGCCGCGCGGATACCGCGACCGATCCGGCGCCGCTCACCATGATAGAAACGTTTATCCAGTTGAAACCGCGCTCCCAGTGGCGTGAGGGCGTCACCACCGCCAGCCTGACCCACGAGCTGGACGCGCTGGTCAAATTGCCGGGGGTGACCAACGCCTGGGTGATGCCGATCAAGACCCGCATCGATATGCTGGCTACCGGGATCAAGACGCCGGTCGGCATTAAAGTGGCCGGACCTTCGCTGACGACCATCCAGCACATTGGCCAGCAGTTGGAAACTATCCTGGCGGACGTGCCGGGTACGGCGTCGGTCTATTCCGAGCGGGTGGCGGGCGGGCGCTATATCAAGGTGGATATCGACCGTGAGCGGGCGGCGCGATTCGGCCTCAACATCGCCGATGTGCAGCAGGTGGTGGCGACCGCGATCGGCGGCACGGACATCACCAGGACCGTGGAGGGGAGGGAGCGCTACCCGGTGAATATCCGCTACCCACAGTCCTTTCGCAATTCACCGGAACAGCTGGCATTGCTGCCGGTGGTCACCCCCGGTGGGCAACGCATCGCCCTGGGAGACGTGGCTGCCATATACCTGGAGGATGGCCCTCCCGGCATCAAGAGTGAGAATGCCCGGCTCAACGGCTGGACCTATGTGGATATCGAGGGTGTGGATGTCGGCAGCTATGTGGACCATGCGCGGGTTGTGGTGGAGCGGGAACTGGAGCTGCCCCCGGGTTACTCGCTGGTGTGGTCCGGGCAATATGAATACATGGAACGGGCCAAACAGCGCCTGAGTTATGTCGTACCGCTCACCCTGGCCATTATCGTGGTGCTGCTCTACCTCAATTTCCGCAACTTCTCCCAGGTGCTCATCCTGATGGGGACCCTGCCCCTGGCCCTGGTGGGCAGCGTCTGGCTTATGTACCTGCTGGATTACAGTTTTTCCATTGCCGTGGGGGTGGGTCTGATCGCCCTGGCCGGGGTCGCGGTGGAAACCGGCGTGATCATGCTGGTGTACCTGGACCAGGGCTGGCGACGCCTGGTGGAGGAGGGCGGGGAACTGACCGGGACAACACTGGAGAACGCGGTATGGCAGGGTGCGGGGTTGCGGGTACGCCCGGTGCTGATGACGGCGACCGCCACGATCGTCGGCCTGCTGCCGATTCTCTGGGGCACAGGTACCGGGTCCGAGGTGATGAGCCGCCTGGCCGCGCCGATGGTGGGGGGGATGCTGAGCGCGGTGCTGTTGACCCTGCTGGTGTTGCCGGTGATCTACCTGCTGTGGCGCCGGCGCCAGCTGCCCGCCCAGCAAAAATCAAGGGGTCAGACTCCTTGAACGCCTACCATTGATACCCCAGTGCCAGAATCCACTCGATATCGTGGTCGCCGTTCTCGCCGACATCTACCCCCGAGCGGTCGTACTCGAGTCGCAGTTCCGCGACCAGTCCCTGGTACAGTGGAAAGGTGAGGGCGGTCCTGGATTGGAACAGGTAGGCGTCGGAGATGGAGAAAATCCACCCCAGCTCCCCCGAGTGGGACGCCTTGATACCGTGCCAGGGCGTGTGCCACGCCATTGTCCAGCGCAGGTTGGCCCCGGGTTCCGTCTGCCAGCCCTGGTCCAGATACTGGTAATACATCAGAGCCGGTCCCCCCTGCAGGCTGAAGCTGAGGTCGTCGGAGGGCGTGAAGTCCCTGCCGATACCGCCACCGCCGGCGTATACCTGCTCCAGTGCCTCGAATGTGTCGCGGTAGTAGCGCGCCCGGCCGAACCAGTACCAGCCCTCGTTTCGCAGAAGATCGTACTGGTAGTTGGCATCGGCGTCATCATCGGTGGTGGTGCCGTCGGTTTGTTCATAGTCGATGCTGATATCGACATTGTGGCGATATCCCGGCCGCAGCCAGCGGGCGCTCATGTCGGCTTCTACCTCATCGGATGGATTGGCGCCGCGGTCGATATCCAGGGACACGGTTACCTTGCCGGTGGAAATGGTGTCGGGAGGCAGGCTGCGCAGCTGCGCAAAGGCGACTGGCTGAGCTGATCCCGCGCCGCAATCCATGTACCACTGGCTGCTTTTTACCCGGACCAGGCAGTCGGGCTGGGCCGGCTCGTGCAGAGTCACCTTCAGCGAGACTCGTTGGCTGGATCGCAGCTCGAGCACATCACTCTTGGCGACAGTGACATCCCCGATCTTATCGGCTTTCCACACAAGTGTGTTCGGGCTGACACTGCCCAGTTCCCCGGGCAGGATCGCGCCATTATCGAGGCGAAGTTCGCCCGCCCGGGCGATGCAGGTCGCCCCCACGAGTATCAACACTGCTAGTCGGCTTACAGGCTCTGGCATTTGAAGGTACCCGTGGTGAACGATCCCGTCAGGCGTCGCCGGCCACAGAGGGCGGGGAGGATGGGGGATACGGAAATGGCAATTGTATTGTCACGCAAGAATACCCGTCCCTCACTGTCAGTGACAGGGTATCAAGGGGTCAGACTCCTTGATCGATAATCAGCATGCTCCGCATGGAGACTGTCTCAGTTGTCTTTTCAAGTGACCCTGACCCCTTGATTTTACCTCGACATGGCGGTGCATATTCTCTAGAATGCGCCGCCTCTTTGCGCGTCCTGTACCGGGACCTCGCAGTCAACCGCCAGGAATACCCCGTGATCTCTACCGCCAACATCACCATGCAGTTTGGCGCCAAGCCGCTGTTCGAAAACATTTCGGTCAAGTTCGGCGACGGCAATCGCTACGGCCTGATCGGCGCCAACGGCTGTGGCAAGTCGACGTTTATGAAAATCCTTGACGGCAGCCTGGCGCCCAGCTCCGGCAATGTCTCGATCACGCCGAACGAGCGTGTCGGCCGCCTGCACCAGGACCAGTTTGCGTTCGAGCGCTTTTCGGTGGTTGACACCGTCATCATGGGCCACCGGGAGCTGTGGGAGGTCAAGCAGGAGCGGGACCGCATCTACGCCCTGCCGGACATGTCGGAAGACGACGGCATGAAAGTGGCGGAGCTGGAGACCCTGTTCGCCGAGATGGACGGCTATACCGCGGAGAGCCGCGCCGGGGAGATCCTGCTGGGGGCGGGTATCGACCAGGCGCTGCACTACGGCCCCATGAGCGAGGTGGCGCCGGGCTGGAAGCTGCGTGTGCTGCTGGCCCAGGCGCTGTTTTCCGACCCCGACATCCTGCTGCTGGACGAACCGACCAACAACCTCGATATCGACACCATCCGCTGGCTGGAAACCGTGCTTAACGCGCGCAAGTCCACCATGATCATCATTTCCCACGACCGCCATTTCCTCAACGCGGTGTGTACCCACATGGCGGATATCGATTACGGTGAGCTGCGCGTCTATCCCGGCAACTACGATGATTTCATGACCGCCTCCACCCAGGCCAGGGAAAAACAGCAATCCGAAAACGCCAAGAAGAGCGCCCAGATTGCCGAGTTGCAGCAGTTTGTCAGTCGCTTTTCCGCCAACGCATCAAAAGCGAAGCAGGCGACCTCCCGGGCGAAACAGATCACCAAGATCAAGCTGGAAGACATCAAGCCCTCCAGCCGGGTCAGCCCCTATATCCGCTTCAAGCAGGAAAAGAAGCTGCACCGCCAGGCCCTGACCCTGGAGAACCTGGGCCACGGCTTCGACGGCGAACCCCTGTTCGAAAAGGCCAGCATCATGCTTGAGGCGGGCACACGGCTGGCGATCATCGGCGAAAATGGCGTGGGCAAAACCACGCTGCTGCGCTGCCTGATGGGTGAGTTCGCCGCCGATCAGGGCAAGATCAAGTGGGCCGAAAACGCCACCCGGGGTTACTGCCCCCAGGACAGCACAGCCGACTTCGACTGCGACCTCAACCTGTTCGACTGGATGAGCCAGTGGCGCCGTGCCAGCCACGACGACCAGATCGTCAGGGCCACCCTGGGGCGGCTGCTGTTTTCCTCCGACGACTTCAAGAAGCAGGTCCGCGTGTGTTCCGGCGGCGAGAAAAACCGTCTGCTGTTCGGCAAGCTGATGATGACCGACGCCAATGTGCTGCTGCTGGACGAACCCACCAACCACCTGGACATGGAAGCGATCGAGTCCCTCAACCTGGCGCTGGAACACTACGAGGGCACCCTGATCTTTGTCAGCCACGATCGCGAGTTTGTGTCGTCCCTGGCCACCCGGGTTATCGAGATCAAAGACAAGCGGCTGGTGGATTTCCAGGGGACCTACGAGGAATACCTTGCCGGCCAGCTGGCTGCCGACAAGTTGGCCACTGCCTGATAGACTTCCGTTGCGGTTTATTTGTTGGAGACTGACATGACGGATTGGGACACATTGGCGGACAACACGCCGATCCTGGTTGGCGCCGGCCAGGTGGTGCAGCGTGAAGCCACCACTGATTCTCCCATGATGCTTGCGGCCGAAGCTACCCGGCGCGCCCTGGCTCACGCCGGCGGCAGCGGTCTCGCCGAAGCCATCGATACCATTTCGGTGACTCGCCTGTTCGCGGACTCCATGGGTATGAAGCCCTGCCCGTTCGGCCGCAGCGACAATCCCCCGGCTTCCGTAGCCCGCGCTATAGGCGCCACTCCCTCCCACTTCATCTACGGCCAGGTAGGCGGCAACGAACCCCAGAGTCGACTGATCGAGTTCGCCCGCGACATCGCCCGGGGTGAGCGCTCGGTGGTATTGCTGACCGGGGCCGAGGCCATACGCAACCAGCGCGACGCGGAGCGGGCGGGCCTGGCGCCGGACTGGAACGAGACTTTCGACCCCGCGGTGTTCCCGCTGGAAGACCGCGGCTGGGGTGATATGTTCGTCACCATGCAGGAAGTCAGCAACGGCCTGCTGGCGCCGATGGCCTACTACGCGTTGATAGACCAGGCGCGGGCCTTTGGCGCCCGGCGCTCGCCCGCGGAGCAGCGCGAGTTCATGGCCAGGCTGCTGGCGTCCCTGAGCACCGTGGCGGCCGCCAATTCCTACGCCCAGTTTCCGGTGGCGCTGAGTGCCGATGAGATCCTTGCAGCACCGCTGCTGAACCACCTCTACAGCAAACGCATGGTGGCCCAGGACGGGGTCAACCAGGGCGCCGCACTCCTGCTGTGCAGTGTCGGTGCCGCCCGACGGCTGGGCATCCCCCCGGAGCACTGGGTATTTCCCCTGGGTATGGCCGAAGGCGTCGACTACAACCTGAGCGAACGGGATGACCCGGCCTGCTCCCTGATGGGCCATGCCGTACTCGATCGCGCCTTCTCGATGTCCGGCAGGACCATCGATGACATCGACCTGATCGATATCTACAGCTGTTTTGCCTGCGCGGTGGCATCCACGGCGGAGTACCTGGACCTGCCGGTGGACGGCTCCCGGGCGCTGTCCCTGACCGGCGGCCTGCCGTACTTTGGCGGCGCGGGCAATAATTACAGCATGCATTCACTGGCTGAGGCCGTATGCCAGCTGCGCGATGGCAGGGGCGCCTGCGCGCTGGTGACCAGCGTGGGTGGTATTCTGTCCAAACACGGGGCGGGTATTTATGCGCGCGAACCCGGCGCGGTGGACTGGACTGCGGCAGACACCCGGCTGGCCCGGGATTCGATACCCTCCAGGCCTGTTATCGAGGATCCTTCCGCCGGCAGCATCGTCAGTTATGTGCTGAACTACCGCGGGGGGGAGCCGGTGCAGGCGATAGTACTTGCCGAGACCGGGGAGGGGGCCCGCTTCGTCGCCAATTCCAGCGACCCTTCGACGGTGCAGGCAATGGCTGCCTCGGTTTCCGCGGGCCAGCCTGTGAGCGTGCTTCCCGGCGACAACGGCGCGCTGCTTTTCAGCCTTGGCTGACCGCCTGCGGGGCGGCCCCCGGTTTGCGAAATCCCGGTACGGTGCTACTTTTAACCACGCGACAATCGCCTGGAGCGAAATGGTGCCGGCTACCGAATTTGCCTCGACCCGGCCCAATGAAGCTTGCGCAGACACCCTGTCGCTCAACTTTTCAGAGGATGGATCTCATGCAAAAAACTATACAGGTTACGCTAGTGCTGCTGTTTGCCATGCTGTCCGCGCAACTGGCCCGGGCAGACGATTACAGCGACACTATCCAGGTGTTCAGGGATGCAGGCGAAAGCGGCGCCTACTTCGACAGCGCTTACGGCTACGCGGTGTTTCCCAGTATCGGCAAGGGCGGTATCGGCATTGGCGGCGCCCACGGCACCGGCAAGGTTTACAGGCAGGGTAAGGCAATCGGCGAGACCAAGATGACCCAACTGACTGTTGGACTGCAGTTGGGAGGGCAGGTCTACAGCCAGATTATCTTCTTCGAAGATGAGAGCGCTCTCAACGACTTTATCTCCGGCAACTTCGAGTTCAGCGCCCAGGCGACGGCCGTAGCCATCACGGCGGGCGTGTCCGCCGAGGCCAATACCGGCGGCGGCATGGCGGCTGGCGCCAGTGGCGGCAAGAGTGATGCCTCCACAAAATCCCATGGCTACCGCAAGGGTATGGCTATCTTCACCGTGGCCAAGGGCGGTTTGATGTACGAGGCAACCCTGGGTGGGCAGAAGTACTCCTACGAACCGCTTTGAGGTGAACCCGCCCGGTCGACAACCGGCAAAATGGATGCCCCTGCCGACCGGGTTTTTGTCTATCCGTTCAGGATAAAACGACCCCCTTGGCATGGCGCGCCTGCTGCTCACCGTATTGCTGCTGCCGCTGGCCCTGCTGGCGCTGGTGCTGTGCTATCTGCAGTTTGCCGACCTCAACAGACACAGGGCGCTGCTGGATGACGGTGCTGGTCGATGGCACACTGGATCTCAATACCGAGGAGCTCGACATAAAGTTCCACACCCAGCCCAGGCAGGGTCTGGGCGTGAGCGCGGACATGTTCGTAACGCCGTTCGTCGCCCTGCGAGGCACCCTCGCGCGCCCCACGGTAGGGGCGAATAAAACCGGCGCGTTGCTCGCGGCGGGCACCGGTGGGCTATCACTTATCATGCGGGGGGCCAGGGACCGGCTGGGCGGCAGTCGCGACCACTGTACGGAGACCCTGCCCGCTTAAACGCACCCGCCGTTGGCAGGCGAGTGATCCGCCGGGGTCGGTACAGCGTATCGAGGCTCGCAGGACAAGGGTTTGGGCGGAAAAACCCGGAAAATTGCCGATTTCTTTTGAAACAAAGGTGATTTATGCTTGCACGCAGTTGGTAATAGCGTCGGCCGGGCCTCCAGGGGGCAGGATGGCCGAGGGCTGTACTTGCGCAATGGGATTCGACAAACATGGAGAGAAACGATGAACATC